>JBDGTD010000097.1:0-13260 GCA_042217165.1 Haloferacaceae archaeon | reverse complement strand
GTAATACTCGTCCTCCTCGAGAGCGCCACCGGGATACAACAGGGCCTCATCGCCAACCGCAACGGCGGCGAAGTTGCAGATACCGAGGTCGATACCGGCCACCCGGTCACCAGGTGGGTCTGACTCGGCTATCTCGACGCGACAGACGATGTGCAACTCCCATTCGGTGCCGGTCCAGACCGCCCGGACTTGCTGGACGTTCTGTACGTCCACGTCCGGGTCGGCGGCGTACTCGCAAAGAATGAAGTCTCGCCGCCCATCTTTCAGGTTCCGTCCTTTCGAGAGCCGAATCTGGTTGTGGTCGAGGTCGTGTTTGAATCCGTCCTCTTTGAACGTGACCGTCGAGCGTGGGTGGTCGTCGCCATGTTTGCGGTAGCCGGGTGGGTTCGCGTTCTCATCGCCGTTCCCACGGAGCGTATACCATGAGTCGAACGCTTCAGTCAATTCTTCGAGAATTGTCTGACTGGATTGTGCGTTCAAATCCGCGTAGCGTTCGTGACTCTTGAGGTACGATCTGAGAACACCGTCGTCTGGGATGGTACCGATTTCCGTCCAGATCCGGTCGCAGGTCCACCGGGCGACGTTCCAGAGTTTCGAGGCGTTCACGAGAGCGGAGCTCTCGTGAGCCAATCAGAACGGCAAAGCCGTTCTGATGACGGCAAACCCGAGCGAATCGAGGTCCTCACGCACCTGCTGGTGGTTGCGGATGGATGCAACGTAGGTGCGAGTGACCTGATTCGCCATACAGAACTCGTTGTGTGTGAGGGTGATAAGGAGTGACCTGGCGGAGTGAAAGTGAACGTGGAATATCCGGCCTGCCTGTCTTCGTAGAAGGCTCCCCGGAGCGGACGCGATTCACGCCTGCCGTGAACGGCAGGATTCTCTCGCTGATTTAAGATAGATCCGCGCTAACCCCACCAAGCCCGCAAGCCCCGAAGACCACAGGTAGTAGAATCCAGGACCGATCGGGTCGTACATTCACACCTGCCCCTCGCTGCTCGTCGGTCATAACTCCGGGTTTGGGACAAGATCAGAGTTGAGTCAACTCACAGGGTCGTGCGTTCGGTGAACCGATAGCACACCGTGACGCGCCACAGGTCACACCGGATCGGTTCGTGCGAGAAGGACGGCCACAGGAGTACGACTGCGTCTCCCCGCGAGGGGGCGTCGCAACTCTTCCCCGGACGATCAGGGCTTTCCGGTTACTGTCGGCGTCACGTCCGAACCGCAGTCCGTGCAGTAGACCCGCCCGTTTCGCTTGTCGGCATCCCAGTCAGCGCCACACTCGGGACAGTCGTGTCGGTTCGCCCAGTCGTCGACGTCGAGAACCAATCCCTCGGGTGTCATCGTGTCTCTCCGTTACGGCCGAAGTCAGTTGAGTCTTCCACATGTGCCGGGTCCGCACCGATTGTCGAATCATCAGTCGCAGCGCAGCCGGGCGGGCGCTCGCGCCCGCCAGAGAGGCGGAGCGTCTCGCACTCGTCGGTGAGTTCGTCGTACTCCCCGGGGAGGATCGCGAGCCGACCCGCGGGGCTGAGCCGGTCGGCGAGGGCTCACACGAGTTCTGTCGTCGTTCGCGAGCACCGCGAGACGCTGGGTCGGATCGTCGAGTACGGCACCGACCCGTTTACGTGGGCGCGCTCGTCGCCCTCGACGGGTGCGGCGGCGACCCCGAACGCTCCGGCGCGAACTCGACCGCGGCGACGAGACGAGAGGTGCGACGGAGTCTGGGTCGTCAGTCACGTCGACGAACCGCCGCGCTGTCTCGATCACGTCGGGGTCGGCCCGCGGATGGCGTTAGCCGCCAGTTCAGGTACGGGACGGCAGTGTTCGGCGTGATCGTTGTCCCCGGCGCCCGTCGGCGGCGGTCTGGAGGCCGTACTCGCGGTCCGTAGCGTCGCCGATGCGGGGATCGAGGGTTCGTCGCCGGGAGTGCCGGCGTCTCACCCGACGGCGATGGGCAGGGCGTCGCGGGCGGTCAGCGCCGCGTCGAGCATCGGCCGGATGTCGTCCTCACAGTCGGGTATCTCCGCGGGGTCGTGATCCCGACTGGTCGTCGACGGCGCCCAGTCGGCCGACTCGGGGACGCCCGTACCATCGGTGACGCGCTCTCCGAGGCCCAGAGTGCGATCCGGGAGTCCCCTCGTTCGTGTACTCGGTGGTGATCTGCTCGAGGATCCCCCCGGCTACCCCGCGGTCGTCGAGGCCGTGGAGACGGTGGTGCCTCGTCGCTCCCGCCACGCTCGCCGGCTTCGGACTGGTCGAGGCGGCGGGCGAGCGATCCCGGAACGTCTCTGTCCCGACTGGCGGGCGGGAGACCCGTGGGTCGTCTCTCGTCGGGCGTCCGTCTGATCCTGGCTCTGCCTCCGACACCGTGGCGAGCCGTCTGACCACCCCAACGCTATTCTCGGAGTCCGACGAACCGAAGGCCGCATGGATGTCACTAGTATTCCGTCGACCGACTCCGTCGAGATGGCCGGCCCGGTTCAGGAGTCGACGGCGCTCCTGCGCGAGGGGCTCAGCACCGAGTACGAGGACAAGACGGTTCGGTCGTCCGAGGTGACCTTTCGGCCCGGCGAACGGACGAAGTTCCACACACACGACGGCGTCCAGATCCTGTACGTGACAAAAGGGACGGGCGTCGTGGCGACGCGAGACGAGGAGCAGACGGCGAGCGAGGGCGACCTGATCCTCTTTCCGCCGGGCGAGGAACACTGGCACGGGAACACCGAGGACGCCGACGCGCCGTTCAGCCACCTGTTCGTCATCGTCGAGCAGACGGGGACGACGACGACGCCAGTGGAGTAACGGGCGCCGTCGGGTCACCGTCGTCGAGGCGAGACGAGACGACGACCGCCGGGCGAGGCACTGGTCCTCTGTGAACGGGTGGGCGTCCACTCGTTACGTGTGAGCTACCGGCGGACGTCCCCGAGTACCGCCCGTTCGGCGCGCTCGACGTCCGCGCCGGAGTGTGCTGCGACGAGGCCCACGACCGTCGCGGACGTCTCGCCTCGACGCGAGGAACCGACAGACACAATCCCCCTCCGGGTCGTCCCGGTGGCATGGAACGTCGGAGTCTGCTCGTCGCGGTCGGGAGCGCGGTCGCGGGGGGACTGGCCGGGTACGTACTCGGCGCGTCGGGGTTACAGGACGGCCCGCAAGAGCAGACGATCGAGGCGGCGACGACGGAGACCCCGGCGGCGGCCACGACCGAGACGGCGACGGCGACACCCACGCCGACGCCGACGGAGACACCTACGCCCACCACGACGCCGACACCGACGTCGACGGCGACTCCCTATCCGACCCACGAGTTCGGGGAGTCGTTCGTCGTCTCGGGGGCGTCGACGGAGTTTCGCTACGTCGTCCACAGCGCCTTTCGGTCGGAGACGGTCGGCCGGTTCGACGGCGTTCCCGCCGAGGGAGTCTACGTCGGGGTCGTCCTCACAGTCGAGAACCGCACGAGCGCGCGAACCGCGGTGCCCCTCCGGAGTATCGTCCTCCGGGGCGGGGTCCGGGAGTACCCCTCTGCGGAGGCGAGCAACGCCGCGGGCGAAGACGACCGGATCGGCGAGCCGTCACTCGCGAACGCGACGCTCTATCCCGACGAACCGGTGCGCGGCGTCGTCGTCTACGATTTCGACCCGGAACGGGCAGGGACGCTCTCGCTCCACGTCGTGCCGCCGGACGTCGACGGGCCGGTGCCCCACGTCCTGCCACTCGGGCCGCTCTCGGCGATCGAGCCGCTCGGCTGACCGCTCGGGAACTCAGGAGAGTTCGGGCAGAGCCTCGAGCGGGCCGACGGGCACGCGGTGGGCCGGCGTCTCCGGCTCGCCCGGCGGCGTGATCCGGACGTAGTAGTCGTTGCCCCCGTCCGTGGGGAGGTCGTAGGCGAGGACGCCGCGGAGCGGGGTGCCCGGGAAGATCGTCTCGTTCGTCAGCGGCGGCAGGTCGACGCGACGGTCCGCCGCGGCCGCGTCCGTGTCGTCCTGCCGGGCGAACAGGCGCACTCCGCCCCGGAGCACGATGTCTTTGATCGGGACGACGACGGGCGACCCCCCGAGGTTCTCGACCGTACACTCGGCCACGAGGAACGCCCCCTGGTCCGGTCGGCGACCGATCGGGCCGAGGCGCTCCGCGCGGGCGAAACGGTGGAAAGTGTACGCGATCGGCGGCTGGCCGTCGACGACGAACCGCTCGCCGAGCCCGTGGGTCGGCTCCGCGACCGCCTCGATCCCGACGCTCGCGCTCGACTCCGTCGCCGTGCCGGCCGGCGTCGCCCCGGCCGCCGGCGTGGGTGCGTCCCCCGACGTCGACGTCGATGTCGATGTCGATGTCGATGTCGACATCGGCGTCTGTGTCGGTGTCGACGTGCCGGCCGGCGCCTCTCCTCGGCCTCCACAGCCCGCGACGAGCGCCGCCCCGAGCGTGGCGAGCAGCGTGCGGCGTCGCACGGAGATCCTGTCCGCCGCCGAGCGGTATCGGCTTTCCGGTCGGCCGGAGACGAAAACGCCGGCCACCGCCTCCCCAAAGCACTTTCTGGGGCGAGTCGACGGCGGAGCCGATGCCACGACGCACCGTGACGAGCGTCGCGCTGGCTCTCCTCGTGCTCGCCGCCGGGTGTGCGGGCGCTGGCGGGGCCGGCGCGGCGACGCCAGCGGGAGACGGAGCGACAGACTCCTCCGGCCGACAGATAGCCGTTGCCGCGACCGGGAGCGCCGCCGACTCGGCCGACCAGGCAGTGGTCAGGCTCGGCGTGCGCGCGACCGACGAGAACGCCGTCGCGGCGCGGCGGGCGCTGGCCGAGAACGTCTCGCGGATGCGCGAGGCGCTGATGGCGGCCGGGGTCGACGAGGACGCGATCACGACGACGCGGTACGACATCGACCGCGACCTGGAGCGGCCTCGCCAGGAGGGCGGCGAACCGCGGGTGCGCTACCGCGCGACCCACAGCTTCCGGGTGACCGTCGAGGACACCGACCGCGTGGGGACGGTCATCGACACCGCGGTCCGGAACGGCGCGACGAGTATCGACGGCGTCGAGTTCACCCTCTCGGCAGAGCGCCGCGAGCGCCTCGGGGAGACCGCCCGCCAGCGCGCCATGGCGTCGGCGCGCAGGAAGGCGAGCCAACTCGCCGCGACGGAGAACCTCACCATCACCGGCGTCCGAACGATCCGGACCGTGAGCGAGGACGGACCACGCCCGGCTGTCGAGGCCGCGGCGGCGACGCCGACCGCGACGCCGAGCGCCCCCACCGACCTCGACGCCGCGCCGGTGAGCGTCACCGTCCGCGTCGAGGTCGTCTACGAGGCAGAGGCGTCCGAGTCCTCGGCCTGACGACCCGGGGTCGTGGCGTTTATTCCGGCTACGGTTGTACGGGCCGGTGATGGCCCAGACCGGCGACACCGCACCCACGTTCCACGCGACGCTCGCGAACGGCGACGTCGAGGAGTTCGACCTCGCTGACCACCTCGGCGACGGACCGGTCGTCCTCGCGTTCTTCCCCGGCGCGTTCACCCCGCCGTGCTCGAACGAGATGGTCGCGCTCCAGGACCACCTCGACGAGTTCGAGGAGGCGGGCGCGACCGTCCTCGGCCTCAGCGCGGACTCCGCGTTCTCGCTGAACGCCTTCCGCGACGAGTACGACCTCGAGTTCGACCTCGTGAGCGACACCGGACGCGACGCAATCGAGGACTACGGCGTCCTGATCGACATCGAGAGCATCGGCCTCCACGGCGTCGCGAACCGCGCCGTCTTCGTCCTCGACGAGGAGGGGACGGTCACGTACGCGTGGGTCGCCGACGAACCGCCCGAGGAGCCGGACTACGAGGAACTGGTCGAGGCCGCGACGGCCGCGGCGTAGGCCGCTCACCCGTTTTTCAGCCAGTCCGTCAGTCTGGCCAGCGGCGCCTGTCTCCGCCGCCCGCGGGCGGCACAGGACGTCCGCGGTGTCGGATCGCTCTGTACCCCGCTCAGTCGACCCGCTCTGCCAGCAGCGCAACCGCCTCCTCGGTCTCGAGTGGCCCCTCCGCCGCGAACAGGTCGAGCGCCCGGTCGACCCGGTCGTCGGTGGGCTCGAGGCCCGCCCGCTCCAGCAGGCCCGTCGCCGCGCCGCGGCCGCTCTGTGCCCCGAAGAGGAGGCGACGCTTCCCGCCGAACCGCGCGGGGTCGAACGGCTCGAACGCGCTCGGCTCGTCCAGCATCGCCGTCGTGTGGATGCCCGACTCGTGGGTCACCGGCTCGTCGCCGAGGATCGGGGTCCGCGAGTCGACGTCCTCGCCCAGCGCGTCGAGCACGTCCCGGCAGGCCGGGATCAGGTCCTCGACGCGCAGGCCGAGGTCGTCGCCGCGGTCTGCGGTGCTGCCGACGACGACCTGTTCGAGCGGGGTGTTGCCCGCGCGCTCGCCGAGGGCGGCGACCGCCACGTCGGCCTTCCGGACGCCCTGCTCTTTCGCGACGAGCGTGTTCGCCGCCGCACAGCCCAGGTCGTCGTGGAAGTGGACGCCGACCCGCGAGAGGTCGACCCGCTCGCCGAGCGCCGACAGCCGCTCCGAGACGGTGAGCGGCGTCACCGCACCCACGGAGTCCGGGAGGTTGACGACCGGTACGTCCGAGAGCCGCTCCAGCGCGTCGACCTGCACGTCGAGGTCGGTCCGGAACGAGTCGACGAGGCTTACCTCGACGGCGAGTCCGCGGTCGCGGGCGTGGTCGACCGCCGCGAGCGTCGCGTCGAGCATCTCCTCGCGGGACTTGTCGACGACGTGGTTCAACTGCTTCTCGGAGAGGTAGGTGAAGACGTCGACGCCGTCCGCTCCCGCGTCGGCCACCTTGTCGACGTCCGCCGGGATCGCCCGGGCGAGGCCGGTCACCTTCGCGTCGACCCGCCCGTCGAGCCGGCGGATCGTCTCGCGGTCTACCTCGCCGGTCGCCGGGAAGCCGGCCTGTATCCCCGCGATCCCGAGTCGGTCGAGCGCCAGCGCCGCCTCGACTTTCGCGTCGGCGTCGTACGACCGGTCGGGCATCTGGTCGCCCTCGCGCAGCGTGAGGTCGTGAAGCTCCATACCTGCCGGTGTCAGACCCGGGTGTTAGGCCTTTCCACGGCAGGACAGGACGGGTACGGCTGGCGCGGGGAGAGCGAGCCACGGAGACGCCAACAGTTATCGGACCCCGAGGCGACGGCGCTGGCATGTCCGACGACGACCACGAGTACGCCCCACAGCACGACGCGTTCCCCCTCGCGCCCGACCGCGACACCCTCCCGCTCGAGGGGATGACGGTCGTCGACGCGGGCAACCTCGTCGCCGCGCCGATGGCGGCGGGGCTGCTCGCGGACTTCGGCGCCGAGGTGGTCAAGATCGAACATCCGGAGCACGCCGACGGGCTCCGCCAGCTCGCCCCCCACCGTGACGGCACCTCGCTCTGGTGGAAGGTCACGGACCGGAACAAGCGCGCGGTCACCGTCGACATGTCGACCGAGAAGGGCGCAGAAGTGGTGAAAGACCTCGTGAGCGAGGCGGACGTCCTCCTGGAGAACTTCCGGCCCGGCACGATGGAGGACTGGGGGCTGGGCTACGAGGACCTGAAGGAGGTGAACGAGGGCATCGTCATGGTTCGGATCTCGGGGTTCGGCCAGACCGGGCCGTACGCGAGTCGGCCGGGCTTCGGCCGGATCGCGGGTGCGATCAGTTCGATGACGAACCTCGTCGGCGAGGCGGACGGCCCGCCGATGACGCCGGGCTACCCGCTCGCCGACGGCGTCTCAGGGATCTTCGGCGCGCTCGGCGCGCTCGTGGCCGTCTACCACCGCGAGGTCAACGGCGGCGAGGGCCAGGAGGTCGACCTCGCGCTCTACGAGTCGCTCTTCCGGCTGCTGGAGTTCGTCCCCATCGGCTACGACCAGATCGACGAGGTCAGAACGCGGAACGGGAACACCCACATGTACGTCGCGCCGTCGTCGACCTACGAGACGAGAGACGGAGAGTACCTGACCATGACCGCCTCCACGCCCTCGATCTGGGAGCGGCTCTGCCGGGCGATGGACCGCGACGACCTGCTGGACGAAGAGCGGTTCGCGGACAACGCGAAGCGGGTCGAACACAGAGAGGAGGTGAACCAGATCGTCCGCGACTGGGTGGGCGAGCGCACCCGCGAGGAGGTCGAAGCGGCGTTCGACGACCACGACGTGGCCTACGGCTTCGCCTACGACGTCGAGGACGTATTCGACGACGAACACTTTCGCGCCCGCGAGGCGATGGTCCGGGTTCCCGACGACGACCTCGGGGAGGCGGTCGTCCAGAACGTGGTGCCGAAGCTCTCCGAGACGCCGGGACGGGTCGACCACCTCGGGCCGGAACACGGCGAACACACCGACGAGGTGTTACGCGAACTCGGCTACGACGAGGCGATGATCGCCGAGTTGCGCGACGAAGAGGTCGTGTAGGCCGCGGTCGCCGCCGGTCGACGTGCCGGCAGGCGGCCGCTCCGGGTCGGGCACATTCTCTCACGCCCGGGCCACGGGTCCGGGGAGTCGAGCGCGGGACGCCGGGCGCGGCGTCGTGATCCTCACGCCGAGTGCGGGGGTCAGTCCAGTTTCATCAGCCGGGGCGTCACCACCAGTTCGAACGCGGCGAGCGCGAGAACGAACCACCGGAGTTCGCCCGGCGGGAAGAAGACGAACGCAATCGCGACCAGCATCACCGCCGCGGCGGTCGAGGCGCCGTAGCGGACGGTGGCGGGGAGCGTCGACACAGTCGTCGTCCGTGGCGCGCCGACCTAACCGTTCTGGTGGCCGCGGTCCTCCCGTGCGGTCGTCGGGCCCGGATCGTCGGGCGGCCCGGGTTCGGCCGGGCGGGACGGCGGCTCGGCGGGGGTCGTCTACGCGTCGTCCTCGACCAGCGCCGCGACCATCCCGTCGAGAACCGACATCTCGTCGCCGTTGATCCGGTGGTCGTCGCCGTCGTAGATCCGGGTCGTCACGTCGGCGTTCAGGCCCTCGAAGACGGCCGCGGACTCGTGGACGCGCTCCTCGGGAATCCACGAGTCGCCCTCGCTACAGCCGAAGAAGACGGGGGTGTCCTCGAGGTCGCCCGCGTAGTCGTCCGGGAGCCGTTCGCCGATCAGACCGCCGCTCAGCGCCGCCAGCCCGCCGTAGCGCGTCGGATTGCGCGCGGCGTAGTCACAGGCGATACAGGCACCCTGCGAGAACCCGAGGAGCAGGACCCGCTCGCGGGGGACGCCCGACTCCGTGACCCGCGTCACCGCCCGGTCGACGGCACGGAGCGCGGACGTCCGCCGCGGCTCGTTCGTCTCCACCGGGTCCATGAACCCGTTCGGGTACCAGGTGTCCTGGTCCGCCTGCGGCGCGAGCAGCCCGACCCCAGAGCGGGCGAGGCCGTCGACGGCGGTGACGATGCTCTCGGCGCTCGACCCGCGGCCGTGGACACAGACCAGCGCCGCCTCGGCCGTCGAGAGCGGCGTGCCCGCGGTCACCAGTCCCCCGCCGGCGTGCGGGTCGTCGGTCATCGGCCTCGTCCCCGCAGCGTGTGGCGGTCGATCACGGATCCGTGGAGGAAGGCGAGCGTAGTCAACTGCCACGGGCGCGGTGGCCCGTGGCTTGTCAGTGGACTCGCCGCGTCGTTCCCGAGCGGATCTCTCAGGCGGTTACGGGTTGGCATCCCTGACTTCAAGGGCCGGTTGACGGCGGCCCGTAGCCGGCGACAACTGTTGGCCGCCGACCACTGCTGCTCCGTCGAGATGCCATCCAATAAAAGGTTGGTATGGGGCAGCGAGTGTTGGCTTCCTCCCCGCCCCGGTGGGGCAGGGAATCCGCCTCGGTTTTTTGAAGCCTCGCGAGACCCGCAGCCGGCCGGCTCCGGAGTCCGGCGTCGGCTCTCACCGGCCACCCACGGCAGGGCCTGGGGCCGAGGGTGACGGCGCGGGCGAGCGGCCGGCGACGACGAACCCCGGGCCGTGATCGCCACGCCCCGCGGGCGGGGTCCCGGGGTCGACATCCGGGCGCCGGAGGACGGCGTGCTGGTCGACCGGAGACGCCTCACCGCGCGCCAGCGCGAGGTGCTGGAGACGGCCCACGAGAGGGGCTACTTCGCCCGGCCGCGAGAGGCAAACGCCACGGCGGTGGCCGCGGCCCTCGGGGTCGCGCCTTCGGCCTTCCGCGAGCATCTCGTCGTCGCGGGGCCGAGGCTGCCCGACGATATATAAAGCCCGCCGATACTGTGGCTCGCCACTCCTGTGGCCCCGGGCCGTACCACCGGGCGTGAGCAGACAGTCGAGTACCCGGCCGGCCGAGCGAGACTGTGACGCCCAGTCCGTCCTCGACGTACTCCACGACGAGGGCTGTCGAGCCATCCTCCGGGCGACCGGGGAGCGGGCGCTGTCGGCCGGCGAAGTCGCCGAGACGTGTGACCTCGCGCAGTCGACGGCCTACCGGAAGCTGGACCGGCTGGTCGAGGCGGGGGTCGTCGAGGAGCGAACGCGCGTCCGCCGGTCCGGGACGCACGCGAGCGAGTACGTCAGGGCCGTCGACGAGGTGACAGTGTCACTCGACGACGACGGCGTCCGGGTCCGTCTGTCGGAGCGCGAGGGGTAGCCGTCGCGCCGGACCGCTGTCGTCCCGCCGCGCGGGCGCGCGGGGCCGCCGGAGCAAGGCGGTCGAGCGAGGGCGTGGCGTAGTGTAGCCTGCCCTCAGAACAGCGTCAGCTTGTCGCGGTCGTAGAGGTCGAGTTCGGTCACGACCGAGGGCGACTGGCTCGCGGCGTAGACGACCGCCGCCGCGACCTCCGCCGGTTCGACGGCCTCGCCGGGGTCGAACCGGTCCGCGAACGGCTCGCCGTCGACCGTGAACTCCGTCCGGACCGCGGCGGGGTTGACGACGGTCACGCCGACGTCGTCGCCGACCTGTGCGTCGACGGACTTCGCGAACCCGCGGGTCCACCACTTCGTCGCGGCGTAGACGGGGTTGAACGGTCGCGGGTGCTGCCCGGCGAAGCTCCCGACGTAGACGAGGTGCCCGCCCCACTCGCTCTCGCGGAGATGCGGGAGCGCGGCGCGCGTGACGTAGAAGGTCCCGTCGCAGTTGACGGCCATCATCCGGCGGTAGGTCTCGGTGTCCATCTCGGCGACGTCGCTCCCGGCCGCGACGCCGGCGTTACTGACCACGAGGTCCACCCCGCCGAACCGCTCGACGGTCGTCTCTATCAGCGCCGCGACGGCGCCCGCCTCGGTGACGTCCGTCGGGACGGCGGCGGCGTCGACGCCGTGCTCGCGCTCCAGTTCGACGGCCAGTTCCGAGAGGCGGCTCTCGCGGCGCGCCGCGAGGACGACGGTCGCGCCCTCGCGCGCGAGCGCTCGTGCCGTCTCTCTGCCGATGCCGGAACTCGCGCCCGTCACGACACACGTCGCGTCCGCGACCGACCGGCCGATATCGACGCTCATGGCCGGCGACAGGCGGGGCGGACACCTCGGTCTTTCGCCGTCGACGCTCCGCTCGGACCCCGCGGGCGAGGCCTCGCCCGCCCGTGCGGCGGGAAACACCGCGTCGGCGGCGTAGAGGACGGCCCTGGTCCAGAACCCCGCGACGACGGCGACCTCGACCTCGGAGTGGTGAGCGACTGGTCGGCGTAGCCGGTCAGGGGAGCCGCGAGAACAGCCGGTCGAGCGCGGAGGGGCCGTCGCGGTCGCGGCGGCGCACCCGCCCGCCGCCGAGCAGTCGGACGGCCGCGAGGTAGAACGGCACGCCGAGCAGGGCGTCGATAGCGACGATCGGTGCCCACGGGTGGGCGCGGTAGAGCGCGTCGATAGTCGAGGTCGGCAGGAGCGCGAGATAGCGGTATTCGCCGAGGTACCGCCGGTACGCGCCGGTTTCGGGGGGTGCGTGGAGCGTGACGGTCGCGTCGACGGTCTCGCCGCCGGCGACCCGGACCCGCTGTGGCTCGACGGCCACCCCGTCACTCTCCGGTTCGAGATACGTGATCACGGGGAGGACGCCGCCGTTCGGGACGGGATACGAGAACGAGTCGGACTCGCCGGTCGGGATCACCGTCGGACGCGCTGACTCGAACTCCGCGCTGACGACCGTGTACTCCTGCGTGCCGGCCGGGACGACCATCGCTGCCGTCGCGCCGAAGACGAGAAGGAGCGCGAACCCGGCCGCGAACAGCCGCGGGTCGACGCCCGGGTTGCGCTCCCGGTCCCGGCTCTGGTCGCGCGCTTCCGACCCGCGCTCGCGCCACGCGCCGACGACGTACCACGCGAGCGTGACGCCGAAAAAGATGTACGCGAGCCCCTGCGCGCCGAGGAGCGAGCGCGTGCCGAGGGTCGCGGCGAGCCGGCGCTGGACGGTCGAGAGAACCCCCTGCACGGCCACGACCACGGTCCCGAGATTCGGGACCACGACCACCGCACCGCCGACCTGGAGCGCCTGCGCGACGATCTGGGCCTCCTTCACCGGCGGCTCGCCGCCGTCCTGGTCGGTGAAGGGGTTGGCGTCGCCCTTCGTCACGTAGCCGCGCTCCGTCTCGCCGACGACGCGGTGAGTCGTGAGGCCGCCGCCCTGGATCTCCTCGGCGCGGTAGACGATCACGTCGCCCTCCTCGACGGGCCCGGCGAGTTGTGAGGGGATCGCGACGAAGCCGTCGCCCGGGTCGAGGGTGGGTTCCATGCTCCCCGTCTCGACGTACGAGAGACCCACGGGTGTGCCGAGGAGCTGACCGATCACCAGCGAGAGCACGACGACGGCGCCGAGGAGTTCGACGGCGAGCGTGAGCGACCGGCGGACCGACATGGAGACAGACAGGTGAACTGTTCGTTCGACCGAACAAAAAGTCGCCGGCCGTCGGCCCTACTCGTCGTAGAAGGCGACATCCAGGTCGGGGACATCCGCGAAGTCCCGGTCGCGGGTGACGAGCCGGTAGCCGTGCTCGCGGGCCGGCGACGCGACGAGCGTGTCGCGAGCCGAGAGCGGCGCCCCGTCGGCGTGGAGTCGGCCGTCCAGAGTACCTGCGCCGATAGCTCCGGCGAGACCGAGTTCTATCACCTCCAGCGTCCGGAGGAAGCCCACGGCGCGGTCGAACCGGTCGTCGCCGCGCCGTGCCGTCCCGCGAAGCACCTCGAACGCACAGACGGCGGGCGTCGCGAACTGCTCGTCGGCCCGCTCCGCCATCCACGCTTTCGCCGCCTCGTGGGCCGCCTGTTCGGGGTCGAGGAAGTCCACGAGGAACGAGCTATCCAAACAGTTCATCCTG
>JBDGTD010000054.1:0-13351 GCA_042217165.1 Haloferacaceae archaeon | reverse complement strand
GGCAGGCTCGCCCGACGAGAGGTATCAACATCACGGGGCCGACGGGACGTCGGCCTCCGATAGAGACCCCGGACAGCCGGCGTTGGCGTGTGTCCCGGGAGCCTGTAGTGAGGGTGAGTCGGCCCGCCCGGACGCGGACCGGAGACGCGTCGGGACAGGGAGAGAGGACGGTCGGCCGCCCCGCGGGTGCAGCGAGACCGGTCGGCGTCGACGAGCCAGGGCTGCCGTCGAACGAGCCGTGCGGCGGGGACGGCGCAGCGAGCGCGCGCTGCGGCCGGAGCAGGTCGCTGACCGGTCAGGAGATATCCGAGAGGACCGCGTGCCGTGACGCCTCCGCGAGATGTCGTCCCCCGATGCGACGCCGCGTTTCAGCCGTTCGAGCGGCTCCGTCGTTGCGCGTCGAGGCGGATAGTCGCACTCGCGCTGCGTCGTGTCCACAGCGTCCCGACTCTACCGCCCCGCGGGATCACAACCGTCTCGCGTCGCGCGGGGACTCTTCGCCGGACGGCCTGGTGCGCGCCCCTACGGGAGCGATGAGACGCTGCGGGAGGTGGGCCGATCCGGGTCCTGCGGTCGCACGGTCGCACGGTCGCGCGGTCGGGCCGAGCGCGGAGCCGCCTCGCACGGAAACGACAACTGCCAACTGTGCGCGGCGACACGAACGGGTATGGCCGTGTCGGCGTTTGGACCGCCGCTCAGGATCGTACTCGGCGTCCTCGCCGCAGTCGTCGCGACGCGGGCGATGGACGTGGCGATGGCTCGTCTGCCGGAGGGCGAGACCCCGCCGGCGGTCGCCGCCGCGGTGCTGACGGACCGACGGGTCGGCGAGGGTCCCGCGCGGCTGGCGGCGGTCGTCCACCACGCCGCCGGGTGGCTGACCGGCGGGCTGTTCGTCACGCTACTGCTGTTCGCCGAGGCGGCGCTCGGCCGGTCGCCGGTCGCGTACCTGACGACGACGGCGCTCCTGCTCGTGTTGATGGTCGGGTTCTTCGCCGGGGTCGTCCTGCCGCGCACCGGACTCGCCCGCCAGCGCGTCCGGACCGTGGCGCGGGACTGGGTCGCGTCGGCGGCTGTCTACCTGACCGTACTCGTCGCGCTCGTGTGGGCGGGGTCGTCGGCGCTGACAGCGGTCTGAGTCTCGAAACGCACGGCGACCGCGGGTGTACCGAGCGGTGGTCGTCACGACCGCCGCGGCCTCGACGTCGGCGGCCGTCGTTCGACCACGGCGATATCGTCGGGACCGGCTCGAAGGACTGGTGAACGGTCTCGACCGGGAGGGGCGAACAGCCGAGGTCTGAGACCACGATCCGGTGGGTGGCCGTCCTGCCGACTTGCTCGCAGGCCGACCCGCTCTGTCGCACACCACCAGACCGCCGGTCCGGACGTGCGGGCGTCGCGGGACTGCGGACGCCCTCTCCCTCGGTCGCGCCCGTGAGCCGTCTCGCGCGCGGTGCCGTCGCCTGTCACACGCGTGGCGACCGCCCGACAGCGCCGGTAGACGGCAGGTCGTCAGTACGGCGGGAAGCCCGGGCGAGAGACGGAGGGGATCGTGCGGGCGTCGAGCACCAGCGGCACGGTGTGGTCCCCGTCGAGGTACGCGTCGACGACGTCGAGATCCGCGGGCGCGCGGACCTCGTGGGCGATCGCGCCGAACCCCTCGGCGACGTCGACGAAGGCCGGGCTGTCGTAGCTGCTGGCGGTCTCGCGGCCGTGAACACGCTGCTGGCGGTGGCGGATGATCCCGTAGCTGCTGTCGTTGAGGACGGCCACGACGACCGGGCAGCCGAGGCGGACGCCGGTCTCGATCTCCTGGACCACCTGGAGGAGCGCCCCGTCGCCCGTGTAACAGACCACCGGCCGATCCGGCGCGGCCACGCTCGCCCCCAGCGCCGCCGGCACCGCGTAGCCCATCGTCCCGAAGTTCCCGTTGACGTACATCGCGCCGTCGGCGCCGACGTCGTGGAACACGGCCGGGAAGCCGGTGTTGTTGCCCGACCCGACCGTGACGACCGCGTCGTCGGGGGTCCGCGCGGACAGTTCGACCGTGAACTCCCGGGGGTCTATCAGGTCGGGATGGTCCTCGAACCCGTCGGCCCACGGCGACGGCGCGGCCGCGACCGTCGCCGCGACCCGGTCGGCGCGGTCGGGACACGCCGCCGTCCGGTCGGTCAGCGCCGCGACGGTCGCCCGGGCGTCGCCGACGACTCCGACCGCGGGGGACTGGTGGGTGCCGATCGCCGTCTCGTCGATGTCGACCTGGACGACGTCGGCGTCGGCGAACAGGTCGCCGTAGCGCGTCGTCTTTCCGGAGAGACGCGCGCCCACGGCGACGACCACGTCGGCGTCCCACAGCACCTCGTCGTTCGCGGGCGTCATGAACGTCCCCGCGATGCCGGTCGCCAGCGGGTGGCCGTCCGGCAACAGGCCGCGCGCGAAGTACGTCGTCGCGACGGGCGCCCCGACGTGGGTGGCGAACGCCCCGACCGCGTCGCCCGCGTCGGCGCGGGCGGCGCCGCCACCCGCGAGGACGACGGGGTTGGTCGCGTCGTCGACGAGTGCGGCGGCCTCGGTGAGTCGTTCGACGTCCGGCCGGACGCGCTGGCGGGGCCGCGTCCGCGGCTGGTACGCGCGGTCGGGCGCCGGGCCCTCCAGTACGTCTTCGGGAAGCACCACGACGACCGGGCCGCGCTCGGTGCGCGCCCGGTCGAACGCCCGGGCGAGGCTCGACGGGAGCCCCGCGGTCGTCTCGACGCGGGTCTGGGCCGCCGAGATGGGGCCGGTGAACGTCTCGTGGTCGAGATACTGGAGCGACCGCTCCCGGCCCGCGCTGGCAGTGTCGCCGACGAGCACGACCAGCGGGACGTTGTCGCGGTCGGCGGCGGCGATACCGGTCGCGGCGTTCGTCACGCCCGGCCCGTGCGTGAGAGTGCAGACGCCGACGCCGTCGGTCGTCCGCGCGTAACCGTCGGCCATCGAGACGGCGGCCATCTCGTGGCGCGCCGGGGCGAACGCGACGGCGGCGTCGTGGGTCCGGTCGAGGAGGTGGGCGTTGCCCTCGCCGATGAGGCCGAACAGCGTCTCGACGCCCTCGGCGGCGACGGCCTCGAGTACGTACCTGCTCCCCGTCTGGGCTCCGTCTGGCGGCGCCATGTCCCGCCCACGCCCTGACACGCCTTAGTCGTTTGAGCCCGCGTCCCGGTGGTCCAGAGGTCGGGTCGGTCCCCGCGCTCCCGTGTACACCCCGGGACCGGCCCGCGTGTCGAGCGCCGGGAGATACAAGCGACCGGGCCCGGGATGGCGGACGTGACACAGCGACTCTCGGAGGCCTTCCGGATGTTCGACACGGCGACCGTCGCCGACGCCATGGACGAACACGGTCTCGACGGCGTTCTGACGGGGTTCGAGACGCCCGACCAGTCCTGGGCCGCGGCCGGGCGCGCCGACACGGTCCGTCTCGAGCCGGCGCCGGACCCCGGCGCCGCGGCGACGAACTTCCCGTTCGCGATGCTGTCCGAACTGACGGCCGACCGGGTGCTCGTCGTGGGCGGGACCGCCCCGACGGTCTCCTGCTGGGGCGGGAACGCCTCCCGGCTCGCCGCCGCGGCGGGGACCAGCGGCGTCGTCGTCGACGGCGGCTACCGGGACGCGCCGGCGGTCGGCGACGGCTCGGTGCCGGTGTTCGGGCGGGCCCGGACACCACGGAGCGGGCAGCGGCGCGTCACCGTCGCGGAGACCGGCGCCCCGGTCACCGTCGACGGCGTCGAGGTCGCGCCCGACGACGTGGTCGTCGCCGACGCGACCGGCGTGGTCGTCGTCCCTGCCGACGAGGCCCGGGCGGTCGCCGAGACGGCCGAGGAGATCCTGGCCGAAGAGCGCCTCCTGGAGGCGAAGATCGCGAGCGGCGCGACGGCCGCCGACCTCCGGGCGGACGACCACAGTTTCTGAGCCCGGCGCGGGGACTCGGGGCCGGGGCCGTGCCCCGACCGGCCCCCGGCGGGCGCCGAACCCCCTCCCGCCGTGTCCGTCTGCGTGCCCTCGCGTCGGCGACGAGTCGGAGAGGACTGCCCCGTACCTCCGAGGGGGTTCCGGTCGCTTCGTGCCGCTGGCCCGAGCGCTCGCGGCGCTCGACGACCACGACGGCGGTCAGGCGCCGATACGACCGTGCCCCGAGCGACGGCGACGCGGGCGACGACCTGCGGGCGACCGCGGCGCTGCCCGGTCTCGCGCTCGTCGACCCGGCCGACCAGACAGGCGGTCAGCGCGGCCGCGACAGCCGTCGCCGACAGGGACCCGACGCCGCCTGAGGCGCGCCACGCGGGGTTCGCGCGCGGCGACGGCGCGTGTCTGTCACCCGCCCGTGCCGCGGAACAGATTCAAGATCTCGTCGCTCACCTCGGGTTCGACCGCGACGAGGTAGGTCTCCCCGGCTTCGAGCATCGTCTCCGACCCCGCGATACGGTTCCCGTCGGCGTCCGACACGACCAGACTGCCGCGCGGAAGCGCGACGTCGGCGAGTGATTTCCCGGCAACGGGAGCGCCACTCGCGGTCGTGAGTTCCACGATGTCGAGCGACCCCGTGACGTCTTCCAGGGTGCGGACGTCCCGTTCGATCGCGTTTGCCGCCGCGCGGGCCCCCGCAGCCTCGGTGAACACCACGTCGTCGGTGAACTCGTCGTACTCGGTGCCGACCTCGCGTTCCGTCCGCATCACGGTCGCCACGTCCGGCGTCAGCCGGTCGGTCGTCAAGCAGATCGCGAGGTTCGTCTCCGTATCCTCGGTCAGCGCCGCGACGACATCTGCCCGGTCGAGGTCGGCCTGTGAGAGGATGCTCGGCTGCGTCGCGTCGCCCTCGATGATGGTCGCGACGTACTCGTCGCTCAGCGCCGCCGCCGCGTCGGGGTCGTTCTCGATGACGACGATGTCGTGGCCGCGGTTGTCGAGCAGGCGTGCCGTTCGCGCGCCGACGCGCCCACCGCCGGCGATGACGACCCGGAGAGAGGCCATCTCAGTCGGTCTCCTCCGTCGAGACCTCGGTCACGCCGTCGGGCTGCTCGGGCGGCTCTGGCTCGTCGGCCGCGTCGGGCGACCGGTACCAGTTGAGGGTGTAGTACGCAACCACCCCGAGGACGATCCACGACGCGCTCAACAGGAGCGCCAACTGGTCGGTCCGCAGCAGATACCGGACGAGTACGCCCGTCAACACGAGATTGAGTACGATCCCCAGTATCGGCGGGATCGGGTAGTACGGCATCTCGTAGGGGCGGCGCAGATTCGGCCGCTCCCGTCGGAGCTTGATCACCGCCCCGTTGACGATGATGAACGAGAGCAGGAAGAACAGACTTGACATGTTCCCGGCGCTCTGGGTCGGGAGCACCACCGACCCGAGCATGACGACTGCGCTGGCCAGGATCGCCGCGAACGGCGTTCCGTACCGGTGGTGGATCTTCCCGAACGAGGGGAGCAACTGACCCTCGCGCCCCATCGAGAACGCCACCCGCGAGGAGGCGATGACGACCGCGTTCAGCGCCGTGATAGTCGAGAAGATAGCACCGAACACGATGACTGCCCCGCCGTTCTGGATGATCGGGATGCCCGTCGGCATGAACGAGGTCGCTGCCTGAGCGATGCCGGCCTCGCCGGCGTCGGCCAGCCCGTCCGCCCCGAGGGTGCCGATCGCGACCGTCACCACCAGCATGTACACCAGGACTGTCACCGCGAGGCTGACGAAGATGGCTTTCGGGATGTTCTCCCGGGGATTCTTGACCTCCTCGGTGACCGTCGTGATGAGGTCGTAGCCCTCGAAGGCGATGAACGTGAGACCCATCGCCGGCAGGATCGAGAACGCGGACTTACCGGCCGGGAACAGCGGGTCGAACTGCTGGAAGGTGAAACTCGTCTTCCCGGCCCCGCCCGCCGAGAGGAAGCCGAACGCGACGAAGACCAGTAGGATCGTCACCTTCGTCGCGGTGAAGATCGTCTCGACGCTCCCGCTGGCGGCCGTCGAGACGGCGTTCAGCGCCACGAGAAGCAAGACCGCCCCGAACGCCAGACCGACGCTCGCGGGCACCTCCACCGGGACGACCGGCAGCGCGATCGCCCCGACCTGGTCCGGCGGAGGGACGTACCCGTAGACGTGGAGGAACTCGAGGAAGTTCGGGGCGAACCCCAGCGCGTAGAGCGCCCCCGCGATCATGTACGCGAACCAGAGCATCCAGCCCATCACGAACGAGGAGAGGTCGTCGAACACCTCCCGGACGAACGCGTAGCCGCCGCCGGATTTCGGAATCGCCGAGGCGAGTTCGGCGTACGAGAGGCCAGTAAAGGCGGTGACGACCCCGTTGAGAACGAACACGAAGATCGCTGCCGGCCCGGCAATCTCCGCTGCCAGCCCGGTCAACACGAAGATCCCTGCTCCAATCATCGCTCCCATACCGATCATCGTCGCGTCCAACAGCCCGAGTTCGGCCGCCGGCTCGCGGTCGCCCTGTTCCATCAGTATAACGTATCCATATTCTTTGCCGAGGGGATTTGACTGTTCCCCACGTCGTCTCGTTATTGGCTTAAGATACTAGTTGATACTGGATTATTTGTATTTTTTCCTGCTGATTAAGGTTATTACTGTCGGGATACGGAGACGACGAACGGTTCGGGATCGGCCGACTGCCGTCCGAACCGGGGACGAACGCGGTCGTTAGTGAGAACGACAGTGCGCGATACTGGCAAAAAGTTTCTGCCGCTACCCCCTGAACAGCTGGCGGAGTTCGTCGGCGACGCCGGACTCGACGGCGACGACGTACGTCCGTCCCGGTCGCAACTCGGTGTCGGCGGTCGCGACGCGTGCCTGTTCGATATCAGATACGACGACGCTCCCCTCGGGCAGACTGACCTCCGCGAGCGTCTGCCCGGCGATGGGGGCCCCCGACGCGATACGGATCTCCAGCAACTCGACCTGTGCCGACGTCTCTTCGAGCGTCTGGATCCCCTCCTCGACGGCATTGACGGTCGCTCGGGCCCCGGCGCGTTCGGGAAAGACGATGTCGTCGACGAACTTCGCGTAGTCTTCGGTCGTCTCGTAGACCGACCGCATGACCGTCCGGACGTCCGGGTTGATCTCGGTCGCGACCGTGCAGACCGTGAAGTTCGTTCCCATCGTGTCGGTCATGGCGGCGATCACGTCTGCCCGTTCGAGGTCGGCCTGCCGGAGGATATCGGAGTTGGTGGCGTCCCCTTCGATGATCGTCGCGACCCGTTCGTCGACGAGGCTCTGCACGCGACCGGGATTCCGTTCGATGATGACGACGTCGTGGCCCCGGTCGTCGAGCAGACGAGCCGTCTGGAGACCGGTCCGGCCGCTGCCGACGATTACCACGCGGAGATCTTTTCGATCGTCCATGGATACGTGCGCGTTGCGAGGCTCAAGTAATGAGCGGGTCGCACTGAATCCGGTGTTTCGTCTCCCGTCGCTACCGGCACCCGAGGCGATCTGTCGGCCGTGTTCGACGCCCACACGATTCGCAGTACGGGAAGCCCTGTCGTCGACGGCGCGTTGCGCCGTCTGCTCGTGGCGTCGAAGACGCCACGCTGTTCACGGCGGGGAGGATGTCACCGACAGCAGATCCGGTCGGTGCGGGATCGACGAGATACGAACCAGACAGACAGTGTACTGTAAATGTATAAATTAGCGTATGGCATTCCGAAATATTATAAAAATTGGTCGTGAGTGTTCTCGTCACAGGTCAGCGACATGTAGACGGAGAACGACCCACAGCCGAGACAGCGCGGGGGAGAGTACGTGACTACCGACACACCCAGCCGGCGGGAGACGGGTCGAGCCTGTTCCGAGCAGTGCCGACGACACGTCACCTTCGGCGGTCCCGTCGAGTCGGATGGCTTCTGTCGGTCCGGGTCCCCGCGAAACCACCACATCACCGAGACATGACAACGACTGTAGAGGCGAACGGAGCAGTTCGGGAGTTCAGGATCCACGCGGTCGAGGCCGAGATCGTGATGAACGCGTTCGGCCTCCACGTCCACGAGGGAGCGATGTACGTTCTCCACGAGGACGTAGAGGACGTACAGGCGATCCGGGCGGCGATCACGACCTACGAGGCGGCGATCGGGGATCTCTTCGAGACGATCGAAGAGCGGATCGACTCTCACGGCGGCATCGAGGGCCTGGAACGGGCGGTCCTCAACGACATCCCCGACGAACTCTCCGACAGCCAACTGGACGGCGTCGAGAGGTTCCGCGAGGACGTCGAGGAGGCGTACGAGCACGCTATCGAGGGAGTAACGGAGACGATAGAGCGCGGCGAGGACGACGGAGGCTACGAGACAGACGCCGAGTTTCGGGCGGCCGTCGACGAGGCGGCTGCCGAGTACCGCGGCTCGGTCCCGCCGGAACTCAACCCCCTCGACGACGGGTTCGCGCTGGTCGAGGGCGAACCCAAGTCGCCGTCTGTCCTCCAGCCGCTGGTCGTCCGGGCGAACGCGGGCGAGACGATCGAGATCACCCTCGAAAATCATCTCGACCGGCACGCCTCGATCCACCAGACGTCACTCCCCTACGACGTCGAGACGTCGGACGGGATGGCCGTCGGTCGGAACCCCGATACGACCGTTCCCCCCGGCGAGAAACGGTCCTACCGGTGGGAGGCCGCCCACACGGGGACGCAGTTCTTCTACGACGGGGCGAACCAGGCGTTCGACAGCACGCCGAAGAGGAGCGCAGAGGCGACCGGGGACGAGCGCGAGAACGAGCGGCCGAAAGAGGAGGCGAACCTGTTCGCACGGGGGCTGTTCGGCGCCGTGGTGGTCGAACCCGAGGGCGCGGAGTGGTACGACCCGGAGACGGGCGTCGACCCGGAGGCCGACGACTACCGCAGCGGCGTCCGCGCCGTGGTCGACGACCCCGAGGTGGGGACGTGTTACCGCGAGTTCGTCGTCTTCTACCACTCTCCCGTGGGGGTAGAACCCCGCGTCACCTGGCCGGGGACGGACAAGAACCAGTCACAGCACGCGATCAACTACCGGTGTGACCCGACCGGTCAGCGGGTCCACGACGGCGAACGGGATGTCGCCGGCAGTCGGGACGTAGACTGTGTGGACTGTGACAGCGAGAAGTTCTTCTATCACTCCTGGACGAACGGCGACCCCGGCGGCGGCGACAACGCCTACACGGCATACCGGGGCGAACCGGTCAAGTTCTGCTTCGTCGGCGCCTCACATGAGGAGAACCACGTCCACCACCTCCACCAGCACCGCACCAAGGAGATGCCCCGGGCCGACGCGGCGACGGTCGACGCACAGACGATCGGGCTGGGAGACACCTACGAGGCATACCTCGTCGCGGGCCACGGCCCCGGGTCGGTTCGTCCCGACACCTCCTTCGAGGCGGCGTTCGAGGACGCAGGGGCGGGCTACGTCCACGGTACTGCCGGCGACATCCTCTTTCACTGCCACCTGTTCCCCCACTACGCCGAGGGGATGTGGGGGACGATGCGGGTTCTCGACAAAGAACGCGGCTTTCTCGAGCCGCTGCCGGGGACCGAGGTCGTCGGCGGAGCGGCGAGTCTCGACCCGGACGAACTCCCGCTTCCGCCCGAGGCGATCCTCGACGAGGAGTCGGACGCGCCGGGGTTCCCCGCGTTCGTCGGCGAGGCTATCGAGGCCGAGGAGGGGGTGCTCGACCCGCGGGGACACGCGGCCCCGCGGCCCCCGGGACTCGCCGTCGGGGACGGCCGCGAGGCGACACCACTCGAACGGGCGGTCCTGAGCGAGGACGCCCCTCCGGGGGCACCGTACGCCGACCCGGCGCCGCCGTACGAAACCGAGGTCGCCCCGTACGAGGACGCGGCGGCGGAGGCGTACGACCGGCCCCGACGGATTCTCACCTACACGATCACGGTCACGGAGACCGAGATTGCCTACAACGACGCCGGCGAGTTCGACCCCGAGGGCGTGGCGTACGTCCTCGACGACGTGGAGATCGAACCGGGGCCCGGTCGCAGCGAGGAGGAGGTCGTCACGATGGACACCGAGCAGGGGGCCCACGGGACCGAGGACTCCGAGCGCGTCCGGGCGGGGGAGATGAACCCGGAGCCGCTGTTCCTGCGGGCGAACGTGGGCGACCTCGTGCGGGTCCGCCTGCACAACGACCTCGACCTCGTCAGGGCAGGCGGACAGACCGAGGAGTGGGACGCCTCGATCCACCCCCACTACGTGGGTTACGACGTCCTGAGTTCGGACTCGCTGCCCAACGGATACAACTACTACCAGGCCAGCGAACCGGACGGGACGATCGAGTCGCGCTGGTACGCCGACGAGCAGGGGACGATCTACTTCCACGACCACATCTTCGCCATCAAGGAGGGCGTCCACGGGATGTTCTGCGGGCTCGTCGTCGAACCGACCGGCGCCGAGTGGCGCGACCCGTACTCCGGCAAGCCGGTGTACAGCGGCGCACAGGCGGATATCGTCCCGGCTGACGAGGGCGGATCCTGCGGCCCGGGGCGCCTCGCGGGGTTCGAGCCGTTCCGCGAGCAGGCGATCCACTACCACGACTTCGCGCCGCTCCGGGAGCCGACCGGCGAGTTCGTCAATCCCGAGCGCGAGCACACCATCGTGAACAAGGGAACGATGGCGATCAACTACCGCAACGCCCCGTACTACACCCGCGACGGGAGCCCGGGCCCCGGCGGCGTCGACGACAGTGACGCCGACGACGCGGCGTACGTCCACAGTTCGGCGGTCCACGGCGACCCGCCGACGCCGGTGCTGGAGGCCTACGACGGCGACCCGATCCGGTTTCGGGTGTTCCAGGGGGCGTACGAGGAACAGCACACGTTCAGCGTCCACGGGTTGCGCACGAGGCGCGACCCCGACCTGGTCGAGGAGTCGGTCAGCAAATACCTCGGCACCTCCGAGGCGTTCACGTTCGAGATCACCGGCCAGAACACGACCCGGGAGGGGTTCGAGGTCGACAACCCCGACGACCTGCCGGTCCGGGATCACCGCTACGGGTCGAACGTTATCGACGACCTCTGGACCGGGATGTGGGGGCTGGTTCGGCTCTGGGGCGGCGAGGTGGACCATCTCGAACCGCTGGGCGACGCCGACCCGCCGGCGGAGACGGTCGACCCCGGGGACCTCAGAGAGATGGGTCACCCGGCGCCGCACTCGTCAGTCGACTGGACCGAAGAGGGCCAGCGGGCGAAACACCTGTACGCCGTCGAGGACGCCGCCGCCCTCCGGACCGGCGAGGAGTCCGACAGGGACGAACTGCCGCCGCCGCTGGACCGGACAGAGCGACTCCCCGACTCCGCTCACGTCGAGGAGATCGCACGGAACAGGCGCAGAGAGGGGCCCTTCCGGACGGTCGTCGTTCCCGCCGACGTCGCCGCCCGTCGCAACGACCACGTCGGCGACGTCCCGCCGAGGCCCGACGCGGCCAGCGTGACCCGCGGCGACACCCCCGTCCGGGAGTACGAGGTGACGGCACTCGAGACGGAGATTCCCTACAACGACCACGGGGACCACGACCCGTACGGGGTCGTGTTCGCACTCGATCAGTACGCCGGCGAGGTCGCACGTGGCGTGCGCGATCCCGAGCCGCCGGTGTTTCGGGTGAACGAGGGCGAACGGCTGCGGGTCACCCTCACGAACGACCTGGGGGCCGTCGACAACGACCATCCGGACCCCGAGATGCTGGTCCGAGAGGGGCGAGCGTGGGAGCGGTCCGACCGGGTGTCGCTCCACCCGCTGGCGCTCCAGTACGACGTCAACGCGTCCGACGGGGCCGCCGTCGGGTTCAACTACGACACGACCGTCGGCCCGGGTGAGTCGTACACCTACGAGTGGCGCGCCGCCGACGACGAGGTCACCACGGTCTGTCTGTGGGATATGGCCGACGTCCGGAGTACCCGCCACCACGGCGCCTTCGGGCAGGTGGCCGTCGAACCCGCCGGTGCTGTCCCGCTCGACCCGGCGACGGCCGAACCGGCGGTTGCCGGGGGGTCGGCGCTCGTCCGGCAGGGGAGCGAAGACTTCCGCGAACACTGTCTCCTGTTCGCCGACGCGCAGTACGTCGTCGGCGACGACGGGGCAGACGGGAACACCCACGACGAGGGCTGTGTCGTCCCCCGCGAAGACGCGGGGGGCGACGGCGGCGGACACGGGCACGGCGGGGAGACGGACCGGCCACCCTGTACGCAGATCCCCGAGGACACGGAAGACCAGGGGTACGGCGGCGTCAACCACCGGTCGGAGCCGTTCGACCGGCGGTTCGAGACGAACCGCGCTCAGCACCTGGTGTACGACTCGGGAACCCACGGCGATCCGGCCACGCCCGTCGTGGAGGCGGCGGCTGGTGACCCGGTCCGGTTCCGGGTCGGGTGTGCGGGCGACAAGGCCCGGGCGATCACCTTTCACCTCGCCGGCCACCAGTGGGACCGGTTCCGCGACGAGGACGAGTCGCCGGTGGTCGGCGTCGACGGGCAGTTCGGGCCCGGAACGGCGATGACGCTGGAGCCCAAAGGCGGCGCGGGCGGTCCCGGGAGACACGCCGGCGACTACGTCTACCAGGAGACGAAACAGCGCCGCCGGCTCGAATCCGGCCTGTGGGGGATCTTCCGGGTCCACAACACCGAGGACGCACGGGAGTCGGAGGAGACAGAGACGACCGAGAGTCGACCCGCTCCCCGACTGGGCCGCAGACGTCTCACTCGCCGAACGCCCGGGATACGACGTCGAGAGCGGGACGGACCTCACCGGCAGCGGAGCGACAGACGTCGTCGTCGGCGTCCAGGACAGCAACCTCGGAGCGGCCGGGGGCGGCGCCGTATACGTGTTCACCGGCGACAGCGCCGACGTCGATCCGGACGGAATCGAGCATCTCGCGGGCGCCGACCTGCAGGTTGTCGGCACCGGCGCCGGCGAACACGCCGGCAGCACGGTCGACGGGCGCGAGCGCTCGGGCGACGACGGGTGCGACATCGTGGTCGGAACGTCGTCGGGCGAGACGATCATCCCGGGGGGGTCGGAACTGCGCGAACTGATCGACCGGGTGGAGCGTGGCGACGGACCGACCTCGGGCGTCACCACCCTCGTCAGAGGGGCGATGCCCGGCGAGGACCACCCGGTGGTGTCGCTATCGTCGGTCTCCGACGGGAACTGAGGAACTGGGGTCCGTCCCGTCGGAGGTGCTCTCACTGATGTTCACGGTCAGTACAGGTGGCCCCGTCGGAAATCCTTGCTGACAGACACGACTGACGAGTAGCGCGGGACAGAGTGGATTCCCTTCCGAGGTCACGCCTCATCCAGTTCGTTGCACGTGCTATTTCACACGAGGGGG
>JBDGTD010000057.1:0-13585 GCA_042217165.1 Haloferacaceae archaeon | reverse complement strand
ACGGCCCCGGAATGGCGCGCCGCGCGGTCGGAGCCGACGTTCGTCGGACGACCCGCGCCACCCCGTTTTTGTCCGTCCGTCGCCTCGTCGCCGGTATGGACGACGCGTTCGTGCGGGAACTGCTGGCCGACCACTCGCGGAACCCGCGACACTACGGGCAACTCGCAGAGCCCGACGTCGAGTGCCAGACGCGGAACCCGCAGTGTGTCGGGCCGACACATCCGGAGGGAGACCGGGTGACGCTTCGGGCGACGCTCTCGGACGACGACCCGCCGGTCGTCGAGTCCGTCCGGTTCACCGGCGCGGGGTGTACGCTGTCACAGGCGAGTGCGTCGCTGGTGAGCCAGCAGCTGGTCGGGACGCCCGTCGACGAGGCAGTCGACTGGGGCCGAGACACCGTCGAGGACCTCGTCGGGATGGAACTGACGCCCTCGCGGCTCCAGTGTGCGGAGCTGGTTCTCCTCGCCTTCCGACGGGGAGTCGCCAACTGTGGAGTCGCGCTCGGCGACGAGAGCGAGTAGCGAGGCGAGGCCAGGGACGGGCAGGTCGCGAACGGGCGCACTCGGTCCCGCCGACGGTATCGACGCCCGTCGTCGGGACGCGCCGAGTCGGAGGCGGCCGGTGACCGCCGAGGGTCGGCCCGCTGAAAGTTTCAATACAGTGGCAGTCCGCCGTGAGGTCGTGCCGAGAGGAGAGCAACACCGGGAGAGCCCGGGGGCCCCGCCCGCGCCCGGCGCGGCGGACCTGTTCGGGTCGAAACGTGCGTGAGACGGAACTCGGAGTGTGGCTCCAGGGCGCGGGTATCGGGGCCACGTTCGGCGCCGGAATCGCGGTGAACGTCGGTGACGGGGCGGCGTACGGAGTCGCGGGGGTCGGCGTGTTCCTCCTCGTGACCGGGTATCTGCTCGACCGGGAGAATCCGGTCGAGCGGCCGGACGACTGAGTGCGAGACGAGCGGGCCGGAGGCGTGTCCCGGCCGTCACCCGCGTTCGACGACGGAGACGGCGACCCGCTCCGCCGACGGGAGTTCGCCGTCCCCGCCGGCGCGGACCCGATTGCGGGTGACGGCGACCCCCACGAGAGACGGGTCGTCGGCCTCGCGGTCGGAACTGTTCGGGGGGCTGGCGCGCCCGCGCGGCCGACAGCACGACTACGGCACGGTCACGGCGGCCTGACGCCTGCCGGCGGGCGACGGCAGCGTTTTCCCCGCGACGCACCAGTCACTGATGATGGTTCGGCGGCGTGACGGCGACGAGATCGCGCTTCTCGACTCGTCGATCCGGACGGTCGGCGGGGCGACCGTCTCGACGTCGCTGTACGTCCTCAGCGGCCTGGTCTACGTCGCCGTGACCTCGCCTGCGGCGACGGGGACGTACTTCTTCGTCGCCATCACGACCGCGCTGGTGCTGCGCCCGGTCCGGGGCATCAGCCAGACGCTACAGAAGATCGGCAGCGAGCGAGGCCAGGACGTCGGGACGTACCTCGGCGTCGCGCTCGGGTTCACGGCGGTCTACCTGCTGCTCGGCGGGGCGGTCGTCGCCGTCGGTGCGGACGAACTCACCCGTCGGACCGTCTTCACCGCGGAACTGCTCGGTCCGGGCAGCCTCTACGCCGTCGCGCTGGCGCTGTCGATGGTCGTCACGAGCCTGGTCGGTGCGATCGGCTACCCGAGCGCGCAGACCTGGCTCAGCGGCGCCCAGAGCGCGGCGCGGCTGGCACTCGTCGTGCTGTTCGCCTCGGCTATCGACTCCACTGCCGAGTTGCTCCTCGTGGGCACGGGCGTCCGACTCGCGCTGTTCGTCCCCGTCGGCCTGTCCCTCGGCGTCGTCCCGCGGCGTCCCGGTCGAGACGCGGTCGGCCGGGCGTGGGCGTTCGCCAAGTGGAGCATCCCGGACCAGATCCTGGACCGGTTCTCGTACAACATGCCCGTGTTCGTGCTGGGTGTCGTCGGCACCCCCGCCGCGGTCGGGGTCTACGAGGCGGCCGACCGGTTCGCCGACTTCGGTGCCACGATCGCGTGGCGCCTCTCCTCGCCGCTGCTCACGAAGGTCAGCGGGGACGCCGCCACCGGACACGACTACAGCGCCTACCTCGACGGGGCCGTCACCGGCGGGACGGGCGTGACCTTCCTCGTGTGTGGCTATCTCCTGGCCGCACACGACGTCGTCGCCAGGGTCGCGTTCGCCGACGCACAGGCGGCGTTCTCGGCGACAGTCCTGATCGTCGGCGGGGTGAACGTCTTCCGGGGGTTCTGGACGCTCACGTCACACGCCATCGAGGGGCTCGGAAAGCCGAGCGTCAGCGCCCGCACGAAACTGTACGGACTGGCGGTCAGCGTGCCTATCCCGGCCGTCTTCGGCGCAGAGTTCGGCGCGGTCGCGGGCGCCGTCGGCTACGGGGTGATGAACCTCGTCGTGTTCGCCTACGTCTGTTACTACGCCCGCGACGTACTCGGAGAGGTGCCGGTCGACGTCCCGATGGCGATGCGACTCGCCGTCGGCGCGGGAGTCGCGTACGGACTGACGACCGGCGTGATCGCCGGGGTGCGCACCAGCGGGCTGTCCGAACTCGCCGTCGCGGTCGTGGCCGCAGCCGTCTCGCTGGTCGGGTTCACGGGGGTGGTACTCGTCGTGTCGACGCCGGCCCGGGTCGTTGCCCGCCGCGTCCTCGAACTGTGCGCCGGTCGGGTCGGGAGCGTGGTCTGACTCCGCGAGCGCGTCGCCGGCCGCTCGGCCGAGCGCACGCCGCACCCGGGCGCCGCCGTGGAGACAGACGAGCGCCGCCGACCCCGGCGGATTCGAACTCCGTGCCACCGACGGCGATCTGCTGAGTCGAACGACGGTCCCGCCGGAACAGACGCTCTCGCTGGCCATTCACCGGACGGACCTGCACGCAGCAGTTCGGGCGGGCGCGCCGACCGACCGGGTGAAGATGGGGACGTCGCCCGAGCGAATCGACGAGCGGTCCGACGAGATGGCGGTCACCTTCGACGACGGGACGACCGGGACGTTCGACACCGTCGTCGGCGCGGACGGCGGACGCGACCGTCCGGGACCAGTGTTTCAGCTCCGCCGACTGGACGAGACGGGCGTACGACACGTACGTCTGGTCGCTGTGGGCCGACCACGACGTCGACGTCGGCAGCGACATGGTCAGCGTGTGGGGGCCGGGGAGCGAGGGCTCGTCGCACGCGTCGGGGTCAACCTCGCAGCACGCCTCGACACGCCGCCGGAGCCGCCGGCCCGCGGGGAGCTGCGCCGGCGGGCCGAGCGGATCGGCCGGCAGTTGCCGGCCCTGCTGGACGGAACTGACGACGACCCGTTTTTCGACCGGGTCCGGGACGTGACCTGCGAGCGCTGGCACACCGACCGTGTCGTCCTGGTCGGCGATGCCGCCCACGCCGTCCACCCCATCTCGGGGACGGGGGCATCGCTCGCCCTGCAGGATGCCCGCGTGCTCGCACAGGAACTCGCTACGGGGCTGCCCGACGACGGCGCCGGCGCCCTCGGACGGGTCGAGAGCCGTCGCCGCGGGGACGCCACGCGCGTCAGACGGGCGGCGCGCGTCGAGGCCGCAGTGACGTTTCTGGAGTCCGAACGGCTGCGGCGCGTGCGAAACGCCGTCGTCGAGCGTACGCCCCTGTTCGAGCTGTTCGTCAGACGATAGACGACGGCCGAGTAGGCGCTCTGACCGCCCTGTCGTGGACTCCGCGCCCCGATCGGTATCCAGTGGTGGGCCTCGCCGGTCACAGCCAGGAGGCTCCCCGACCGACGGACCGAGGGAGAGCGTGTGTTCGCGACTGACTCGAGTAGCCGTTCGAGACCGCCCCCGACCCACGGGTGTGAGCGGTGGGGGCAGGAACAGCCCCCGCCAGAGAGGCTGTGCCGCTGTGCTGTCGGGGTCGGCGCGACGACCGGTGCGGAACGGGTCGTTCGTGACGGCTCCAGCCACGCGGTACTCCACCCCGAGTGCGACGGCCGACTGGTCGGCGTGGTGTGTCACCCCGACACGACGTCGCCGGCGTGCCCGTCACCGCGGCCGGGGACGCTACCACCGTCGAGGTCAGCGTCGACCCAGACGCGCCACGGAGCCATCGACCGCGAACGATCGGAGCCCCGCCGGCCCGTGAAACGTTGCTGTAGCGTGTCTCGTCCTCAACTATTTGTGCCTCCGAATCTGTACGGCCGACATGACCCGAGAACGACGAAACAGCGGCAAAATATTTCGATTTCCGAAATCACGCCGGAGGCGGGTCCGATGACGTTCCACGAGGAGGGCGACCGGATCGACGACCTCGACAGGCGAATCCTCTACGCGCTCATGGGGGACGGGCGTGCGACGGCCACGTCGATCGCAGAGACCGCCGCCGTCTCGGGGGCGACGGTCCGGAACCGGATCGAGCGGCTCGAGGACCGCGGGATCATCACCGGTTACCGTGCGCATATCGACTTCGAAGCAGCCGGCGGCAAACTCAGGAACCTCTACCTGTGTAACGTCCCCGTCCCCGAACGAGAGGCACTCGCCCACGAGGCGCGGGCCGTTCCTGGCGTCGTCAACGTCCGGACACTGATGACGGGACGCCGGAATCTCCACGTCCTGGCGGTCGGCGACGGCACGAGAGACCTCCAGCGAGTCTCCCGCGCGCTCTCGAAACTCGGGATCGAGATCGAGGACGAGGACCTGCTCGAGGACGAACTGTTCGATCCCTACGAGCCGTTCAACCCGGAGGACAGGCCCCGAGCGCCGGCACTGAACGAGTTCATCGACCTCACCGGGAACGCCAGGATCCTCACGGTGAGCGTCGCCACAGAGGCACCGATCGCGGGCGTGTCGCTCGAAGAGGCCAACCGGACAGAGGTGCTCGACGAGGACACGCTCGTCATCGCGATCGAGCGCGACGACGAGGAGATCATGCCCCACGGTCACACGGTCGTTCGGGGCGACGACATCGTGACGCTGCTCTCGCGTCACCGGACCGATGCCAGGGCGTACGAGGCGTTCCAGGCCCCGGCGGAACAGGAGGCGTAGCGTGGGCCACAATGGCCAGACTCGTCCAGCGGTTCCGACACTGGTTGGCCGACGAGCAAGTCACCTACGAGTGTCGGCACCGCGACACGACGCTCGACAAACAGCAAGACACCTGCCCAGCCTGCGGCGGCGACGAGATCGTCGCCTTCGACCTCGAGTGATACCGACATGACCACACAGTTCACCCGACACGCTCTCGTGCCAGTCGCCGACCGAGAGGACGCACACACGACAGCACAGACGCTCGAACCGTACGAATTTGGGAACATGACCGTTCTCCACGTCGTCGAGAAGGGCGAAGGCGTCCCGGACAAGACGCCAGTCGAGCAGTCCGAACAGGTTGCCGCCGAGGCGTTCGACGCCTTTCAGGAGACGTTCCCCGACGCGGACACCGAAATCACGTACCGTCGCGATGTGGTCGAGGGGATCACCAAGGTGGCCAGCGAAATCGACGCGAGTGCCATCGTGTTCCGTCCACGCGGCGGCGCCCGCATCGTCCAGTGGCTGGCCGGCGACCGGTCGCTCCGACTGATCACTGAGGCAGACCGACCAGTGATCTCCGTCCCCGACGGAGACGACGCATGAGCGACGACGAAGAGCTCGCGAAAGACCTCGGCCTCCTCTCGGCACTGACCATCGGTGTCGGGACGATGATCGGCGCCGGGATTTTCGTCTTACCCGGGCAAGCGGCCGCCGCCGCGGGCCCTGCAGTCGCCCTCTCGTTCGTCGTCGGTGGTGTGATTTCCCTGTTTACCGCACTGTCGGCGTCGGAACTCGGCACGGCGATGCCGAAAGCCGGCGGCAGCTACTACTACGTCAACCACGCGCTCGGCCCCCTGTTCGGATCAGTTGCTGGCTGGGGGAACTGGATGGGACTGGCGTTCGCCTCCGCGTTCTACACGCTCGGCTTCGGCGAGTATCTCGCCACTTTCCTTCCACTGCCGGCGCTCGCGCTGGGCCCGATCGGGGTGTCCGAGTTCCAGTTCGGGGCGCTGCTCGCCGGAACAGCATTCATCGCCGTCAACTACGTCGGGGCAAAGGAGACCGGCAGCGTCCAGGTCGTCATCGTCACGGTTCTCGTCGGGATTCTCACGCTGTTCTCGGTACTCGGGGTCCTGCAGGCGGATCTCGCGACGCTGCGGCCGTTCTTCCCCGCCGAGACCGGCGGGGCCGGGGCAATCCTCCCGGCGACCGGCCTGGTGTTCGTCTCCTTTCTCGGGTTCGCGAAGATCACGACCGTCGCCGAGGAACTGAAAGACCCGGGACGGAACCTCCCGCTCGCGGTCGTCGGGAGCGTCCTCGTCGTGACGGTGGTGTACGCGGTCATCATGGTCGTGCTGATGGGGGTGGTCAACTGGCGTCAGCTCGGCCCGGAGTTCACGACCACGCCCGTCCTCGACGTTGCGGAGATCGCGTTCGGAACGGTCGGCATCGGCGGCATCGGCGTCGGCCTGCTGACGTTCGCCGGGCTGCTGGCGACGGCCTCCAGTGCGAACGCGAGCATCCTGGCGTCCTCGCGGATCAACTTCGCAATGGGGCGAGACAAGCTCATCTCGAACAAGCTCAACGCGATTCACCCGAACTTCGCGACGCCGTACCGGTCGATCGCCGTCACGGGCGCGCTCATTCTCCTGTTCATCGTGATCGGCGACGTGAAGACGCTCGCGAAGGCCGGCAGCGTCCTCCACCTGATCGTCTACGGGCTGCTCAACCTCGCGCTGATCGTGATGCGGGAGGCTGACGTGCCCGAGTATCAGCCCGAGTTCGAGGTGCCGCTGTACCCGGTCGTCCCGATCCTCGGCGCCGTCTCGTCGTTCGGACTGATCGCGTTCATGAACCCGGTCGAGATCGGGCTCTCGCTGGTCTTCGTCGGCGGGGGGCTGGTCTGGTATCTCGCCTACGCCCGGACCAAGGCCGACAAGAAGGGGATTCTCAGTCAGTATATCCTCACCCGATCCGACGAACTGCCGGCAGCGGCCGTCTCGGCGGCGAGCAGGGCCCAGCCCGACGGCGGCGACTATCGGGTGATGGTCCCGCTGGCGAATCCCCGCACCGAGACGGATCTCATCGCGCTCGCGAGTGCGATCGCAAAACAGCGCGGTGGCACCGTCGACGCGGTCCACATCGTCACCGCGCCCGACCAGACCGCGCTGCAGTACGCTGCCAATCACGTCGACGAACTCGAGCAGGACTACCACCGGGTGTTAGACGAGGCCGAGCGTGACGCCGAGACGCTCGGCGTCGACGTCGAGACGCACACGATCCTCTCGCACCGGCTGTTCGAAGAGATCTTCGACGCCGCGCGGGACCACCGGGCCGACCTCGTGGTGATGGGCTGGGAGGACGACCAGCACGGCTCGCCCGGACGGGTCGAGAGTGCCCTCGACGACCTCACCGAGGACCTGCCCTGTGACTTTCTCGTGATGAAAGACCGCGGCTTCGACCCCGAGGAGATCCTCGTGCCCACCGCAGGTGGCCCCGACTCCGATCTGAGCGCAGAGGTGGCGAAACTTCTCCAGCAGGAGTACGGGTCGCGAGTGACGCTCCTCCACGTCGCCGACTCGCGCGCCGAGGGCGAGACGTTTCTGGACGAGTGGGCCGAAGAACACGGCTTCACCGACGTCGCCTGTCGGGTCGAGACGGGCGGCGTCGAGGAGGCGATCGAACGCGCAGCGGCCGACAGTTCGCTGGTGATCCTCGGGGCGACCGAGCGAGGGCTGCTCGCCCGGCTGTTCAGCGGGAGCCTCGTACTGGACGTCGTCGAGGACACCGAGTGCTCTGTCCTCCTCGCCGAGCGGCCGCGGACGCGCACGGTTCTCGAACGGCTGACCGGGGACTGACAGCGGCGACCGCCGGAGTCGGCGCGGCCCTCGCCGTGTCGCGCCGTCTCGTCTCGCCGTCACAGACCAGACCTCGCCCGCGAGAGTCGAGTCGAGCGGGTCGTCACGTGCGGCGCGACGACCCCCGCGTCGGGGCCCGCCTCGAAGACGCGGCCGAGCGCGTCTCGGGACCGCGGCGAGTCGCCGGTGACCCCGGGATCGGGGTCGGTCGATGGACGTTCGGGACTCGGTGGGCGTCGTCCCGGCCGGGTCATCTGAAGCGGCCGAGGCGGATGCTCCCTCCTCGGCGAGCACCGAAGGCACGAGCCGAGTAGACTCGACGCGTTCTATTATCGGAGTCCTGTCGATAATCGCACCGAAACTCCGTCCGTGATTCAGACAGACCGCTGACAGACGTACACTCGGACTGTCGTCCGACCACAGCGTCTGTCTGTGCTGTTCTCATCCAAAGTATTGCTGTGCGTGGAAAAGGCATTAGTGCGTGAGAGGCGAGAAAACTGTATGGCACTTGAACTAGTCTGTCCGGTCGACGGATGCGATGCAACGTGTAGTGGCGATACCGAGGACGACATCCTCGAACAGGCGACGGCACACGCCGAAGACGCACACCCCGACCTGGAACTCGACGACGAGACGGTCGCTACGATCAAAGGCGACATCCAAGAGGCTTAGTCGGGTCTAACCGGGTCGTCGGCCCCGCCACTCACAAACCCACTCTTCTATTAGGGAGTCGGAGTTGCCAGAAACGTCGATAGCGTCTGGTACTTGCAATCACCCCGCGTCTCCCGGGGTGTCCTCGGGAGCGACCATGTTCCCGCGGACGAAGTCGTAGATTCTGCGCATGTCGCCGTCGTCGCCGTGGGCGGCTCGTGCGGCGCTGTACTGACTCCGGACGATACTCCCGAGCAGGAGCGGGACCCGATTCTCGTCGGCGAACTGGTGGACGAGACGGAGGTCTTTCTCCGCCAACCCCAGCGTGAACCCGATGTCGCGGTCGTTCGCGACGTAGTCGGGGAACTTCTCCTCGGTCGAGGAGTTGCGGCCGCTGCTGGCGTTGAACACCTCACACAGCGTCTCGATACCGAGGCCGATCTGCTGTCCGAGGACGACGGCCTCGGCGGTCGCGACAGTCGCCGTCGTCGAGAGGTAGTTGTTGAGCAGTTTGACCGCGTGTCCGTGCCCGGGGTCGGCCCCGATGTGAAAGACGTCCGCCGCGAACGCGTCGAGATACTCCCGACAGGCCTCGTACGTCGCGCGGTCGCCACCGACCATCACGGAGAGCGTCCCGTCTTCGGCCCCCGACACCCCACCACTGACGGGCGCGCCGAGTACCGTCGCGCCCTCGTCCGCGAGCTGCTCGGCGACCGTCTGGGTGGTCGACGGCGTGGACGTCGTCAGATCGACGACGGCAGATCCGGACTTGACCGTCGGTTCGAGTTCCGACGCGACCGACTGCACCGCCGCCGGTCCCGGTAGCGAGAGGAAGATCACGTCGGCTCGCGCTCCGACCGCGGCGGCCGAGTCGGCGCCGCTGGCGCCCGCCGTCGCCACCTCGTCCACGGCCTCGGGACGCTGGTCGAAGACGACGACATCGTGGTCGTCGCGTACGAGGCGTGTCGCCATCGGGGTGCCCATCCGGCCGAGGCCGACGAATCCCAGGGTCGTCACGAGCGAGGGTCTTCTGCCGCCGATAAAAAGCGTACTGCCGGGATTCGAGCGGCACCCGGCGTCTCCGGGGCGCCACGAGGGAACTCGCTGTCGAACAGCCGAGTTCGAATCGACTCGGCGACCGGGGTCGTCTGGCCCGTTCACGACGAGGAGCCGTAGCCGAACGACGACTCCGCGTCGTCCGTACTGCCGCGGTACGCTCTTCGCCCGGCGGGGGCGTGACGAGTCCACTCTCGGAGACCGTCTGTTCCTCCCGGTTGCCCACGACGTCCTCGGGCACGTCGCTGGTGCGGTGGTGTGTACTCGTACCACGCCGGACCGCGTGCGGGCTGACGTTCGACGAGTACGTCGACGCCGGCTAGTCCGGACCCCGATCACGCTCGTCCGGAGAGGGGCGGTCTCGGTCCGTCGTCGAACGACCGTCGCGCTCGTGTGCTCTCGCCCCCGGACGAGGTATCCGCTATCGGCGGCATCGAATCCCGCATACGGTGACAGGTTCCGGCCGGACAGAGTCCGTTCCGGTCACCGAGCTCTCGTACCGTCGTGTCGTGAGGATACGCCGCGCACGCGGCTAACCTCGTCAGACGCCGCAGAACAGATCGGCCCCCCGGGGGAGGCGTCACGCCCGGCCGTTGAGCGGACAGACGAAGTAGTTCGGCGGACCGAACCCCGGACGGCCGAGTGAGACGTCGATGTAGGATTCGCCGAGAACGTCGGCGGCACTGGTCAGTGGCGCGTCCCGGTTGAACGCCTCTACGTCGGTCACCGCTGCGGAGAAGTGGGTCCACTGACCGCCGTTCCAATCCCGGTCGCCGGGGGCGGATTCGGAGACGAACGGCGACTGCTGCTCGCTGCTTGCGTCCCCGTTGGCTACGATCGGCCGGCTCCCGTCGTGAAGGAAGTAGATCTTGTCTTCGGGGTCGGGGCGCTCGTCGAGCACTCTCACTACGTTCGTCCGCCAGAGGTCGTCGTTCGCGTAGATACGGCCGAACGTCTTCCCGTCACCCCGGTCGTCTCCTCTCCCCCGGGTCGCCGCGGCCGTGCCGGTCGCTGTCACTCCGAGACCGGCCGTACCGATGCGAAGCACCTGTCGTCGGGTCGGTGTATCGTTCCCTATCATCGCACTCGGAGGCCGCTGCCTCCGGCGACAGCACCGCGACACCGCCGAAAGAGGACTGTTCGAGACTGTTCGAGACCGAACAGCCGCCGTGACGATTTACTATCTCAGACAAACTGTCGGCTGCGATCGCCTATGACAGATGGCGTCGAACAGTCGAACGAATCGGTGTCAGACACCGGTACCAGCCGGGGATTCCTGACGACGACCGTGCTCGTGGACTGGCAGGCCGGCGTGGTCGCCGGTCTCGCCGGAGCGGCGGTGATGGGGATACTGGTCTCCCTGATGAACCCCGTCGTCCTGCGGCGTGCCATTCCGGCGATGTACGGCCTGTCCGGCGGCGTCGTCGGCTGGGCGGTTCATCTCTCGCACGGGGCGGTGATCGGCGTCGGGTTCGCCGCGGCGCTCCAGTCCCTGCCGTTCGACCGTCCCGGTGCCGGGGCGAAACTGGGCTTCGGACTGGTCTGGGGAGTGGCGATGTGGGTCGGCCTGGCGGCCCTGGTCATGCCGGTGTGGCTCTCGGTCGTGGGGGCACCGATGCCGCCGATGGTGCCCAACTTCGCGGTCCCGAGTCTCCTCTGGCACCTCGTCTACGGAGGCGTTCTCGGAGCGGTGTACCAGATCCTCCGATGAGCGGCGGGCGAGTGTTCGGAGACCAGAGAGAGACCGCTCGCCGCCGCGCGGCGCTCGGCGCTGTCGCCGGTGCCGGTCCCGGGCTGCTGTTGACGACGGTCTCGGGAGCGTCGGGCGTCGTACTCGGCGTGGTCGGCGGGGCCGTATTCGCAACTGCCGTCGACCCGAACCGCGATCCCGTCACTCACGGCACTGTCGGTGCTGCCGCCGGGATCCCGGCGTGGGTGCTGGTCGAACTCACCGTCGTACCTGCCGCCACCGGCGACAGCGTGCTGTGGACGCCGTCGAGAGTTCGGACAGCGTTGCCGGCGCTCGGTGTATGGCTCGTCGCCGGGGCTCTCTTCGGGGTGTCGGCCGCGGCGGTCGACACGGCTGCGCGGTCACGCGGCGTCTACGACCGCTCTGGATCCGACTCGGAGGACGACCCCACCCGTGTCGTCGTCGCGGGGGGCGGGTTCGCCGGACTGTACGCCGCCAGACGACTCGAACGGCTGTTCGGCCCGGATCGGTCGGTCGAACTGACACTCGTCAGCCGGGACAACGCGACCCTCTTCACGCCGATGCTGGCGGAGGTCGCCGGGGGAAGCGTCTCCCCGACACATATCACGACCCCGCTCCGGACGGCACTCAGGCGGACACGGGTGATCGAGGGGGCCGTGACGGGCGTCGACACGGACGCACGCTCCCTCCGGATCGACGCCGAGTCCGGACCGCGTGGGCTGGACCGGTCCCCCGACGACGGTCAGTCGACCCAGCCCGACAGACGGCTCTCGTACGATCACCTGATACTGGGACTCGGGTCCGTGCCCGACGACAAGGGTATCGACCCAGAGCGGGAGACGGTACTCGATTTCAAGACGCTCGGCGATGCGATCCGGATCCGGAACCACGTGATCGGGCGGTTCGAACGCGCCGAGGAGACCACAGACCCCCGCGAGCGAGCGGCGATGACGACGTTCGTCGTCGTCGGCGGCGGGTTCGCCGGCACGGAACTCGCCGGGGCGATCAACGATTTCGCCCACGCTCTGTCGCCGTACTACCCGCACGTTCCCCGCTCGGAGATCGAGGTGCGCGTCGTCCACTCTCGCGGTCGGATCCTGCCCGAACTGGGCGACCGTCTGGCCGACTACGCGCTCGGACGGATGCGCGAACGCGGGGTCAGCTTCGACCTGGGCGTCCGGGTCGCCGATGTCGACTCCGGCCAGATTCGCCTCTCGGACGGCCGCACGCTCCGGGCCGAGACCGTCGTCTGGACCGCGGGCAACCGTCCACACCCGCTGGTCGCGTCGCTCGAGGGTTCAGACGAGATGCCGGGCGCCGTCGCCGTCGACGAGACGCTCTCGGTTCCGGGAGTCGACGGCGTGTGGGCAGCCGGAGACTGCGCGGCCGTCCGGGACGCCGAGACGGGTGACCTGCACCCCAACACCGCCCAGCACGCGATCCGGGCGGGTGCAACAGCCGCCGAGAACGTCCACGCGACGGTCACCGGTGGCGACCCGGACCCGTTCTCCTACCGGTCACAGGGCACACTCGCGGTGATCGGCCACCAGGTCGCCGTCGCTCAGGTGATGGGCCGCCGGGTGTCCGGACGGCTCGCGTGGCTGCTCTGGCGGGCGGTGTATCTCGGGAAACTCCCGGGGACGGCGCAGAAACTCCGGGTCGCGGTCGACTGGATCGCCGGGCTGTTTTTCCCGCGAGATCTGGTCCGGACGATCGAGACCAGGTCGCCCCGGTCGCGGGGCGAGGAACTCTCTGTCGGCGACAGCACCGTCTCTCCGGGCGACTCCGGCGTGAGCCCCGACACGACGGCGTCCGGTCGGTCTGGCGGCGTGGCCTCCGGCTCGACGCCCGATCCGGGGACGAACGCGGGGAACACTGGTCCGTCCGGCGGGGACTCATGAGCGACGGCCCCGACGCTCCCGAGAGACGAAACGACGGAACTGCGCCGACAACTCCGGTCCAGTTCCCCGGCGCACTCGAGTCGACGGACTACTCTGTCGACCGGTTCACGCTCTGTCTCGGTGCGGTCGCCGGCCTCGGGGCTGGAGCCACGAATCTCGCGCTCACCGACGGGCCGCTCGTTCCGTGGCTGGTCGGGTGCCTCGTCTTCGGTAGCGTCGCCGCGACTGCCGTCGGGCCGCACGCCGACGGGCCGGGCGACGGACTCGTTCGCGGACTCGGGACCGGCGTTCTCACGTGGATCGTGGTCCTGGCGGCGCTCAGTGCGGTCCAGGGTACGATGATGACTGGGCTCCCTGTCGCGTTCGAACTGTTCGTCCAGTTGACGATCGGCGTCGGG
>JBDGTD010000033.1:0-13839 GCA_042217165.1 Haloferacaceae archaeon | reverse complement strand
GCGACGTTCATGCTGATGGGCGACCGCTGCTCGCGGGGGTGTAACTTCTGTGACGTGCGCACGGGCGGGATGGAGCCGCTCGACCCGGAGGAGCCGTCGGACGTGGCCGACGCCGTCGCGGAGATCGGCCTCGACTACGTTGTCCTCACCTCCGTCGACCGCGACGACCTGCCGGACCAGGGCGCGGGGCACTTCGCCGAGACCGTCCGGGAGATAAAGCGCCGCGACGAGGGCATCCTCGTCGAGACGCTGGTCCCCGATTTCCGGGGGGAGCCCGACCTCGTGGACGAGGTGCTCGACGCGGGGCCGGACGTGTTCGCGCACAACGTCGAGACGGTCGAGCGCCTGCAGTGGCCGGTCCGGGACCGCCGCGCGGGCTACGAGCAGTCGCTGTCGGTGCTCGCCCGCGCCGCCGACCGGGACGTCTACGCCAAGACCAGCCTGATGCTCGGCCTCGGGGAGTACGCCCACGAGGTGTACCGGACGCTCTCGGACCTCCGCGAGGCGGGGGTCGACATCGTCACCCTCGGCCAGTACCTCCAGCCCTCGCGCTCGCACCTCGACGTCGTCGAGTACGTCCACCCGGCGACGTTCGAGACGTGGCGCCGGGTCGCGGAGGCGGAGCTCGGCTTCCTCTACTGTGCCAGCGGGCCGATGGTCCGCTCCTCGTACCGGGCGGGGGAGCTGTTCGTCGAGGCCGTCGAGCGGGACGGGCGCGACGTCGGGGCCGCCCGGCGGGCGGCGCGGGCGGACGACTGAGGGGGCGACGACGGTCACGCGCCCGTCGAGTGGTCGAGTGGAGGGCTGACGGGGAGCGACGACGGCCGAGCGCCCGCCGAGTGGACGACGGCGGCGAGGGGGCGCGAAAGCCATATTACTCGGGCGGCTGAGATTCGGGCCATGGACCGGTGGGTGCCGTGAGCGTCCTCCAGCGTGACCCGGACGACCGGGTTCGGGTCCTCGACGAGGACGGCGCGGCGGTCGGCGACGTGCCCGACCTCAACGACGAGGAACTCGTGGGGATGTACCGCGAGATGCGGCTGGCGCGGCACTTCGACCGGCGGGCCGTCAGCCTCCAGCGCCAGGGACGGATGGGGACGTACCCCCCGCTCTCCGGCCAGGAGGCCGCACAGGTGGGGAGCGCCCGCGCGCTGGCCGACCGGGACTGGATGTTCCCGAGCTACCGGGAGCACGTCGCCACGACCATCCACGGCGTCCCGCTCGAACGGACGCTCCGGTACTGGATGGGCGACGAGCGGGGCAACCGGCGCGAGGGGGAGAACGTCTTCCCGGTCGCGGTCCCCATCGCGACCCAGGTTCCCCACGCGGTCGGGGCGGCGTGGGCGGCCAAGAGCCGGGGCGACGACGTCGTCTCGCTGGTCTACTTCGGCGACGGGGCGACGAGCGAGGGCGACTTCCACGAGGGCATGAACTTCGCCGGCGTGTTCGACGCGCCGACGGTGCTGTTCTGCAACAACAACCAGTGGGCCATCTCCGTGCCCCGGAGCCGCCAGACCGCGAGCGCGACCATCGCGGGGAAGGCGGCGGCGTACGGGTTCGACGGCGTCCAGGTCGACGGGATGGACCCGCTCGCGGTCTACGCGGTCACCGAGGCGGCGGTCGCGAAGGCCCGGAGCGGCGACGACGACTCGCGGCCGACGCTGGTCGAGGCCGTCATGTACCGGTTCGGGGCCCACACCACCGCCGACGACCCGACCGTCTACCGCGACGACGCGGAGGTCGAGCGCTGGAAGGAACTCGACCCCATCCCGCGCCTGGAGCGGTTCCTGCGCGACACCGGCCGCCTCGACGACGAGCGGGTCGACGCGGTCGGGGCCGAGGTCGAGGAGCGGGTGCGCGAGGCCATCGACGCGGCGGAGTCGACCCCCCGGCCGGAGCCGGGCGAGATGTTCGACCACGTCTTCGCGGAACCGATCCCCCGTCTCCGGGAGCAACGGGCGGCGTTCGAGCGGTTGCGCGAGGCACGTGGCGACGAGGCGTTCCGCGACTGACACACATGGCTACCGACGACGAGACGGCCGACGAGGCGACCGTCGACGGACCGACGCAGAACCTGACGCTGGTACAGGCGGTGCGCGACGCGCTCCACACGGAGATGTCACGCGACGACGACGTCCTCGTCATGGGGGAGGACGTGGGCCGGAACGGCGGGGTCTTCCGCGCCACCGAGGGGCTGTACGAGGAGTTCGGCGAGGACCGGGTCATCGACACGCCGCTGGCGGAGTCGGGCATCGTCGGCACCGCGATCGGGATGGCCGCGTACGGCCTCCGCCCGGTCCCCGAGATACAGTTCTCGGGGTTCATGTACCCCGCCTTCGACCAACTGGTGAGCCACGCGGCCCGCCTGCGAACCCGGAGCCGGGGGAGCTACACCGCGCCCATCACGGTCCGGGCGCCGTACGGCGGGGGCATCCGGGCGCCCGAACACCACTCCGAGTCAAAGGAGGCGTTCTACGCCCACGAGGCCGGCCTGAAGGTCGTCATCCCCTCGACGCCCTACGAGACCAAGGGCCTCCTGCTGTCGGCCATCCGCGACCCCGACCCGGTCGTCTTCCTCGAACCGAAGCTCATCTACCGCGCCTTCCGGGGCGACGTCCCGGAGGGGTCGTACACGGTTCCCATCGGCGAGGCGACGACCCGCCGCGAGGGCGAGGACGTCTCGGTGTTCACGTGGGGGGCGATGACCCGGCCGACCCTGGAGGCGGCCGAGAACCTCGCGCCCGAGGTGGACGCCGAGGTGATCGACCTCCGGACGGTGTCGCCGATGGACCGCGAGGCGCTGGTCGCGTCGTTCGAGAAGACCGGCCGGGCGGTCGTCGTCCACGAGGCCCCCCGGACCGGCGGGCTGGCCGGCGAGATCACCGCCATCCTCCAGGAGGAGGCGCTCCTCTACCAGGAGGCGCCGGTAACCCGCGTCACCGGCTACGACGTGCCCTACCCGCTCTACGCCCTGGAGGACTACTACCTCCCCTCGGTCGCGCGCGTCGAGGCGGGCATCGAGGAGGCGGTCGAGTTCCGATGATCCGCGAGTTCAGGCTGCCCGACGTGGGCGAGGGCGTGGCCGAGGGCGAACTCGTCCAGTGGCTCGTCGAGCCGGGCGACCCCGTGAGCGAGGACCAGCCGGTCGCCGAGGTCGAGACCGACAAGGCGCTGGTCAAGGTGCCCTCGCCCTACGACGGGACCGTCCACGAACTCCACGCCGCGGAGGGCGAGGTCGTCCCCGTCGGCGAGGTCATCATCGCGTTCGACGTGCCGGAGGACGGCGAGGCGGGGGGGACGGAAGGCGGCGGGGCGGCGGCCGAGACGGAACCGACGGATGACGGCGAGGCGGGGGCGACGGAAGGCGGCGAGGCGACGGCCGGGAGCGGCGAAGCGACCGGGACGGCGACGGACGACGGGGCGGCGACCGGCGGCCCGTCGGTCGCGCCGCCGAGCGTCCGCCGCCTGGCCCGCGAACTCGGCGTCGACGTCGACGGCGTCGCCGGGAGCGGCCCCGGCGGCCGGGTGACCGAGGGTGACGTGCGGGCCGCGGCGGAGTCGGACGGCGAGGAGGAGGCTGCGGACGCGCCGGAGCCCCGGTCCGTCTCGCCCGGCGAGGGCCGGTCCGTGGTCCGGCGGCACGACGACGGGAGCGAGGGGACCGACGGGACCGGGAGCGGCGGCGCCACGGCGGCCGGATCCGTCGACTGCGCGGACCGCGACCGGACGCTCGCCGCGCCCGCGACCCGGCGGATCGCCGAGGAGACGGGCGTCGACATCGACGCGGTGCCGACCGACGAGACCCGCGACGGGGAGGCGTACGTCACGGCCGAGCAGGTGCGGGCGTTCGCCGAGGCGAAAGCGGAGGCGCGGGCGGAAGCGGAGGCGGAAGTGGGAGCGGAGGCGGCGACCGACCCGACGGCCGGGGAGGCGGCGGCCGACCCAACGGCCGGATCGGCGGGCGCCGACCCCGACGGAGCGGGCGCGGAGCCGACGACCGGCGCCGAGGAGCCCTCCGGCGAGCGGGTCCCCTACCGAGGCGTCAGGCGATCCATCGGCGAGCACCTGGAGCGCTCGAGGTTCACGGCCCCCCACGCGACCCACTACGACGTGGCCGACGCCACGGAGCTCGTCGCCGTGCGCGAGGAGCTGAACGCGGTCGCCGACGTCCGCCTGACCTACCTGCCGTTCGTGCTGAAGGCCGTCGTCGCCGGCCTCCGGGAGCACCCGTACGTCAACGCGCAACTGGACGCCGAGCGGGAGGAGATCGTCCTCAGGGACGAGTACAACGTCGGCGTGGCGACCGCGACCGACGCGGGGCTCATGGTCCCCGTCGTTGAGGACGTCGACGCGAAGGGGCTGACCGACATCGCGCGGGAGGTCCGCGACCTAGCCGAGCGCGCGCGCGATAGGACCATCGCCAGCGGGGAGATGCGGGGCGGGACGTTCACCGTCACGAACGTCGGGGCCATCGGCGGCGAGTACGCGACGCCCATCGTCAACCATCCCGAGGTGGCCATCCTGGCGCTCGGCACCGTCGAGGACCGCCCGCGGGTCGTCGACGGCGAGGTCGTCGCCCGGAAGACCCTTCCGCTGTCGCTGTCGGTCGACCACCGCGTCGTCGACGGCGCGGTGGCGGCGCGGTTCACGAACCACGTCATCGACCTGCTAGAACACCCGAGCCGGCTGTTGCTGGAGTAGGGCCCGGCCCCCGGCCGACGACGCCGGCCGTCGACGCGTTTTTGTGGACCGCCGTCGTGCCCCCGCCCATGTCGTCCGGACCCGACCGCCGACGCGTCGCCCGCCGACCGCGCCCCGCCAGCGGGTCCGGCTTCTTCTTCGGTCGGTAGGCCGGCGGACTCCCCGACGGACGAGCGTCCGCGGGGGACGAAACCGGCCGCGTCGGCCCCCCAGCGTACCGGAACCCCTAACTGCCGAGCGCGACCCACACGGACAAGACCGACGCCGAACGCGATGAAACTCCCAGAATCCCAGGTCGCGGTGTTGAACGCCGCGAGCGCCACCGACCCGAAGCCGATCGCACAGCTCGCCGAGGAGACCGACCACAAGCCCGAGACCGTCACGGGCGCCGCCTTCGACCTCCGCGACGAGGGCCTCGTCGCGGTCGCGGAGGAGGAGCGCGTCGAGTACGAGGTGACCGACGAGGGGACGGCCTACCTCGAGGACGGCCTCCCCGAGGTGCGCCTCCACCGGGCGGCCGTCGAGGCCGGGGCGACGGAGGAGCCGGTCGACCTCGGCCGCGTCGTCGGCGAGGCCGGCCTCGACGGGCCGCAGATCGACATCGCCCTCGCCAACTTCGCCCGGAAGGGCTACGGCGAGGTGGAGGCCGGGACGGTCCGGGCCGATCCCGACGCCGACCCCGGGAGCGACCCCGAGCGGCGGACGCTGTCGGCGGTCGACGCCGGGGAGCGGCCCGCCGACGAGGCGGCGCTGGAGGAGCTCGTCCGGCGGAGCCTCGTCGAGCGCCACGAGCACACCGAACGGTCCGTGACGCTCACCGACGCGGGCGTGACGGCGCTGATGGAGGGCGTCGAGGCGGCCGAGACGGTCGACCGGCTGACGCCGGAGCTCATCGCGTCGGGCGAGTGGCGTGACGTCGAGTTCGCGGACTACAACGTCGAGGCCGACGCGCCGGCACGCCGCGGCGGCCGGACCCACATCCTCCGCCAGACCGCCGACCGCGTGAAGGACGTCCTCGTCGGGATGGGCTTCCGGGAGATGGAGGGGCCCCACGCGGACGCGCAGTTCTGGATCAACGACTGCCTGTTCATGCCCCAGGACCATCCGGCGCGGACCCACTGGGACCAGTTCGAACTCGACCTGCCGCCGATGGACGACCTCCCGGCTGACCTCGTAGAGCGGGTACGGTCGGCGCACCTGGAGGGCGTCGGCGAGGACGGCGACGGCTACCACTCCCCGTGGACCGAGGAGGTCGCCCGGCAGGTCGACCTCCGGGGCCACACCACGTCGCTGTCGATGCGCTACCTCTCGGGCCACGGGGTCGGCGACCTCGAACCTCCGGAGCGCTTCTTCAGCGTCGAGAAGGTCTACCGCAACGACACGCTCGACCCCACGCACCTGCTGGAGTTCTTCCAGATCGAGGGGTGGGTCATGGCCGAGGACCTCTCCGTGCGCGACCTCATGGGCACCTTTGAGGAGTTCTACAGCCACTTCGGCATCACCGACATCGAGTTCAAGCCCCACTACAACCCGTACACGGAGCCGAGCTTCGAGCTGTTCGGCCGCCACCCCGAGACGGACGAGCTCATCGAGATCGGCAACTCGGGGATGTTCCGCGACGAGGTGCTCCGGCCGCTCGGCGTCGAGTGTGACGTGATGGCCTGGGGGCTCGCCCTGGAGCGGCTCCTGATGCTCATCTACGGGTTCGACGACGTCCGGGACGTCCACGGGACGCTCTGTGACCTGGACCTGCTGCGGACGACGGAGGTGATGTACTGATGCCCGTCGTCGACGTCGACCCCGACGAGCTCCGGCGGCTGACCGGCCACGAGGCGAAAAGCGACGAGGAGTTGCGCGAGGACCTGTTCGCGCTCGGCCTGGAGTACGAGGGCGAGACCGAGGACGGCGAGATGCAGTTGGAGTTCGGGCCGGACCGCCTCGACCGCCTCTCGGTCGAGGGGGTCGCCCGGTCGCTGCGCTACCAGTACGGCGACGACCGCGGCGTCTACGTGCCGTCGACGAACGATCCCGACTGGACGATCGAGGTCGAGGGAAGCGTCCCCGACGAGCGGCCGTACGTCACCGGCGCGGTGGTCCGCGGCGTCGACCTCGACGAGGCGGCCCTGGAGTCGCTCATCCAGCTCCAGGAGAAGCTCCACGCGACGATGGGGCGTGAGCGCGCCAAGGGCGCCATCGGCATCCACGACCTCACGATGCTGAAAGGCGAGGCCCTGGATGGGACGACGTCGAAGTCCATCACCTACCGCGGCGTCGAGCCCGACGGCGACCGGTTCGTCCCCCTCGATTCGGACGCCGAGATGACCCCCGGGGACGTCCTCGCCGACCACCCGGTGGGCGAGACGTACGCCGACCTCGTCGCCGACTACGGGCGCTACCCCGCCATCTACGACGAGATCGGCCTGTTCTCGTTCCCGCCGGTCATCAACGGCCGCCGGACGGAGGTGACCACCGACTCCCGGGAGCTGTTCGTCGAGATGACCGGGACCGACCAGTGGACCATCGACCGGATGCTGAACGTCGTCTGCTACGCGCTGGACGCCCGCGGCGCGACGATCGAGGAGGTCCGGGTGGCGTACGCCGACGACGCCGTCCACCCGCCGGAGGGCCCGGAACTGCTCCGGCCCGACCTGGCGGTCGAGGGGAAGAGCGTCGCCCACGAGCGGATCGAGACGGTCCTCGGGACGGAGTTCGACCCCGACGAGGTCGTCGACCTGTTCGAGCGGGCGGGGCTGGACGCCTCGTACACGCCGGGGGACGAGGTCGTCTACGACGTGGAGATCCCGCCCTACCGCGTCGACGTGCTCCACCCGCTGGACCTGATCGACGACGTGGGCCGGGCGTACGGGTTCAACGACCTGGAGCCGCGCGACCCGGACGTGGGGACCGTCGGCGGGCGCCACGAGCGGTCGCGGTTGGAGGACGCCGCCCGGCGGGCGCTGGTCGGCCTCGGGTTCGAGGACCTGCTGAACTTCCACATGATCTCGGCGGCGGAGAACTACGGGCGGATGGGCCTGCCGGACGCGACGGCCGACGAGCCGGCCGACGCCCTCGGCGGGGCGGAGGGGGTCACCATCACGGAGCCGTACAGCGAGGACTACACGATGCTCCGCACCTGGGCGCTCCCGTCGCTGACGATGGTGCTGGAGAACAACACCCACCGCGCGTACCCCCAGGACCTCGCGGAGATCGGGCTGGTCGCCCGCCGCGACGACGACGAGCCGACGGGCGTCGCCGAGCGCCGGGACGTGGCCGCGGTCCTCGCCCGGCCAGACGCGACCTACGAGGACGCCAAGAGCCGGCTGGCGGCGCTCTGTGCGGCCTTCGACGCCGACCTGGCGACCCCGGCCGTCGAGCACCCCTCGTTCATCGACGGCCGGGCCGCGGCGGTCGAGGTGGACGGCGAACGGGTCGGCGTGGTCGGCGAACTTCACCCGCGCGTGCTGGTCGAGCACGACCTCGAACTGCCGGTGGCGGCGTTCGAGTTCCGACTGGACGCGCTCCGCTGAGGGCCGCGCCCCCGCGGCGACGGCGGGGACCGCGGGCGGTCGGCGACCGCCGGCGGGCCCGCGGACCGGGAGGTTTAACAGCCGCTCGGGCGGTAATCACGTCGAGAAATGCCCCGTGGCGAATACGACCCGGAGTCCGTGGAGCCGAAGTGGCAGGAGCGGTGGGTCGAGGAGGAGACGTACACCTACGAGGGGACGGCGGCGACCGACCCGAACACGGTCTTCTCCGTCGACTCGCCGCCGCCGACCGTCTCCGGAAACCTCCACTGGGGCCACGTGTACGGGTTCACGCTGCAGGACTTCGCGGCGCGGTACAACCGGATGGCCGGCCGCGAGGTCTTCTTCCCGTTCGGCTACGACGACAACGGCATCGCCTCGGAGCGTCTGACCGAGGACGAACTCGGCGTGCGCCACCAGGACTACGAGCGCCACGAGTTCCAGGAGCTCTGCCGCGAGGTCTGTGCCGAGTACGAGGCCGAGTTCACCGAGAAGATGCAGAACCTCGGCATCTCCATCGACTGGTCGGAGACCTACCAGACCATCGCGCCGGACGTCCAGCGGATCTCGCAGCTCTCCTTCGTCGACCTCTACGAGCAGGGCCGGGAGTACCGCAAGCGCGCCCCGGCCATCTGGTGTCCGGAGTGCGAGACGGCCATCTCGCAGGTCGAGATGGAGGACGACGAGCACGACGCCCACTTCAACGACATCCGGTTCGACGTGGCCGGAACCGACGAGGACTTCGTCATCTCGACGACCCGGCCCGAACTCCTGCCCGCCTGCGTCGCCGTGTTCGTCCACCCAGAGGACGACGAGCACCGCCACCTGGTCGGCGAGCGGGCCGAGGTGCCGCTGTTCGGCCAGGAGGTCCCCATCATCGAGGACGACCGGGTCGACCTAGAGACGGGCACGGGCGTCGTGATGTGCTGTACCTTCGGCGACCAGACCGACATCGAGTGGTACCAGGCCCACGACCTGGACCTGCGGATCGCCATCGACGAGTCGGGGACGATGACCGACGTCGCCGGCGAGTACGAGGGCCTGTCCGGCGACGAGGCCGGCGAGGCCATCGTGGCGGACCTCGACGCCGAGGGGTACCTCCTCGACCGGCGGGCGATCACCCACACCGTCAACGTCCACGAGCGGTGTGACACGGGCATCGAGTTCCTCGTCACCGAGCAGTGGTACGTCGAACTGCTCGACAAGAAGGAGGAGTACCTCGAGGCGGGCCGGGAGATGGACTGGTACCCGGAGAAGATGTTCACGCGGTACCGCAACTGGATCGAGGGGCTCCAGTGGGACTGGGCCATCTCCCGCCAGCGCTCCTCGGGCATCCCCTTCCCGGTGTGGTACTGCGCGGACTGCGACGCGGAGGTCGTCGCCGACCGCGAGCAGTTGCCGGTCGATCCGCTCGACGACGACCCGCCGATCGACGCCTGTCCCGAGTGTGGCGGCGGGGAGTTCGTCCCCGAGGACGACGTGTTCGACACCTGGGCCACCTCGTCGCTGACGCCGCTGATCAACGCCGGGTGGGGGTGGGACGCCGACGCTGGGGAGTTCGCCGTCGAGCGGCCGGAGCTCTACCCGATGGACATGCGGCCACAGGGCCACGACATCATCTCGTTCTGGCTCTTTCACACCGTCGTCAAGTGCTACGAGCACACCGGCGAGGTGCCCTTCGACACGGTGATGATCAACGGGATGGTGCTGGACGAGAACCGGGAGAAGATGTCCAAGTCGAAGGGCAACGTCGTGGCGCCGGACGAGGTGCTGGAGCAGTTCCCGGTCGACGCGGCGCGGTACTGGGCCGCCGGGTCGTCGGTCGGCGACGACCTGCCGTACAAGGAGAAGGGCCTGCGGGCCGGCGAACGGCTGATGCGGAAGCTCTGGAACGCCTCGAAGCTCGTCGACGACCTGACGCCCGAGGAGCGCCTCGACCGGCCCGACCTGGAGGCGCTCGACCGCTGGCTCCTGGCCGAGATGGACGAGCTCGTCGCCGACCTCACCGAGCGCTTCGAGGAGCGGGAGTTCGCGAAGGCCCGCGACCGCCTGCGGAGCTTCTTCTGGCACACGTTCTGCGACGACTACCTCGAGGTGGCGAAACAGCGCATCCGCGCCGGCGAGGGCGACGCGGCGGACGTCGACCCCGCGGCCGCCTACACCCTCCAAGTCGCTCACGAGCGGTTCTGCCGGCTGTTCGCGCCCATCCTGGCCCACATCACCGAGGAGATCTGGACGGACATGTACGGGGACGACGCGGGGAGCGTCCACCTGACCGACTGGCCGGAGCCGCTCGGCGTCGAGGCCGACCGCGAGGCCGGCGCGACGGCGATGGCCGTCGTCGGCGCGCTCCGGCGGTACAAGTCCGAGCGGGGGTTGCCGCTGAACGCGACGCTGTCGTCGGTGACGGTCCACGGCGACGTGAGCGGGTTCGAGGCCGACATCGAGCGCGTGATGCACGTCGAGGACCTGGAGACGACCGACGCGGCGGCCGAGATCGAGTCCGTGGTGACGGGCATCGACCTCGACTACGCGACCGTCGGGCCGGCGTACGGCGAGAAGGTGTCGGACATCGAGGCCGCCATCGAGCGTGGCGACTACGCCATCGAGGACGGCCGCCTCCGGGTCGCCGGCGAGGAGCTCGATCCCGACGCCTTCGAGGTCGAGGAGGAGCGCCGCTACACCGGCGAGGGCGAGATGGTCGAGGCCGGCGACGCCGTCGTCGTCGTCCGGTGATCAGAGGTCGGCGCCGACCGCCTCGCGCACGTCGTCGAACCCGTCGCGCTCCAGCAGGTCGAGCAGCCCCTCGTTGATCGTCCGGGCGAGCGACGGCCCCTCGTAGACCAGCCCGGTGTACAGCTGGACCAGCGAGGCGCCGGCGCGGAGCTTCCGGTAGGCGCCCCGGGCGTCGGAGACGCCGCCGACGCCGATCACCGGGGCGTCGGTCCGCTCGGCGACGAACCGGACCGTCCGGGTGGCGCGGTCCTCGATGGGCGCGCCCGAGAGCCCCCCGCGCTCGGCGCGGTGGGGGTTTCGCAGGCCCGCGGGCCGGTCGACGGTGGTGTTGACGGCGATGACCCCCTCGAGCGAGAACGACTCGACGACCGAGAGGACCTCCTCAACCGCCGGCTCCGCGAGGTCCGGGGAGAGCTTCACCAGGAGCGGGTCGGCGCCCGCGTCCCGGAGTTCCCCGACGATGCGCTCGAGAGAGTCGCGGTGCTGGAGTTCCCGGAGGCCGGGCGTGTTCGGGCTGGAGACGTTGACGACCGCGTAGTCGACGGCGTCGCCGACCCGCTCGTACGTGTAGCGGTAGTCGGCGGGGGCCTCCGCGAGGGGCGTGGCCTTGGACTTCCCGAGGTTGACGCCGACGGGGTCCGTCGGGAGGTCCAGGCGGTCGAGGCGCTCGGCGACGGCGTCGGCGCCCGCGTTGTTGAAGCCCATCCGGTTGACGAGCGCGCGGTCCTCGGGGAGCCTGAAGAGGCGCGGGCGGCGGTTGCCGGGCTGGCCCTCGGCGGTCACGCCCCCGACCTCGACGTGGCCGAACCCGAGCGCCGTCAGCGCCGACGGGATCGCGGCGTTCTTGTCGAACCCGGCGGCGACCCCGACGGGGTTGTCGAACTCGCAGCCGAAGGCCTCGACCCGGAGCCGGTCGTCGTCGACCCGGTACCGGCGCCGGAGCCACCGCTCGACCGGCGTGTCCTGGACGACACGGAGCGCCCGCTTGGTCGCGCCGTGGGCGGTCTCCGGCGGGAGGGCGAACAGGAGCGGTTTGGCCGCGCGGTAGGGGTTCATCGCCGCCCGGTCGCGTGTCCGCCGGTCATGGGGTCAGAAGTCGTGCTCGACCTCGTCGGGGTCGGCCTTCTGGATGATGATCTTCCCGTCGCGGACGCGGACGAACACCTCGTCGCCGATCTCCATGCCCGCGACGGCGAGTTCGTCCTCGTGGAGGTTGACGTGGACGTTGTGGTACTCGCCGTTCTCGTCCTTGGCGCCACTGGGGCTGAGCTTCTTTTTCCGGACCATCGACGGGAGTCCTCTCGCCGGAGGGTTGACCCCCGCGACATACAAAAGTGTTGTCTACCGGCGCCGAGCGACGGGTTTCCGATGACGGCGGGGGATCGCCGCCGGCAACACCACTAAGTCGCGCGGCCCGGACGTTGGCCCGGGCGATGTTCGACGAGATCATGGGGAAGTTCGAGGGGAGCCCGAGCCAGCAGGCCGTGGTGCGCCTGCTCCTCGAACGGGGCTTCTCGGTCAACGACGAGGGCCGGGTCGTCTCCGGCGGCATCGAGATTCCCGACACGGGCATCGCACGCGAGATCGGCGTCGACCGGCGAGTGGTCGACTCCACGACCGACGCCGTCCTCGAGGACCCCGAACTGCGACGGGTGTTCCAGAACATCACGGCCTTCCCCAGCCTGATGGACCTCGCGCCGGTGCTCGACCTGGCGGTCCTGACGGTCTGGGTCGAGGACGAGTCCGCGCCCGGCATCGTCGCGGAGGTGACGGGCCTCATCGCCGACCGGGACATCCCGATCCGGCAGATCATCAGCGAGGACCCCGAGTTCACGGACGACCCGGCGCTCTACGTCATCACCGACGAGCGGCTCCCGGGCGACCTGCTCGTCGAGATCCGCGAACTGTCCTACGTCCGGCGGCTGGAGTTCTGATCGCGGCGACGACGCCCGCGGTCCGGGGCTCGCCGTGGAACAGAAGGAGTCAAGCCCGCGGGCCGCCCAGCGGCGGGCGTGAGCGACCCCGAGCCGTTCCGGACCGTCGCCGAGCGGGCGGTCGCGCGCTTCGAGGTGCGGGGGTCGGAGTTCGTCGGCCGCGTCGCGCCCGTCGGGAGCGTCGACGCCGCCGAGGCGTTCGTCGACGAGGTCCGCGAGGCCCACCCCGACGCCACCCACCACGTCCCGGCGTACCGCGTGTCCGCCGGCGACGGAGCGGACCTGCTCCGCGAGCGGTCGAGCGACGACGGCGAGCCGTCGGGGTCGGCGGGCAAGCCCGCGCTGAACGTCCTCCGGAGGCGCGACCTGCGGAACGTCGCCGCCGTCGTGATCCGGTACTACGGCGGGGTGAAACTCGGCGTCGGGGGGCTGGCGCGGGCCTACGCCCGGGGCGTCAAGGAGGCCGTCGACGCCGCCGGCGTGGTCGAGCGGGTCCCGCACGAACGGTTCGCGGCGGTCGTCGACTACGACGACTCGGGGACCGTCCGGGGCATCCTGGAGAGCGAGGGCGTCGAGTTCGACGCCGACTACGAGGAGCGGGTGACCTTCGCCGTTCGCGTCCCGGTCGGGGACGCCGCCGCCCTCCGGGACCGCCTCCGGAGCGCCACGAGCGACCGGGTGGCGTTCGAGGGGTAGCGGCGTGTCGGGTGGAGGTTATCGCCCCCGGACCGCCGTGACGGACGGGGGATCTCCACCGGAAACCCCCGGGCGTCGGCGGACGGCGGCTCCACCCGAAGCCGGCGGGGCGGCGGCGGACGGCGGCTCCACCCGAAGCGCGCGTCGGACGGGGATGGAGGCGTCGGGCCGCCCGCCGGGGCGCGGCCGGCGACGACCGGGGCCCGTCAGGTCGTCCCGAACGCCCGGTCGCCGGCGTCGCCGAGGCC
>JBDGTD010000053.1:0-14385 GCA_042217165.1 Haloferacaceae archaeon | reverse complement strand
CGCGCCGAGCGCGGTGACTGTCGCCGATCCGGTGACGGCGTAGCGGCGGCCGTCGCCGCCCCGGCCCGCCGGGCTTCGGCCCCTCGCTCTTTGGCTCGACCGCATCCCTGGTGGCGTCGTCTGTCGTCGTCCGGCGGGGGGTGAGCCACCCGCCGCCGACGCGGACGGCGGTGGTGTCACAGACCCCGTTCCCGCCACGGGTGGTGTACGGCGCGCGCTCGGCGACGACGGGGGTGCCCCGGAGGAGCATCGTCTCCTCGCGCCCGATCTCCACCCGGCCGAACCACGCCGTCGACACTGGATCTGGTCCCGACAGTCCGGCGTATACGGGTCCCCCGGCGCGTGCGCGCCCCGAGGCAGAAACCGTTATACCCCGTCGGGGTCCGCGACCGGCGTGGCCAACCTACTCCGGGCCGTCCGCCGAACCGGCCGCACCCTCGTCTCTGACGACCGGGGCGCCCCACTCGCGGCGGTCGCGGCGGGCTGGTTTCTCGCGCTCGGTGCGCGGTTCGTCGTCCCGTCGATCCTCCCGACGGTGCGGGCCGACCTCGGCTTCGACGACGCCACCGCCGGACTGCTCCTCACCTGTCTCTGGGGGTCGTACGCGGTGATGCAGTTCCCGAGCGGCCTGCTCACCGACCGGACGGGCGAACACCGGATCCTCGTCGTCGCGACGGTCCTCGGCGGCGTCGCGGTGGCCGCCCTCGGCGTCACGACCGACCTCGTGACGTTCGCCGCCGGGGTCATTCTGTTCGGTCTCGGAACGGGCCTCTACGCCACCCCCCGCGTGATGGTGATCTCGCGGCTCTACCCCGACCGGAGCGACACCGCCCTCGGGGTGGTGTTCGCCTCCGGCAACGTCGGTAACACGGTCCTCCCCGCGGCCGCGGGCGTCGTCGCGACGACGGTCGGCTGGCGCGTCGGCTTCCTCGCGCTGGCGCCCGCCTTCGGTGTCGTCGCCGTCGCACTGGCGCTCGCCGTCCCGCGCGACGGGGCGGCCGAACACACCGCGGGGAGCGCCTGGGACGGGGTGGGCGAACTCCGGCGCCGACCCGTCCGGGTCGTCACCGCGGCGCTGATCCTGTTCGCGTTCGGCTACCAGGGGCTGGTCGGCTTTCTCACGACCTACCTCGTGGACGCAAAGGCCGTGAGCCCGGGGACGGCCTCGCTGGCGTTCGGCGGCTTCTTCGCCGTCGGACTGGTCTCGCAGGCGGTGTCGGGCGAGGTCGCCGCCGCCTACGGTCGGCGGACGCTCCTGGTCGGGACCGTCGCACTCGCCGTCGTGGGGATACTCACGCTCACGGCGCTCCCGTCGACCGCGGCGCTCGCTCTCGTGCCGATTCTGGGCGTGCAACTCGGCGTCTGGCCGGTCCTCAACGCCTACGCCTACGACGCGCTCTCTGCCGGCGCGCGCGGCGGCGGGTTCGGCTTCCTCCGGTCTGTCTACCTCTTCCTCGGCGCGACCGGCCCGGTCGTGGTCGGGACGCTGTTCGACGCCGGTCGCGCGGGAGTCGGACTGGCGCTGTGTGCGGCCACCTTCGTCGTCGTCATCGGTGTGTGTGCGCGGCTGCCGAGCGTCGAGTGAGTCAGTAGTTACGCCGGATGTCGGCCGCCTCGGTCGCCCGGTTGCCGGCGTACGTCGCGAGCCGGTCGATGGCGTCGACGAACGCCGCCGCCTCCGCAGACAGGTCGTCCGCGAGCGTCGAGAGGTCGCTCTCGGCCTCGTCGAGGACCACCTCGGCGTCGTTTGCGAACGAGGACGCGTCGTCGTAGCTGTCGTCAGTGAGGGCGGACCGCGCCTCGATCAGTCGGTCGACGCCGGTGATCAGCGACCGGGCCGGCTGGGTGGCGTCGCCGAGGGCAGTCACGGCGGCGTCGAACTGCGCCAGTTTCAGCCGCCGGGCGTCGTCGGCGACGACGTCTGTCGCCTCCACGTCGGCGTCGTCCGACCTGCTGCGAACGCGCGACGCCGCCCGTTCGGTCTCCCGCCGGTGGGTTCCGAACTCGTCGACCAGCGCCCGCGCACGCCCCACGTTCCCGTCGCGGAGCGCCTCGGGAACGTCGACAATCGCCTCGTGGCCCGCCGCTATCGCGGCCTGTCCCGCCGTCGCGTGCGAGAGGAAGGCGACGACGCCCGACAGCGCCCGCGCACGCTCCACCTGGGACTCGGTCCGCGCGAGCGCCCGTGCCTCGTCGACCGCGCCCGACGCCCGCACGAGTTCGACGTAGACGTCTCGCGCGACGAACGCCTCGTCTGCGGTCACGTCCGCGACCCCCTGACCCTCGCCGAAGGCGCTCACGGCCGCGGCGAGGCTCTCTTCTGCGACCCGGAGCCGCCGGGCGGCGGTTCGCTCGTCCGCGCCCGGCGCCGGTGTCGGCTCGGAGTCCGACGGTGTGTCGGGTGTCGGTGTCGCCGTCGCGTTGGCCCCTCGTTCCGGGGCGGGTGTCGTCTCGCTGCGGTCCTCCGGCACCGACTGTGCCCCTTCGCGGCTGACCTCGATGCCGCCGAGACAGCCCGCGGTCAGCGGCGCGAGGAGGGCGAGAAGGCCACGTCTGCGCATACGCCATCCCCAACCTATCAGCCTATAACACTAGCGGAGCGTCTGACGCCTGTCAGACAAAACTCGGGTCTCAGACCGTTTCGACCCAGTACACGGGGGTCGACCGCTCGTGCGTCGGGTCGATCTCCCCCGAACATATCAGCGTACGTCGAAAAAGGTTAGGCGGGGCGCGCCCGAGCGGTTCGGTATGGTACGGCTCGTGCGGGCACTCGCCCGCGGGACAGACGACGTGGCGACGCCGGCGGGGGCGCGGCTGTTCGTCGCGGCGCTCGCGCTGACGCTGGCGGGACACCTGATACTGAACACGCTTCTCGACGGTATCGTGGTGTCGGGGTACGGACTCACCCTGACGATAGACTACGCGACGACGCTTCCCGTCGGGCCGACGGTCGCGGCGTGGCTGCTCGCGGCCACCTGGCTCGTCGGGTCGTGGCTGCTCGTCGTCGCCTGCCGGGCGTTCGCCGGGTCGACGGGCGTCCTGAGCGTCGACGACCTGACGCGGGACGCGCTCCCGGCGACGCTCAGGACCGCTATCGCGACCGGGCTCGGGAGCGTCCTCGTCCTCGCCGGCTTCGCGTTCGGCGTCGCGCCGGGGGTACTGCTCCTCGCGCATCTCCTCTTCGTCCCCGTCTTCGTCGCCGTCGACGGCGACGGACTGGACGACGCAGCCGTCCGGTCGTGGCGCCTCGCCGCCGCCGGGCGGGTTCGGGTGCTCGCGCTGACGACGCTCGCCGTCGCTCTCGCCGTCGCGGGCGTCGTCGTCGCCGGCGCGGTCGGCGGTGGCCTCGAACTGCTGGTCGGGAGCGTGTTCGTCGCGGCGGTCGCACTCGCTGTCGTCGGCGTGGCCGTCGACCTGCGCCGCCAGCACGACCAGGGGGGGCCTGGCCGGGCCTCCGGTCGCCCCCACAGCGCCGGCGTCTAGTCCTCTCCGTACTGCCGGACCCCGAACCGCGCGTAGCCGCCGTACGCCACGTCGAGCGCGCCGACCCACCAGTTCCAGCGGTCGGCCGGGCCGCCCGACGGCGCATCCGCGAGTTCGTCGACGACCGTCTCGGCGGTCAGGGGATGGCCACGGTCGCGTTCCAGCGCGCCCGCGTCGGCCAGGTCGCGAGCCTGCCGGGCGACGACCTGACGCTCCGCGGCCGTGCCGCCGAAGCGCTCGAGCGCGCTCGCGAGGGAATCGACGTCCACGGCGGCCGGTGGCGGCCGAGCGGGAAAAGCGGCCGCTCGGCGCGTAGGCGGCTGGGAGGAGTAAGCCCCCTTCTGTTCGTCCCGGCATTGCGCTGAGCGTCCGTGCCGCGTCCGGACTACCTGTCGCACGGACTTGCACCGGTGAGGGTCGCCGTTCCATCCGTTCCCGGTCGTCTCTCCTCTGCTGGTTAGCTCCCCTCCCTCGCGGTCGGGTTCGCGCGCGTCATCGGTCGGACCGGGGGGTGTCGTTGCTGTTCGAGCGCCAGCCGTCTCCGACTCTGGACTTGCGTCCAGTCACCCGTCCGGACGGTGGGGGGACTTTCCTCGTGTTGCCACGGGAGCCGGGCTCTCCCTGCCGCGGCCGACGTTCCGCCGGCGGGCGGTTAAGCGCCGCGGTCGCTGACCGCCCGTTCAGGCCCCGAGACGAGGGTTCAAGACGAACCCGGTCGTACGGCTCCTCATGTCTGAGGCCGAGTCGGTGCGGCTGACCTACGAAGACGGGGCGCGCGCGGTGGAACTGGCCCGCGAGGCGATCGAATCCTACGTGCTTCATGGCCAGCGCGAGCAGCCCGGGAGCATGCGCGACGCCTTCTACGCCCGGACCGGCGCGCTGGTGCGTATCCGCTCGACACGCGGGCGGGAGCGTCTCCGTGGCTGTGCCGGTGCCTATCGGGGCTCCAACCAGCTCGGTCACGCCATCGTCGAGGCGGCGATCCAGGCCGCCTCGAGCGACTCCTGTGGATCCGAGGTCGAACCCGCAGAGCTGTCGAACGTCGCGGTCTCTGTCTGTATCGTCACCGGCTACACCCTCACCGACGACCCCGTCGCAGACACCGAACTCGGCACCCACGGCGTCGCCGTCGACGCCGGCGCCGACCACGCGTGGCTCTACCCGACGATCCCCGTCGAGAACGACTGGTCCGCCGGCGAGTTCCTCGCACGGGCCTGCCGCAAGGCCAAGCAGTCGCCGTTCGCGTGGCGCGACGACGACGACGACGTCGTCGTGACGCTGTTCGAGGGGCAGGTGTTCCGCGAGCGCGGCGACGGCTCTATCGAAGAACTGAGCTGAGCTGACCTGCGGCGTTCAGAACCCGACCCGCACTGCGTCAGTCAGCGCCCGTTCCGCGGCCGCGTCGAGGTCGAACGCCCGCACCACCTCGCCGTCGCGGACCAGCGGCTCGAGGAGCGCCTCGGCGTCGCCCGGCTCTCCCGTGCCCCGCCGCGCGACGTGGTGCCCCCCCTCGGGCGTCCGGTAGACCTCTTTCACGCCCGGCAACTTCCCTCGCTTTCCGACCGGCTCTCCGTCCACCTGCACGATGTCGAGCGCGAAGTCCACGGGGTCGGCGTTCGAGACGTGCCCGCCGACGCCGAACGCGTCCGCGACGTCCCGGAGGCCGCGGAGGTCGCCCGGCCCGAGTCCGCCCGAGCAGACCACGTCCACGTCCTCGCGCCCCAGTTCTGCGAGCGCCCGGCGCACCTCCCGGACGATGTGCCGGAAGTCGCCCCGGCGAGAGCTCGTCGTGTCTAGCCGCACCGCGTCGAGGTCGTCCCCGAGCGCGTCGACCGCGCGCCGGGTCTCGTCGACCTCGTCCGAGAACGTGTCCACGAGCGCGACGCGCGGCACCTCGGGCGGGGCGGCCTCGTCGAACGCCCGCCAGGCTGCCTCCTGTTCGCCCCGGCCGAAACAGAGGACGAGCGCGTGCGGCATCGTCCCGCTCGCCTCGCGGCCCAGCAGGTCGCCCGCCGCGACGTGAGAGAACCCGTCGAACCCCGCCGTCAGCGCCGACCGCTCGACGACCGCCGCCATCGACGGGTGGACGTGGCGCGCTCCGAACGAGAAGAGGGTCGCGTCGGGGGCGGCCCGCCGACACTCCAGGGCGGCCGTCGCCATCCCGCTGGCGTGCGAGAGGAACCCGAGCAGCGTCGTCTCGAACCGCGCGAACGCCCCGTACGGCCCCTCGACCCGCAGTACGGGGCCGCCGTCGAACAGGCGACCGGCCCGCATCGCGTCGGCGTCGACGGGCAGTCCCTCCAGAAGCGCGGCGGCGTCGCGAACCCCGGCCAGTAGCTCGAACGACCCGTCGGAGAACTGGTCGGCGGTCACCTCGGCGACGACGGACGGGGTCCGGCCAGCCTGCGAGAGCGCCGCCTCGGTCCGCTCGAAGTAGGCGTCGGTCGCCCGGCCCGCCCGGATCGCGTCGGCGTCGACCACGTCGAACTCCATATCCGGTGGTCGCCCTCCCGCGTAAAAAGTTCGGAGATCGAACCCCCGGGATCGAAGAGCGATCGTCTTCGACCCGGGTCGCGTCGGACCGACCTCGCTTCAGTCCCGCCGGAGTACGGCGCCCACGAGGGCGACGACGGCGACGAGACCGACGACGCCGAAGACGCCTATCGCGCCGAGCGCGAGCGTCGGGTTGCGGTCGAACGCCGGCTCGACGCTGCCGCCGTCGTCGTCGGCCCCGGTCGCGGGTCGGATCGCCGCGACGGCAGCCGGGTCGGGTCCGTTGACGATCGTGACCCGAGTTCCGTCGCGGGTGACGCGGAAGGCGTCGGCGTACTGGCCCTCGGGGACCACCCACGTCCCGTTCTGCCGCTCGGCGTCGTGGGCCCGGAGGATCGCCTCGTAGGCGCGGCGGAACTCCCGGGCGTCTTCGGGCGTGTCCCACTCGGTCACCCAGACGTAGCCGCCCTCGGCGCGGCCGGGGTTGCGGTACGGGAACACGCGGTCGTTACCCCATCCTGCGGAGGGCTCCGCGCTGTAGTTGTACGTGTCGAACGGGGAGTCGGTCTGGGCGATAGCCCGGGGGTTCACGGTGTCGGCGCCGGCCTGGCGCGCCTGGTACCAGAACATCGCGTAGATGGAGGCTTCTCCCACGGTGTCGGAGCCGTTCTGTCCCTGGTTGGGGTAGCGTCGCCAGCCGTCGGTCGCGCGGTCAGTGTACTCGATGGGGACCGGTTTCTCGTCCGTGAGGTGGATTGTCTGCTCGGTGGAGACGGGCGGGGAGTCGAAGGCCTCGGAGACGGCGTCCCACCCCTCGCGCTCGCGGATCGAGTTCACGTACACCGGGCCGTCCGAGTACGGCTGGAGGATCGTCAGCAGAATGCCGAAGTTCGGGTCGCCACCGCTGGCGCCGCCGCTCGCTGGCGGCGCGGCACAGGACCACTCGGCCCCGCAGCGCTGTGCGTACCGCTGCTCGATGTAGTTCGCCTCGCCCTCTATCAGCCCGTTCGCGGCGAGGCTGGCGTCCTGCGTCGCGTTGGTCGGCCGGGCGCTCGTGAGCCGGCCCTGCTGGTCCTGTAGCGCGTGGGTGAGTTCGTGAACGAGCGTGCCGTTGTCGATGGTCGGCGAGTCGGGCGTCGTCGTGACGATACGGATCTCGCCGGAGCTCGGCGCGTAGAAGCCGGCGACGGAGCTGCTGAGGGTGCCGGACAGTTCGTTCTGGACGTTCGTGTCCTCGCCGTCGACGAACAGCGCCTCCCACACCTGGTTGTTCCACGCCGCGAACGACTCGTTCGCCGTGGCGTTGCCCTGTCGCTCGCGGTAGGCCGCGCGGGAGATGACCGCGACGTCGACCGACTGCGTGAACTCTGCCTCGCGGATATACTCGACCCGGGCCATCGAGCGCGCGACGAGCGCGTCCATCTCGCGGTCGGTGAGGCCGTCAGACTGGTTGACGTCGATCGGGTCGTCGTGCCAGTAGCCGTCCTCCCAGCCGACCCGGTCCGACGGCGGGTCGGCCCGGGGCTGTGCGGACGGCGCGGCCGACTCGTCGGCGGCGCCGGCGCCCGCGACCGGCGCGACGCCCGCGACGAGGACGAAGAGGGCGACGAGGGGACGGAGGTCCATAGACGATGCAGTGGTTCTCCCGGGAAGTACCTTGCCCGGTCGTTTAGTATCCACGCGCCCCACGCTCACCTATGCCGACGTTCGATCCGGACCGGACCGCGGTCGTCGTCGTCGACGTCCAGAACGGGTTCTGTCACCCCGACGGAAGCCTCTACGCCCCGCCGAGCGAGGCGTGTGTCGACGCCGTGACCGACCTCGTCGAGCGCGCGCGCGACGCCGACGCCCGCGTGGTCTACACCCGTGACGTCCACCCGCCGGAACAGTTCGACGACGCGCACTACTACGACGAGTTCGAGCGGTGGGGCGAACACGTCGTCGAGGGGTCGTGGGAGGCCGAACTCGTCGCGGAACTCGACCCTGCCGGCGACCGCGAACACGTCGTCGAGAAACACACCTACGACGCCTTCCACGAGACGGAACTCGACGGCTGGCTCTCGGCGCACGGCGTGGACGACCTCCTGATCTGCGGGACGCTCGCGAACGTCTGTGTCCTCCACACCGCCGGGAGCGCCGGACTGCGGGACTACCGACCCGTGATCGTCGAGGACGCCCTCGGATTCCTCCAGCCGGAGGACCGCGAGTACGCCGTCGACCACGCCGACTGGCTGTTCGGCGAGCGGACGACGCTGGCCGAGGTGTCGTTCGACTAGCGAGGCGGCGAAGACCCGACGAGTCCGCCGCGACCGGGCGAGAACACGAGGACTGCCGTCTGTGCGTCCCCGCGCACGACGCCCGGCCCGGCGCTCGTCGCCGAGGGGTAGCCACGCGGCGTCGAGGTCGGCCGGGACCGTCCCGACCGCGGCCATCGCGAGCGGCGCCGCGAGGCCGGCGACGGCGGCGAGCCAGAGCCGGCCCGGCGACCCCGAGCCGCCGCGGCACGAAACTCTCGCCGGACCCGAACAGCGACGCGGCGAGGACCACCGACAGCACCGGCACCACGAGGCCGAAGAGGAAGCCGAGCGGAATTGGGTTCCCCCGGGAGAGTAGACCGATCACTACACCGACAGGTCAGAGCCACCCGAGAATAGCTATGGGCCGCGAGGGTCGGGGCGTCCGAGCCGCGGACGCTCGCCCGCCCGAATCCCGACCCGGACCGCGTCCCCGACGGCGAACGGGTGGTCCGGCGCGACGACCTTCGCGCCGGCGCCGTCGCGCGCGAGACACAGCGAGAGGCCGACAGCGGGCCTGGCGTCGGTGTGTTCGCCGGCCAGCCACACCTCGACCTCGCGCCACGCCACGCGCCGCCCCGTCCGATCCCCGACGGTCGTCCCGAACAACGAGACCGGGCCGTCCGCGCCGGGGCCGAGGGCGCCGCCGGCGGCGTAGTGCGGAACGCCGCCGTCGAGGACGGGCGTGTCGTCGCCGTCGACACCCAGTCCGACCCACTCGCCGCCCGCCGCGGGCGCGTCGAGCCACACCCACGTCTCGCCGGTCGCGACGACCCGGCCGTGGCCGTCCCACGACAGCGGCGTCGGGTCGACGCCGAGTTCGACCGGCAGCGACCCCGACGCGCGCCGGAGATTCCGGTCCGGAGGCCTGACCCCGAGGTGGAGGTGCGGCTCGACCCAGGGCGCGAAGTAGCCCGAGTCGACGAGTCGGCCCAGGTCCTCGCCGACCGCGACGCGGTCGCCCCGGGAGACGCCGGGGTCGACGTGGAGAAGTCGCGCGACGAGCGGCGGTCCCTCGCCCAGTCCCGAGGCCGCCCGGTCTACGTCGACGAGGAGCAGGTGGTCCTCCTCGTCCGCGCCCCTCCGCGTCGGCGCGCCCGTCGCGAGCGTCTCGCGCACCGTTCCGGCGACCGGCGAGGGCGCGCGCTCGCTCCCGGGGTAGAGGTCGACCGCGCGCCCCGCGTCGTGGGCGGGGTACGGCGAATTATACAGAGAGAGGCGGGCGTAGCGGTCGCAGGTCCCGCGCGGGAGGCAGACGGGCGAGGACGCGGCCATCGAGCGGTCGAGGGGCGCCGAGGGCTTAAGTCGGCGCGTCGCCCCCCAGCAGGCGTGACACGCGCCGACGCGGAACACGGGGAGCGGACGGTCGAGCGGCTGCTCGACCGCGCCGTCGCGGCCGGCGACCCCGCGACTCGGGTCTGGCGCCCCGCTCCCTGCGTGGCGTTCGGCCCCCGTGACCGCCGCGCGCCGGGGTACGACCGGGCGCGAGCGGCGGCCGAACGACGGGGATACGCGCCCGTCGAACGGTCCGTCGGCGGGCGCGCCGTCGCGTACACGGGTCGGACGGTCGCGTTCGCGGTCGCGCGACCGACGTCGGGGCCTCGGCCCGACCTGACGGCGCGGTACGACGACGCCCGGGAACGGCTGCTCGCGGCGCTGACTGGCCTCGGGGCGCGCGTCGCGGCCGGCGAGCCGGCACGGTCGTTCTGCCCCGGCGACCACGGCGTCCGCGCCGTCGAGGGCGGCAAGGTCGCGGGCCTCGCACAGCGGGTCCGGGCGGACGCGACGGGCGTCGCCGGCTGCGTGCTGGTCGACGACCGCGCGGCCCAGCGCGAGGTCCTGGAACCGGTCTCTCGCGCGCTCGACCTCCCGTTCGACCCCGCGTCGGTCGCCGACCTCGCGAGCGCCGGCGCAGACTGCGGGCCGGACGAGGTGGTGCGGGCAGTCGAGCGAGCGCTCGCGCCCGGGGAGTGACCGCCGTCGACGGAGAGTGATGTCCGCGAGCCGTCGACGCCCACGCGGTCGGCCGGGGCGAACGCGGTGCGTCCGTGTCTAATTCGATCGACTCTGTATAGATGAGTAGTGCTTCGGGTGGAGATATGGCACCGTCTCTCAGCCGGTCAGAAAACATATCAGCACACGAAGGAAGCACGTCTGCCGTGTCCAGCCACGCCCTCCTCGTCTTCGGATTTCTGTTCGGGATCGCGCTAACCATCGGTGTCGGTGTCCACGCGCACAATCGGGGTCGTTCCGGATTCCTCTGGGGACTGCTGACGTTCTTCACCGGGATCATCGGCGCGTTCATCTATCTGCTGGTTACGCTGACGAGCGACGGAGACGACACCGGTGACGACGGTCGCTCGGATGTTCGTCGGGTCTGTCCGGCCTGTTCGTCCGTACACGCTGGAGAGCCGAATTACTGTGAGGAGTGTGGCGAAGCCCTCGGGCCAGACGACGACAGACCCGACAGTACGATTCTCCGGAGCGGCTCGCAAGGATACTGCAGCAACTGTAAGGGAGAAGTCAAGTTCGATGCCGACACGTGTCCGAACTGCGGGGCCCTGTTATGAAGCGACGAAAGAGAATGAGGGCAGCTGCCCGTCGGTATCTAGCCAGAGAACGGAGCCTCGGCACATCTACGAGGGTCACCGCATGGGAGCTGAGCGTATGAGACGGCGGACTGTTCTGTCGGTCGTGCTGGGTGGTGGCGTGATGATGGCAGGTTGTGGCGAGGCGGACGACGAAATCGACACGCAGCCAGAGTCCGTCCCGGTGTGGGTGAACAATCAAGCCGGTGAACGGGTCGATGTCAGCGTCGAATTTCGAACAGCGGGGAGCGGTGACCTCCTCGTCTCGACGACGGTGGCCCCCCAGCCGGGAGACGAGGAGTCAGTCTACGCGAAGCCGATTCGAGAAGACGGTGAGTACGTCCTTTCGATCACCGTCGGCGGCGAGTCGACAGAGCGGACTATCGCTGGCGGCGGACTACGGAGCATCGAGGTGAACGTCTATGCAGCCGGACGTGTCGACATCAGCCGTGTCGACACGTGACCACTCGGTGAGTTCCATCGCTGGCGCTAGACACAGGATTCGTGCCGAACACACAACCAGCCGTCGGAACGAGAGTTACGGAAAGCGATTTGTGACGTTCTGAACAATCGCTGGTGTGAACCGTCGCACGCTCCTGTCTGCTGCCGGGATCGCCGTCGCACCGCTGGCCGGGTGCCTCGGAGGGGGAACGAGTGACGCCGTCGTCAACACGGCTGAGCGGTCAGTGACAGACGACGCTGAGGTGATTCCGTACACCGACCTTCCGGCAGCCGAGCAACAGATCGCCCGGACGGCCGTCGAGGAGGAGTTCTACCACGCCTGTCCCGACCTCCCGGACGCGCTCTACTCGTTCTCGGAGCGATTCTCGACGATAGACAACTCGTATCTGGCGTACCAAGGATCAACACACGGCCTGTGGATCCGAATACAGGACACTATCCGCGTGGATACGGCCCCGACGCCCGATGCCGACCCGTCCTGTGGTATCCTCTGAGCCCATAGCGTCTGCACCGCACGTATCAGAACCCATCCTCTTTGCCCCGTATCTTCGTGTCCCTTCTGGACAGCATCTAGAGGAGTCACTCAGGTGCTACTGAGCAGAGAGCGGAGAGCCATATGAACCAGATTGAAAGGCACATACGTGTTTTTGAGCCTCCCAAGAGCCGTTATACAGACGCTGACAACAGAAGGATATGCAGACACGCATCCTTCTCACGGCTGTGCTCACAACGATGCTGCTCATCAGCGGCTGTGTCGGGGCCAGCAGTCCGGCGACACCGACAGACGGATCGCCGACATCGACGGCTACCTCGTCGCCGACGCCCACGACGGCACCGACGACAGTCACATCGATTCCGTCTCCATCTGTATGCAGCACGCCGGGTTTACCAGATACGTGGAACCTGAGTCGGGCTTACATATATACTCAGACACCTCCTGATTTCGCGCGGTGAGACAGAATGGGACGACCTGACAGCACTCGTCTCGGGCTGTTCGTCGGCCTCCTCGTCGTGTTCGCGGGTGGGCTCCATCTCGTCGCCCGGATCGTCGATACGAGCCCGATCGCGCTGGCGCCGATCTACATGTTCTCCCCGCTGATTGCGGGCCTCGCAGTCTGTCTTCGTCACGGCGTCGCGCTGACAGACGTGGGGCTCAGGCGCGGCCGGGTGCGATGGCTCGCGCTGTCGGCTGTGGTGGCACTCCCGCTCGTAGCGATGGCTCTCCTCGTTGCGGTCGCCGTCCCAGGCGTGGGCTTCAATCCGGCGGCCGATCCGCTTCCTGGGATTGCCCTCCCGTCGGGGTTCCTCGGCGTGCTCGCAACGTTCCTGCTCGCGCTTGGACTCGGGGCAACCGTGAACGCGGCCTTTGCCTTCGGCGAGGAGTTCGGCTGGCGGGGCTATCTCCTCTGGGAGCTGGCACCACTGGGGTTCTGGAGGGCGTCAGTCCTCATCGGTGCGGTGTGGGGGCTCTGGCACGCGCCGGTCATCGTCGCCGGCTACAACTACCCCTCGTTTCCGCTCCTCGGCGTCCTCGCGATGACCGTCGCCTGTGTCTCGTTCTCTCCCGTGTACACCTACCTCGTCGTTCAGGCGGACTCGGTGCTCGCCGCGGCGTTCCTCCACGGCGTGTTCAACGGCTCTGCCGGTCTGGTCATCGCGTACGCCGTCGCAGACGGTGCCGTACTCACGGAGTTTGTCGCGAGCCCGGTTGGGGTTGCCGGCGTCATCGCATTCGGCCTCGCAACGGGCGGTATCGCACTCGCCGGCGTCCCCTCGTTGTCCCATAGGTTCACACGCGACTCAGCCACCTCGTGATCATCTTCGTGTGGAGGTTCACGATGACTATCCGCCCGGTATCGGGTACAAATACGCTACCAGAAGTCGGGGACGCTCCGGCGGCGGTGCTGAATACAGGGCACATATCAGTCGTGGCCGTATCGACACGCGGTCAGAATGAGTGACGAAGATGCGGCAGGTGGTCGATGCGGCGCTCCTCATGGCTCGTATCGGGGGTGTCGACACGCCGTAGCCGGGAGGAGGATGGGCTCTCGTTGATCAGGACGGCGAGGGCGATGGGGATGTCCTTCCTGAGACGGCGGATCGGGTGTACGTGACAGACGCCCTCGCCAGCGCAGGCAATACTGTAGGCGCACTTATCAATTGTTGTCATTTCTCCAGCTAGGATGGTCTCCCTCTGTACGTACCGGCCGTACGAAGACGACCTGCTCGACCCGAGGGATCGAACGCAGACAGCCGCCCCGCCCCCCGAGACGTCCCGCGAGTGCGTGACACTCGTTCCTGTGACGTGGCGCCCGCGTGTCGGCACCGGTGTGCGGACGGCCGATCAGTCTTCCGCCCACTCCTCGCGCCGACGCCGGTAGACGTCGTCGTCGCGGACCTCGTCGAGATGCCGCTTGTAGACGCGCGCGATCTCGCGTTTCTCCTCGTCGTACCACTGCTGTGGCTCGCGCTCCTCGCCGTCCTCGTATTTCTGCCCGCCCGGGTACTTGGCGTAGCGCATCGCCCGGGTCCAGCCCATCTGGAGATACTTGCGGGCGAGGTCCATCCCCGGAAACTCGCCTGCCTCGCGGTACTCGCGGAACTGCTCGCGAATCGCCGCTGCCCCTTCCTCTGCCTCGTCGAGCGTCGTGACCGACCAGAGCGGCAGTAACTCGCTCTTGTACGGCTCGCACTTGAACACGCCCTGCTCGCCGCGGCCGATCTCGTACTCCGCGGGATTCTCCCGGAAGTCGGTATCGTACTCGGGTCCGTCGTCGCTGGACACAGATCGTGGTACCGGTCGGCGCAAGTAAACTACCGTACCCTACTCGCTCACCGCTTGTGCGGTTCGATCGTCGAGGGGAGGGCAGGGCTTCCTGATAGAGAACGCGAGCGCATACCCCGTCTTCAGGCGGAGGTCGAGCGGACACGCGACCCGTTTGTCGGTGAATTCATAGCCGTGGCCCCCGTTAGCACGAATGCTACGGACTCGGTGAGAGGCCGTCCCCGAACCACAAGGGGAGGCGAACCAGCGGTGGTTCGCACGGCGATGACACGGAGTCCGA
>JBDGTD010000064.1:0-14735 GCA_042217165.1 Haloferacaceae archaeon | reverse complement strand
CATGGCGCTGTTCGTACCGACCGAAAGAATCGCCCCGTTCAGTTTCGTGAGGATCGTTCGCGCCAGTATCGCGCTGAACTTCGTTCGTTCTTGCGAGCGGTTGCTGGCAGGGAGGAGTACGTTCGAGGAACCCCTGATGCTGGAACGACGGCCCTCTCACCGCGGGGAGCAGCTTTGTTGTGCGAAGATCCACTATTTGGAGAGCTTGGGTAGAATTTCCTGATATATTTGAACTGGCGACCCTTCGGAGCGGCCCGCCTACCTGCTACCAGACCCGTTCGACCGTCGGGCGATAGTGATATTACGCGCGTCGCATATCAGTATTACTAGTACGTATCGGACTCTGGTGAGACGAAGGGCGTGGCGACACCCATCCGACCGTACTCGCGGCGTGACGGGTGTCGGCGGCGTCGGGGGGAGAGACACGTCGACAGTGACACCCGTCACGTACTACATGTTCGTACTTACTAAGACGGTTAATAGCCAACGACGGCGTGAGGCACAATTAGCGCGTTGACGATTCCACAGCATTTGATGAATTTGTGACACCCGTTAGGATTTTGACGGTGGTCTCGGTATGCGGAAGTGGCAGACGACGACGACCCGCTTCCACGGGTGACGGGATTCAAATTTCGGTGAATCCTAATCGCCCGACGGCACGGTCGGCCGCGAGCGAGGCGAGAAGGAGCGCGAACGCGTTCGCGTGGACGCCGGGCGTCAGGCCGCTGACGGCTCCGAGACAGACGCCGACGAGCGCGTAGGCGAGCGTCGCCGCCGGCGCCGGCCCGAGTCCCACAGACCACACGGTCCGGGGTGGTCGCGGGTTCGTACTTGAGCGGCGGGGGGCCGAGCGGCGTGGCCGTCGCTGACCGGTCGAAAGAACGGAGAAGTGTGTGGGCCGAACTCAGCCGAACAGCTCGCCGAGCCCCTCGCCGCTGGCGTCGTCGTCGTCGTCCTCGGCCTCGTCGGCGGCCTCCTCCTCCTCGTCGGCGGCCTCCTCTTCGGCCTCGTCGTCGTCCGCCGTCTCCTCGGCAGCACCGCCGGCCGACCCGCCCGCGGCGCCTGCGGCGCCCGCAGCGGGCGCGGCGGCGGCCGTGTCGACGGCCTCCTCGATGTCGACGTCCTCGAGCGCGGCGACGAGCGCCTTCGCGCGGGACTCCTCGACCTCGATGCCCGCGGCCTCGAGGACCCCGGTGACGTTCTCTTCGTTGATCTCCTCGCCCGATTCGTTCAACAGCAGCGCGGTGTAGACGTACTCCATTGTGGTGTTGTGTTAGTGGTCAGCCGAACATCGCGCCGAGCGCGTCGCCGCCGTCGTCGTCGTCGTCGTCGGCGGCGTCTGTCTCGGCATCCTCGTCGTCCTGTGCGTCCTCGTCTGTGTCGGCGGACTCCGTGTCCCCGTCCGCCGCTTCGTCGCCCGTGTCGTCCTCGGTCGCCGGCGTCTCGACGGCTGCGCCCCGGAGTTCCTCCGGGAGCGCGTCGTCGTCGAGGTGTGCTGCGAGCGCGCGCAGTTGCGCGTCCGCCCTGGCGATCAGGTCGGGCATCAGTTCCTCGTCCTCGACGGCAGCGAAGAGGCCGAGCGCCTCTGCCTCGCCCGCGCCTTTCGCGAGCAGCGTGCCCGCGGTCTGTGCCGTCGGGTAGGCGGCGCCGACCGACAGCGCCCGTGCTCGGGCGGCCGCGGCCTCGACGTCCGCGCGGTACTCGTCGACGTCGATGTCGAGCTCCTCGGGGTCGAACATGACGCCCTCGGAGAACACCGCGTGGAGGTCGAGACCGACCTCCTTCGGCTCGATGCCGAGTTCGCTCAGCACGTTCGCGAGGTCGGCAGACACCTCGTCGCCGGCCTCCGCGACCGTGCTGTCCTCGGTGACGTGGATCGACCCGTCCATGATACGTGCCGCCGCGCCGACGCTCTGGAGGTCGCCGACGAACGGCCCCGGGTCGACGCCCGTGTCGCCCTCGGGGATCACGATGTCGTTCGGGGTGACCTCGCCCGCGCCGATCGGCGCCGGCGTCTTCGACGCCTCCAGTTCGCGGTAGAGCGCGAACGGGTTGTCGTCGGTCCCGACGAACGCCACCTGTCCGGCGACGTGTTCGGTGAGGTCCTCGAGCCCCTCGTCTGCGGCCGCGAGCGCCCGCTCCATCAGGCTGTTGCGGCTCACGCGGATCGTGGCTTGCCCGTGGAGGTCGGCGCGCATCGCCTGGAGCTGTCGGCTCGGGATGCCGGCGATGCCGACGATGCCGACGCTGTCGAAGCGCTCCAGGAACGCGGCGAGTTCGTCGATCTCGGCCCGCTTCCACGCGGGGACCTGCTCGGTCTTGCGCGCCTCGGCCGTGCCGGCGTCGCTCTGGCTCACGCGGGCACCTCCACCGACGGCCCCATCGTGGTCTTCACGAACACGGAGTCGATGTTGAGCGGCCCCTTCTCCAGCGTGGCCTCCAGCCGACGCACGATGACGTCGATGTTCTCCGAGATGTCATCGGCGTCCATGTCCTCGGCGCCGACGCGCGTGTGGAACGTGCGCCGGTCCCGGGAGCGGAGCTGGACCGTGTTCTTCATGCGGTTGATCGTCTCGACGACGTCGTCGTCCGGCTGGAGCGGCGTGGGCATCTTCCCACGCGGCCCGAGTACGGTCCCGAGGTAGCGCCCGATGTCCTGCATCAGGTCCGCCTCGGCGACGAAGAAGTCGGTCTCCGCGGCGAGATCCTTCGCTGCGTCGTCGTCACCCCCGAGATCCTCGAGCTCGTCGGGCCCGAGGACCTCGTCTGCGACGTCTTCCGCACGAAGGGCAGTCTCGCCGGTCGCGAAGACGACGATGCGTGTCTCCTGGCCCGTTCCGGCGGGCAGGACCACGCTCTCGTCGACGCGGTTCGACGGGTCGTTGAGGTTTAGGTCGCGCAGGTTGACGGCGAGGTCCACGGTCTCGCGGAACTGCCGCGGGGGAGCCTCGTCGAGCGCGCGCGACACTGCTTCCTCTATGGTATCTGCCATCTTTCACCTCCGTAGTGCGCAGGAACTGCTCCTACGGTGTGACACAGGCGAGGCCTGTCTCGGATGGAACGTCGAGCAAACGACTCATAAACCCGTCGAAGCGCCGCTCGCGTGTCAGCCATCCACGTCCGCCTCGTCCGCCTCGTCCGCGTCCGTCCGGCACGCGACCAGCCCCGCGTCGTCGTACTCGACGACCACCTCGCCGTCGACGCGCCCGGTCACCCGCCCGACCATGACCCCGGTGTCCGAGCGGCTCGCCGACCGCCGGAGTTCGACCAGTTCGTACTCCACCGTCATCACGTCGCCCGGCTCCACGGGCGCGCGCCACCGCTGGTCGTCGATGCCGAGGCCGCCGACCACCGCGATATCGCTCCGCCAGCCGCCGGCGAGGCGAGCGGTCGCACAGAGGGTGTGAAACCCGCTCGCGATCACGCCGCCGTGCTGGGCCGCGCCGGGACTCTCCGGGTCGGTGTGCATCGGGAGCGGGTCCCACTGCTCCGCGAACTCGACTATCTCCGTCTCGGTGAACTCGTACTCGCCGATCACGCCCGGTTCGCCGAGCCGCAGATCCTCGAAGTAACGGACCATACCCGCCCTCCGGCGGGGCCGATGAAAACGGCGCGGGTCGTCGGCGCGACGACTGCGCCACGACCTCTCAGACAGGGCGTCGCCTCGCTCGCCGGCGTCTGTGTCCCCGTGGCCTTACGCCGCCGCTTCGTCCGCGAACACGGCGCGAACTCGCTTTGCTCGTTCGCTGGCCTTCGCGTCCTCGTCGCCTACGCCGCCGCTTCGTCCGCGAAGAACTCGTCGTACTCGCCGCCGTCCAGTCGCTCTTTGAAATCGCGAGGGTCGTTCCCCTCGATGGTGACGCCGAGCGACGTGCAGGTCCCGACGACCTCCTTCGCGGCGTTCTCCAGGTCGTAGCTCAACAGGTCGGAGGACTTCTGCTCCGCGATCTTTCTCACCTGCTCCACGGTGAGGTTCGCGACGAACTCCGACTGGGGTTCGCCGCTTCCCGTCTCGAACCCCGCCTCGTCCTTGATCAGTTCCGCCGTCGGCGGGACGCCTACCTCGATAGTGAACGAGCCGTCGTCGTCGTACTCGACGGTGATTGGCACCTCCATCCCGTCGAACGCGGCGGTCTGCTCGTTGATCTGCGAGACGACGTCTTGGACGTTCACGGGAGTGGGGCCGAGTTCCGGGCCCAGCGGCGGGCCGGGGTCGGCCTCTCCGCCGGGGACGAGAACCTCGATCGTTCCAGCCATGCAGGAGGATTCGGGCCGCACCTGTTAACGGTTGCTTTCTACAGATCCACCCCGAACGAGTCTCGTGTCGCCACGCGCTCGACGAAGGCGTCGAGCAGCCGTGCGGCGCCCGTCAGGTCGCTCGCGTCGACGACCTCTGCCGGAGTGTGCATGTAGCGGTTCGGGATCCCGAGCGACAGCGCCGGAGTACCGCCGTTCGCGACGTAGAATGCGTCGGCGTCGGTCCCCGTCCGACTCCCCGACGCCTGTAACTGTACGTCGATCCCCTCGTCGGCGGCGGCGCGTGCCTCGTCGACCAGCACCGGGTGGTTCGCGCTCCCCCGAATGACCACCGGGCCGTCGCCGAGGTCGACCGGGCTCCGCTGGCTCACGCCGAGCCCCGGGTGGTCGCCCGCGTGGGTCACGTCGACGGCGACCACCGCGTCGAGTTCTAGCTCTGCGCCGACCATCCGTGCGCCCTGGAGTCCGACCTCCTCCTGGACCGTCGAGACGGCGTGGACCGTCGCGTCGACCCCCGCGTTCGCCGCTCGGCGCAGGCCCTCTGCGGCGGCCCACACCCCGACGCGGTTGTCGAGTCCCGGCGCACTCAGGCGGTCGCCGGCGAGGTCGACGACGTCCGCCGTCGCGACGGTGACGGGGTCGCCCACCGAGACGAGGTCGCGCGCCTCGTCGCCGTCTGTCGCGCCCACGTCGACGTACTGCTCGTCCACGTCGACCGGCCCGTCGGCGTCGGCGTCGCGCAGGTGGATCGCCGTCTGGCCGACGACCCCCGGCACCGGCCCCTCGTCGCCGTGGACCACGACGCGGCGACCCCGGGTGACTGTCCGGTCCGTGCCACCGATGCGTCCGACCCGGAGGAACCCCTCTTCTTCGATCCGCCGGACGATCATCCCGATCTGGTCGCCGTGCCCGGCGAGCCCGACCGACGGCCCGTCGCCGCCCTCGTAGGTCGCCACGGCGTTGCCGTAGTCGTCGACCCGCACCTCGTCCGCGAACGCCTCGACGTAGTCGACCCACACCCGCTGCCCGCGGGTCTCGAAGCCCGAGGGGCCGGGGACGGCGAGCAGATCCTCCAGAAACGCCCGTCGCTTCTCGTCCATGCGTTGGTGCGTGCCGGCGGCGATAAAAACCGACCGCCACCGCTAACTGTTGCGACGGCGTCAGAACCGGCGTGACAGACCGCAAGCTCACGCTGTTCGAGATCCACCTGAACGACGCGACGTTCACCGCGAACGCGAAGGCGGTCAAAGGGGGCGAGGCGGCGTCCTCGGGCGAGAGTGAACACGAGGGCGAGGACGGAAGCGGTGACGAGGACGACTCCGGCGGCTCCGCAGTGACGCGCGCGAGGAGGGCTCTGCTGGCGCTCGCGGTCCTCGTCGCCCTCGCCGTCGCCGCCGGGAAACTGCTCGGCGAGGAGGCGCTCGACGAGGAGCTGACGGAGCTCGCAGACCTCGACGCGGCGTAGCGCATCGCACACGTCGGACCGTGACGTGGCGCAGGAGCCACCGCGCACGTTCAAGTGTCCGTCCCCCGCGTACGATGGTATGCCCACCTCCACCGCGCCGGGCAAGGTCTACCTGTTCGGGGAGCACGCGGTCGTCTACGGCGAGCCGGCGATCCCGTGTGCGGTCGAGCGTCGCGCGAGCGTCACCGTCCAGCCCCGACCCGACGACCGGGTGGTCGTCGAGGCCGCCGACCTCACCCTCGACGGGTTCACCGTCACCTACGAGGGCTCCGCGGCCGACGCCGACCCCGAACTCGACGTGCCGACGCGACTCGTCCAGGCCGCGACGGGCTACGTCGAGGAGGCGGTCGCGCAGGCCCGGGACGCCGCCGACGCGCCCGACGCCGGCTTCGAACTGACCGTCGAGTCCGAGATTCCGCTGGGTGCCGGTCTCGGCTCCTCCGCCGCGGTGGTCGTCGCCGCCATCGACGCTGCCACCCGCGCGCTCGGCGTTGCCCTCTCGCGCGAGGAGCTCGCGGAGCGCGCCTATCGGGCCGAACACGCCGTCCAGGACGGCGGCGCCTCCCGCGCCGACACGTTCTGCTCGACCGTGGGCGGCGCGGTACGGGTGGAAGGGGACGACACCCGACAGCTCGACGCGCCCCCGCTCCCGTTCGTCGTCGGGTTCGACGGCGGCGCGGGCGACACCGGCGAACTCGTCGCCGGCGTGCGGGAACTGAAAGAGCGCCACGGGTTCGCCGCCGACACCGTCCGCGCGGTCGGCGACGTGGTGCGCTCGGGCGAGGACCTCCTCGCGGACGCCGACCCCGACGCCGAGCCGAGCGCCGACCTGCTCTCTGGTCTCGGCGACCTGATGGATTTCGACCACGGCCTGCTGTCGGCGCTCGGCGTCTCCGCGCGCTCGCTCGACGCGATGGTGTGGGCCGCCCGCGAGGCCGGCGCGCACGGCGCGAAGCTCACCGGCGCCGGTGGGGGCGGCTGTATCGTCGCGCTCGACCCGACCGACGAGACCGAACGCGCCCTGCGGTACGCTCCCGACTGCGTCGACGCCTTCCGCGCCGAACTCGCGACAGAAGGGGTGGTACGCGCGTGATCGTCGTCAAACTCGGCGGGAGCGTGATCACCGAGAAAGCGCGCGAGGAGACACTCGACGGCCGCTCGCTCGACCGCGCCGCGGACGCCCTCGCGGAGGCGAGCGACGACCTCGTAGTCGTCCACGGCGGCGGGAGCTTCGGACACCACCACGCCGCCGACTGGGGGGTCGACGTCGACGAGGGGACCCGCGACGCGGACGGCGCCCTCGCGATCCACGGCGCGATGACGACGCTCAACCGCTTCGTGCTCGACCGCCTCCGCGCCCGCGACGTGCCCGCGCTCCCCGTCCACCCGCTCTCTGCCGCGTCGCGCGACGCCGGCGGCGCCCTCGACCTGCCGCTCTCGCAGGCCGCCCGGATGCTCTCCGAATCGTTCGTCCCCGTTCTCCACGGCGACGTGGTCGCGACCGCCGGCGAGGGCGTTACCGTCCTCTCTGGCGACGAGATCGCCGCACGGGTCGCTCGCGACCTCGACGCAGAGCGGGTCGGACTCTGCTCGACGGTGCCGGGGGTTCTCGACGCCGACGAGCGCGTCGTCGACCGCGTCTCGTCGCTCGACGACGCCGCGCTCGGCGGGAGCGACGCCACCGACGTGACCGGCGGGATGGCCGGGAAGGTTCGCACCCTTCTCGACCTCGACGCGCCGGCCCACGTCTTCGACCTCGACGGCCTGCCGGCGTTTCTCGCGGGCGAGGCGCCCGGGACTGTCGTAGACTGACGCTCGCCGCGAGGAGGGACCGACACAAGCTACTTTCGTCCCGAGAGGCACGACCTCGCGTGAACGTCTCGACGCTCATTCTCGCGCTCGGCGCCGTCCTGTTCGTCCTCCCGGTTCCCGGCACGTTCGTCGCCGGCGCGCTGACCCTCGGCGTGGGCGCCGCGGCCCGGTGGCTCGGGTCGTGAGCGAACCGTCGCTCTCCCCGAACCGCTAACACTCCACGTGCAGTCCGTCCCGCGCGATCCGGGCGTCGATTCCCCCGCCTGCCGCTCGCTCGACGGCGCCGAGCATCTCCTCGTGGCTCCCCTCGGTGTGCGGGTAGAGGTGGGTGAGGTAGAGTCGACCGACGTCGACGCCGGCCAGCGACTCGCCGAGACCCGTCGGCGTCGGGTGGTTCGACACGTCGACGTCGTCCGTGAACGAGCAGTCGTGGGCGGCCACGCGAACGCCGTCGACGAACTCGCCCATACCCGCGAACGCCTCGGTGTCGCCGCTGAACGCGAAGTCGTCGCCGAAGCGGTAGGCGAGCCCGGCCATCGAGTGTCGCGTCTCGCGCGCCCGGACGTCGAACCCGGCGACGGAGAACTCGCCGGGGTGGACCTCCCGCAGACGCAGGTCGACCCGGTCGCGGAGGTAGTCGTGGACAGAGAGCAGGTCGTCGACGAGCGCCTTCGTCCCCGGCGGCCCGACGATGGTGAGGTGGTCCTCGCCCGCGAGCCAGCGCGCCTTCAGCAGGGGTAAGACGTCGGCGACGTGGTCCAGGTGGTGGTGGGTCAGGAGGACGGTCGGCGTCCGCTCGTAGCCCCCGTCGGTGTTCGCCAGTCGTCCGAGGACGCCCGCGCCACAGTCGAGGAGGAGGCGACGCTCGTCGCGCTCGACCAGCAGGCCGGTCTGGGCGCGGTCCGGCCACTGCATCGCACTCCCGGTGCCGAGGAACGTTATCGTCGTCACGAGGCGTCGGGGGCGAGCGCCGTCGCGAGCGGTTCGACCGCGGGGTCGCGCCGCGCGACACGGACCGCGAGGTCTGCGATGCCGGCGGCGACACCCGCGAGGGCGGCCGTTTCGACGCCGTCGAGTCCGGCGAGAACTCCGACGCCGCCGCCGACACCCCCACCGGCGGCGGCCGCGAACGCCGACCAGAGCGGCGACTCACACATGGCTCTTTCGAGGTGCCACGCGACTGTGAAACTTCGGGCTTCCCGGCCCCTGTCCGGGGCACAAGCGCCTTACCCCTCCCGGCCCTGTCCGCGCTAATGAGTGGGCGCGACCTCCTGCGGTCGGCCGTCGGCGACGACGCCCCCTTCGACCCCGAGACGGTCTCGATCGCGGACGCGGACGTTCTCGACCGTCTCTCTCCGCCGACCCGGGAGTGGTGGGTCGAGCAGTTCGGCGCGTTCGTCGGGGAGAACGGCGGCTTCTTCACCCCGCCACAGCGCGAGGCGATCCCTCGCATCGACGACGGCGAGAACGTGCTGGTCGCGTCGCCGACGGGGAGCGGGAAATGTGTCAGACCGGACACGCCGGTCGTCGTCCGGGTTGACGGCGACGCCCGCGTCGTCCGGGCAGACGAACTGAAGTCCCGTCGTGGCCGGAAAGTCGCCGACGTCGACGTGGACGGTGAACTGTACGATAGCGACGTCGAAGCGTACTCGTTGGCGGGCGACGACGTCGGGTGTCGAGACTCGTACGTCTATACGGAGCGCTACGACGGCGACCTCCACCGGATCGAGACGGTGTACGGGCGAGAGGTTGAGGTGACGCCCGACCACCCACTGCTGGTCGAGACGCCCGACGGTCGCGAGTGGGTCAGAGCAGCCGACATCTCCGAGGGTGATCGGATCGGAGTGCCGGCCGAACTCGACCTCCCCGCTCGTCCGGTCGACCCGGACCGAGATGGAGCCATCGATACACTTCGCGACCGGTACCCCGTCGTACTCACGGCCGCCGACGCGAAGCGCGTGTCGGCAGAACTCGGGTCGGCCGAGGCGCTCGAATCGCTCTCCGAGTCGACCGTTCGCGAGGCGCTCGCGCTCGCGAACCTCTCGATGTCCGAGACGGCCGACCGGCTCGGTGTCGGAATCGCTACCGCGTACAAACTCACGACCGGCGCGTCGGCACACCGGGCGTCGGCGTTCCTCGATCTGTTACGAGACGAGGGTGGCAGGCTCGACGACCGAGAGATCCTCGTGAAGAAGAACAACGGCGGAGTCGAGCGGTTCCACATCCCGGACTGCATCGACGAGGAGATGGTGACGTTCGTCTCGTTCGTCCTCGCCGAGGGACTGATCGGCGAGTACGACGGCGCGTGTCAGCTGATGATCTCGCGGAATCGCCGTGACGGGCTGTTGGACGACGTCCTCGACACCGCCCGCGAGCGGTTCGGCGTCGGCGTCATCGACGAGGAGGGCCCGGACTACGTACTCGGTCAGAGCGCGTTCGCGCTCTTCGTCTCGGAGTGGCTCGGGGTCGACACGGGTCGAGGGCGGACGGTTCGGTTCCCCGACTGGATACTGAACGCGCCGGCCAGCCTGAAGCGGACGTTCGTCTCCACGTTTCTTTCGCTGGAGGCCGAGGTACGGTCGAACGAGGTTCGGATCGTACAGGCGAACGAGATGAAGATCGAGCAGTTGAACACCCTTCTGCTCTCGTTCGGTATCCTCCCGTCGCGCCGGTCGACGACGAAGGAAGCGACCAATACGGAGTCCCCGACGCCCCGGTCGTACTACGAACTCTCGGTCAGGGGCAAACCGAACCTCGAACGCCTCCTCTCGGCGTTCGAGATCCGACACCGGAACCTCGAGACGCTCCGGGCTCACGCCGACGGCGGAACGGCCGGGTCGCTCGTCGGCAAGCACGCCTTCGACTACGAGCAGATACGAGCGCTGTCGACCCACTTCGAAGACGTCGAGGCGTTCGACGACGTACTCGGGGACGTGTGCGAAGTCGTCCGGCGGAGTGGCTACATCACCGACCGCGCGCTGGACGAACTCGACGCTATCGTGGCCGAGTTGCCCGACGATCCGGTGACGAACGAGGTCCGAGCAGAGATCGATCGCCGTCAGGACACGAACGTGTCGTGGCTGGAGGTGACCGACACGGAGACGGTGCCGTACGAGGGTGAGATCGTCGACCTCAGCGTCCCGGCCACCCAGAATTTCGTCGGCGGACGTGGCGCGATGTACCTCCACAACACGCTCAGCGCATTCTCGGCCATCATCGACGACCTGTTCACCCGGGCCCGAACGAGCGACGACGGCCTCGACAACGCCGTCTACTGTCTCTACGTCTCGCCGCTGAAGTCCCTCGCGAACGACATCCACCGGAACCTCGAACGGCCGCTCGACGGCATCGAGACACGGATCGAGGGCGACGCCGAGGTCCGCCACGCCATCCGCCACGGCGACACCAGCGACGCCGACCGGCAGGCGATGCTGGAGACGACACCCCACGTCCTGAACACCACCCCGGAGACGCTCGCCATCCTGCTCAACTCCCCGAAGTTCAAGGAGAAACTCCGGAGCGTCGAGTACGTCGTCGTCGACGAGATTCACTCGCTCGCGGCGAACAAACGCGGCACCCACCTCGCGGTCTCGCTCGAACGGCTCGAGGCCCTGTGTGAGACCTCGCCCGTCCGGATCGGCTGCTCCGCAACTGTCGACCCGTTAGACGAGATGGCGGAGTTTCTCGTCGGCCGCGAGTCCCCCGGCGGCGACCCACGCCCCTACGAACTCGTCGACACCCGGTTCGTTCGGGAGTTCGACGTCGAACTGGAGTGTCCGACCGACGACCTGATCGACACGCCGCGCGGGGCCGTCTCGGCACAGTTCTACGACCGCCTCGACGACCTCGTGGCGAGTCACGACTCGACGCTCGTGTTCACGAACACCCGCTCGGGCGCCGAGCGCGTCCTCCACAACCTCCGCGAGCGCGACGGGTTCGACGAGACGAACGCCGCCTGTCACCACGGCTCGCTGTCGAAAGAGCGCCGCCAGGGCGTAGAGCAGGCGCTGAAGGAGGGGACACTCGACGTCGTGACGACCTCTACCTCGCTCGAACTCGGTATCGACATGCCCCACATCGACCTCGTGGTCCAGGTGGGCTCGCCAAAGTCCGTCGCCTCCCTGCTCCAGCGGATCGGACGCGCGGGCCACCAACTCGGACAGACCGTCGAGGGCCGGGTCGTGGCGCTCGACCGCGACGAACTCGTCGAGTGCGCGGTGATGTTACAGAAGGCCGAGGAGGGGTTCGTCGACCGGGTGTTCGTCCCGGAGAACGCGTCCGACGTGGCCGCCCAGCAGGTCTACGGGATGGCGATCAACGGCCCGCGGCCCGAGGCGGAAGTCAGAGCGATCCTCCGGCGGGCGTACCCGTACCGCGAGTTCGACGACGAGGCGTGGGAGCGCCTCCTGCGCTACCTGACCGCCGACTACGAGGGGTTAGAGGAGAAAGACGTCTACGCGAAGGTCTGGCGCGACACCAACGACCCGCCGGACGGCGAGCACCACTACGAGGACTACGCGGTCGGCGAGCCGCTGATCGGCAAGCGCGGGCGACTCGCGCGGGTCATCTACATGACGAACGTCGGGACCATCCCCGACTCGTTCACTATCGACGTGTTCACCCGCGGGGACGACGAGTGGGTGGGTGAACTCGACGAGGACTACCTCGACAAGCTGGAGCAGGGCGACGTGTTCGTCCTCGGGGGCGACCGCTACGAGTTTCGCTACCGCCGCGGGTCGAAGGCCTACGTCGACCCGACGGGCGCGCGGCCGAACGTCCCCTCGTGGTTCTCGGAGCGCCTGCCGCTGTCGTACGACCTCGGGCGCGAGATCCTCGCCTTCCAGCGCGACCTGCTCGACAGGCTGGCGACGGGCGGGCGTCCCGCCGTCCGCGAGTGGCTCCGGGAGTTCCCGCTCGACGAGAACTCCGTCCGGGCGATCGCGCGGATGTACGACGAACAGACCCGCTACGCGGGCCGCGAGTCTGTCTCGACCGACGCGCGGATCGCGATCGAGGTCGAGAAAGACCACGAGGACTACCGCCGCCGCTTTTTCGTCCACTCGAACTACGGCCGCCGGTTCAACGACGGCCTCTCGCGGCTGGTCGCCTACCGCTGTTCGCGCCGCGCGAACGCGAACGTCAAAGTCGCCGTCGCAGACCACGGCTTCGTCGTCTCGATGCCGCTCAACCGCACGGTCGACCTCCCCGACGTCCTGCGCTCTATCGCGCCCGACGAGGTCCGCTCCGACCTTCGTGCCGCCCTCGACGGCACCGAACTCCTCAAGCGCTACTTCCGGATCGACGCCACGCGCTCGCTGATGATCCTCAAACGGTACAAGGGGTACGAGAAGTCCGCCGCGGAGCAGCAGGTGTCGAGCGAGATGCTGCTCTCGTTCGCGGAGGACCTGGACGAGTTCGCGGTGATCGAGGAGACGTACCGCGAGATTCTGGAGGACAAACTCCACGTCGAGGGGATAGAGGAGGTCCTCGGGGCGGTCCAGTCGGGCGAGGTCGAGGTCGTCGGACAGACAGTCGAGAGCCCGACGCCGCGGGCGTTCGGGCTGGCGACGCTGATGGCGAGCGACGTGGTCCTGGCCGAAGAGGAGGGCGAGGTGTTGCGCGAGTTCCACGAGCGGGTGCTGGCAGAGATCGACGGCGGGGAAGACACCGAGGGACTGGCCGTGGACGCCGAGGAGTAGCCGACTACACCACCAGCGTGGTCAGCGCGTCCGGCACCACCAGCACGTCGCTCCCGGGGTCGACCGCGTCGCGGACGGACTCGCGCGCGTGCATCAGACACTCCTCGACCACGCCGGGATGTTCGCTGTTCGTCACGTAGGCGTCACAGTCCCGGAGCGCCCGCGCGACGACGAACGCGCGCTGGGCGCCCGGTTCGTAGCCCTCGCGCATCTCCTCGTACAGCGCGGCGGCGCTCTCCGCGCTCCGCAGACGGTCGTAGAACCGCTGCTCGCCTCGTCCCTCGCCCGCGCCCTCTGTCAGGCGTGCGGGGACCACGACCCGCCCGCCCGGCCGAACCGGGGTGTGGTCGCCGAGGACGAGGTACGTGAGCGCCCGCGTCGTCTGGTAGAGGTTGGCGTCTTTCGGCGCGCCGACGCCCGCCAGCACGGCGTCGTAGGTCCCCTCGACCTCGACGGAGAGCGCCGTCCGCGCCGTCGCCGCGAGGTCCCGCACCACCCCGCGGGGCCGCCCCGCGGCGACGCCGAGAACGCCGGCGGGACCCTTCGTGACGTTGATACAGAAGTCCGGCCCGGCGACGTCGCCCGCGCGGTCCACCGCGTCGCGGAACGGGTTGCCCTCGACGCGCCCGAGCCGAACCCCGTCCCGCGAGAGCATCTCCGGCCCGTGTGTGTACCGGATGACAGGCTCGCCGCCCGCGCCGACGACGACTGTCTTCGCGCCGCCGGAGAACCCGGCGTACTGGTGGGGTTCGACCATCCCCGTCGCGAGGACGACGTCCGCGTCCGCGACGGCCGGGTTCAGCCGGATCGGGACCCCGTCGACCTCACCGACCTCGCGCGCGGCCTCGGGGTCGTGGTTCTCCGCGAGCCCCGCGTGTTCGCCCAGCCCGTCGGCGATCTCTGCGTCGGTCATCGGCCGGTGGAGCCCGAGGCCGAGGACGACGGAGACGCGCTCTCCTGTGACCTCGCCGGGCAGACGCGCGAACAGCGCGTCGAGCAAGACGTCGTCCGGCGTCGCGCGCGTCACGTCTGTCACGACGACGGCGACGGTGTCGTCGGGCGCGACGGCCTCCGAGAGCGACGGGCCGTGCGGGTCGTCGAGCGCCCGGTCTGCTGCGGCGCGGACGTCGACGGCCTCGCCGCCGGGCCGCTCGGCGACGGTCACGTCGCAGTCGGGCAGGTCGACGGAGACCGTCCCGTCGCCCAGGGGTAGACCGATGTCGTCGTCCATGCGGGGCGGTGACGAGGGGCCGAGGAGAGTCTGTCGGTGCGTCGCCCCAGCCGGTGCCCGCTCTACCGTCGAGCCCAGTCGAGCATCCGCGCGTAGAACGGCTCCGACTCCAGTGCCGCCGCGTCGCCGACGAGACAGAGCGCCCGCTTCGCGCGGGTCAGCGCGACGTTCACCCGGCGATGGTCCTCGAATATCGGCCCGTCTAGCTCGCCGGTCGCGACGAACGAGACGACGATCACCTCCTCGCTCGACCCCTGGAACCGGTCGACGG
>JBDGTD010000013.1:11957-15134 GCA_042217165.1 Haloferacaceae archaeon | reverse complement strand
TCCGGCGGCCCGGCCGGTTCGACCGCGAGATCGAGATCGGCGTCCCCGACCGCGACGGCCGCGAGGAGATCCTCCAGATTCACACCCGCGGGATGCCGCTCGGCGACGAGGTCGACCTCGCTCGCTACGCCGACAACACCCACGGGTTCGTCGGCGCGGACCTCGAGAACCTCGCGCGCGAGGCCGCGATGACCGCGCTCCGGCGCATTCGGCCCGAACTCGACCTCGAAACAGACGAGATCGACGCGAGCGTGCTGGAGTCTGTCGCGGTGACCGAGCGCGACATCCGCGAGGCGCTGAAGGGTATCGAGCCGAGCGCGCTCCGCGAAGTGTTCGTCGAGACGCCCGACGTGACGTGGGACGACGTCGGCGGCCTCGAGGAGGCAACGGCGCGGCTCCGCGAGGCGATCGAGTGGCCGCTGGTCCACGCCGACGCCTACGAGCGGGTCGCGCTCGACCCCGCCAAGGGCGTCCTGTTACACGGCCCGCCCGGAACCGGGAAGACTCTGCTCGCCAAGGCCGTCGCCAACGAGGCCGACGCCAACTTCGTCTCTGTCAAGGGGCCGGAACTGTTCGACAAGTACGTCGGCGAGTCCGAGAAGGGCGTCCGCGAGACCTTCGCGACCGCCCGCGAGAACGCGCCCACGGTGGTCTTCTTCGACGAGATCGACGCCATCGCGACCGAGCGCGGCCGGGGAGCCGGCGACTCGAACGTCGGCGAGCGGGTCGTCAGCCAGCTCCTGACCGAACTCGACGGGCTGGAGGAACTCGAGGACGTGGTGGTGGTCGCCGCGACCAACCGCCCGGACCTGATCGACTCCGCGCTCCTCCGACCGGGACGGCTCGACCGACACGTGGCTGTCACAGAGCCCGACGAGGACGCCCGCCGGGAGATCCTCCAGATCCACACCCGCGACCGGCCGCTCGCCGACGACGTCGACCTCGACGACCTCGCGGCTCGCACCGAGGGGTACGTCGGCGCGGACCTCGCGGCGCTCTGTCGCGAGGCTGCCCAGATTGCCGTCCGTGACCACGTCGACGCGGCCGAGGCCGGCGAGGCGTCGGCCGTCGACGACCTCGTGCTGACCGCCGACCACTTCGAACGGGCGCTGATCGAGGTCGACCCCGAGGAGCGGACGACGTTCGGCTCCGACGGACAGGTGGTCGCCGAACCCACCTGACGGTCTCCGGCGGCGCTCGCCGTGACCGGAGCGGCGTCGACGCCCACCCGGCAGCGTTCGACCCGTGTGAGTGTGTCACACGGCAGTGTGTCGGGACGTGTCGGACAAGATTCATTACGATCGCAGTGGTACGATCGTCCGAACACGAGGTGACCAGCGATGGCGCTGTTGCGAAACAACGCCTCCTGGGTGCGAGGAGCCGACGACTCCCCGCAGACCCTCGGCATCGGTGGCACCGACTACGAACTGTACGAGGAGGAGGACGCGTTCGTCCTCGCCGTCGAGATGCCCGGGTTCGACCCCGAGCAGATCGACGTGGGATGGGACGACGGCGTCCTCAACGTCTCCGCCGAACACGCGGACGACGACCGCGGATCACGGCGGAGTTACTACCGTCGGTTCCGGTTCCCGAAAGACGTCGACGACGACGGGATCGAGGCCTCGTACACCAACGGCATCCTCGAGGTGACTCTCCCCGTCGAGACGGGAGCCGGCGCCCGCGGTAAGCGTATCGAGGTCGAAGGCTGACGACCGGCATGTACTCGCCGGTCCCGGCTCACCGGACGTCCCGTTCGCGAACCAGTCACGCTCTTTCCCTCTGACCAGCGATGCCCGTCACACCGCTGTTCGTCGCCGGCGTCGCCGTCGCCGCCTTCGTCGGAGTGAACATCGGCGGCTCGTCGACCGGGGTAGCGTTCGGGCCGGCGACCGGAAGCGACGTGCTGTCGACCCGGGCCGCCGCCGCGCTGATGGCCGTGTTCGTCCTCCTCGGCGGGTTCACCGTCGGAACCCACGTCGTCGAGACGCTGGGCGAAGGGTTCGTCCCGCCGTCGTACTTCACGCCGATCGCCTCGGTCGGCGTCCTGCTGTTCGTCGGGGGCGGTATTCTGCTCGGGAACGTTCTGCGGGTGTCGGTCAGCACGAGCGAGACGGCGGTCGTCGCAATCGTCGGAATGGGGGCGGCGCTCGGCGTCCTCGACTGGTCGACGGTCGGCGTGGTGGTGATGTGGTGGATCGTCTCGCCGATCCTCGGGTTCTGGCTCTGTGCGTTCGTCGGGCGGTACCTGTACGACGACCTCGTCGCACGTCTCGACCTCGAATCCGGCGGGACGAGCCGGGGCGCCCGGCTCGCGGTGGTCGGTATCGGCTGTTACATGGCGTTCTCGGCGGGGGCGTCGAACGTCGCCAACGCGGTCGCCCCGCTCGTCGGCGCCGGACAGCTCGGGATGACGGCGGGCGTGGCCCTCGGCGGCGTCGCAATCGGCGCGGGCGCGTTTCTCATCGGGTCGCGGACGATGGAGACGGTCGGCGAGGAGATCACGGACCTCTCGCTGGAGGCGGCGCTCGTCGTCGAGACGGTCGCAGCCTCGATCATCACCGGGCTGAGCTGGGCCGGGGTGCCCGCGAGCCTGGCCGTGACGCTGACCTCCTGTGTCATCGGTCTCGGCTGGGGGCGGGCGAGCCGTCGCGTGCCGCTCTCGGCGCTCGTGCGTCCCGCCGGGCTCCCGGCCGAGGACCGTGCGCGGTGGGGCGCCGACCAGCTCGACCTGTACGACCCGTCGACGGTCAAGCGCGTCGTCGCGACGTGGGTCGCCACTCCGACGGTCGCGGGAGTCGTCGCGTTCGCCGCGTTCGCGGTCGCCGAACAGTTCGGACTCATCGTCTGATCCCCGCGCCGGACAGCGTTTTTCTGCGTGTGGCCCCGACAGATGTGGCGACCGATGTCCGTGACGAACCGTCTCCGCGGTCGCGGAAGTCAGTTTCACGTCGAACTGCTGTACGGCGTGTTGTTCGTCGTCGGGTTCGGCTACCTCGTCTTCCGGGTCGACCCGCGCGTCGCCGCGTTCGAGGGCGGACTCGTCCTCGGCTACCTCCTCCGGGTGTGGGAGAAGATGTCGCTCTACGAGCGGATCCTCGAGGAGGCCGTCTCGGCGGAGGCCGAGACGCAGGTCGCAGAGGAGGTCGAAGAACAGGTGGGCGACGAAGTCGAGGAACG
>JBDGTD010000013.1:0-11857 GCA_042217165.1 Haloferacaceae archaeon | reverse complement strand
AGACGCAGGTCGCAGAGGAGGTCGAAGAACAGGTGGGCGACGAAGTCGAGGAACGGGTCGGCGACGAAGTCGAGGAACGGGTCGCAGAGGAGGTCGAACAGCGTGTCGAGAGCGAGATGGGCGAGACGAGCGAGACGAGCGAGACGGCCGACACCGACCTCGACGACCGCCGCGACCGGGTGGCCGAGGAGGCCGACGGCTGACCGACCCGGCGTTCGATTTAGTTGCACCGAGTGCTTACCTGACGGGTGACGATGACGACGCTCCAGCCTCCCGCGCTCCCGGCGCTGGCGGCCGGCGTCCTCGTCGCGACGCTCCTGTCGGCGGCGCTGCGGAGTATCACGACACGGACAGCGCAGCCAACCGACGGCCGCGACACCGTCGCGTGTCCCGCCTGCGACACCGAGAACGACGCCGACTACCGGTACTGCCGGGCGTGTGTCGCCGAACTCCCCGGCGGACGGGTCCACGAGCGCCGCGGCGCGCCGGCGTCGGGGCGACTCCTCCGGTGAGCGTGCTGGCGGCGGTCGTCGAAGACCGTATCGCCCTCGTCGGTCGCACGCGGCCCTCTCGCGGCCGAGAGGACCCGTGGTCGGAGGCCGTGGGTGCCGAGGGGCGACTGTCAACGAGAGTGTTTTGACGCTCGTCCGCTAGGCAGCCGTGTGGACACCCCGTTCGAACTGCTGGGCGTCGAGCCAGACGCGGACGACGACGCGGTCGAGCGCGCCTACCGGGAGCGGATCAAAGACGCCCACCCCGACCACGGCGGGTCGCCGCGCGAGTTCCAGCGCGTCCGGGCGGCGTACCAGGCGGTCCTCGCCGACGAGGCGCCCCTCCCCGACGAGGCCGACGACGACACGACGGACACGTGGGAGTGGGACCCGACCCAGGACCCGGACGCCGACCCGGGGGTCGACGTCGAGTACCTGAACTACGACGTCCTCGACGACCACGGGTGGTCGCTGTCCGACGACGACCTGTTCGAGCGAGCGGCGGCGGCGGACCTCGACCCGGTAGACCACGGACGGGTCGCCGTCGACCCGGAGGACCACCTCCTCGAGAGCGCCGAAGCCGACGGACAGACGTGGCCGTACGCCTGTCGGGGCGGGGCGTGTGCCAACTGCGCCGTGGCGGTGGTCGAGGGCGACCTGACGATGACCGTCGACCACGTCCTCCCCGACGAGATGCTCGACCGGGGGATTCGACTCTCCTGCGTGGGCGTGCCGACCACGGACGAACTGAAGGTCGTCTACAACGTCAAGGAACTCCCCGACCTCGACGACCTCCGGCTCCCGCCCTACCCGTTCGAGCGGTCGGCCGCCGCCTCCGACGACTGACGAATCCCGTCGCACCCGGCTGGTCGCCGGGGACGCGCGGGCGCAGACGCGGCGAGTTTGGCCGGCCGGGCGCGGACCTGCGAACCGGGGCTCTCCCGGCGCGTCGCGGAGGGTCACCGCGCCGACCGGGACTGAACCCCCCGGCCGCGAGCGGAGTGTCGCGGCCGTCGGACCCACCATTTACCCCTCGCACGCCCCTTGATCCGCTGTGTCTTCTGGCGACGCTCCCCCCAACGACGACCCGCTCGCAGCCGTCTCGTGTGCGTCGTGCCGGACGGCGCTCCGCGGCGGCGGGACCGACGCAGTGTCGTTCCTGCTGTTAGAAGGGCTTCGGGTCCCGCTGGTCGGCTGTGAGGACCATCTCGCCCGGTTCGCCCGGACGTGTGGCCTGACGAGCGAGGGGTCTGCGGACCTCCTCGAACACCGTCCGGCGGGCGGTGTCGGCTGTCCGGCCTGCCGGCTCGCTCCCCGTCGTCCGGACCAGTTCGTCGTGCCCGTCGCCGACGGGGCCGTGGCCATCGTCGCCTGTGAGACCCACCGCGACGCGACGCGGGCGCGCTACGAGGCCGGCGGCGAGGCCCGGGAACACCTGAGCGCGGACGTCGACGACCGCGTCTCGCGCCGGTGAGGGGCGGGCGGCGACGACCGTCGGGGGCGGACGCTGTCTTCGGGATCACGGGCGCGCTACGGCGACGGGAGCGTCGAGGCCCGCGCGCTCTCCGCGAGGCGGAGTCCGGCGACGGCGGTCCTGCGTGAACGGCAGGCGGACAGGTCCAGTGACCGGCGCGGACCCGGACGCCGTGTCACGATACACTGCACCGGCGGCTTCGAAACTTTGATTACCCTGATACGTACGACACGTGTATGAGCGATACACCGACCGTCGACCGGCGAGCGTACCTCGCCGCCGTCGGCGCCGGGGGTCTCACCGCGCTGGCCGGGTGTACCGGCAGCGGCGGCAGCGGTGGCAGCGGCGACGGGACGAACTCGGACCTCCCCGACTCGGTCGACATCGGGTCGGACATCCCCTACCGGCCGTTCGAGTACAAGACGACCAGCGGCGACCTCAAAGGGTTCGACGTCGACATCGCACGGGCGGTCTTCGAGGACCAGCTAGGGATCACCCCGAACTTCACCGACACCAGCTTCGACACGATCATCTCGTCGCTCAACAACGGCAACTTCCGGGTCGTGATGAGCGCGATGACGATAAACGAGACGCGCGACAAGCAGGTCGACTTCTCCGAGCCGTACTTCACCGCCTACCAGACGATCCTCGTCCTGAAAGACAGTAGTATCACGTCACAGGCCGACCTCAAGGGCAAGACCGTCGGCGTCCAGAAGGGGACGACCGGCGCGAACGCGGCCGAGGAACTGAAATCCGAGTTCGGCGGCGACCTGACGATCAAGCGCTACGACCAGATCCCGGCGGCGTTCGACGCGCTGATCAACAACCAGGTCGTCGCGGTGATCAACGACAACACGGTCAACGGCGAGTTCGCAGACCAGAACGACGCCGTGCGGTTCGTCGAGGGCGAGGGCGCCGCCGCCGACGCGGGCGAGGACGCGCCGCCGTACCTCACGCTCACGATCGAGCAGTACGGTATCGCGTTCCGGCAGGACGACGACGAGTTCCGTCAGCGGGTGAACGAGGCGCTCGCTGCGATCCGTGAGAACGGCACCTACGACGAGATATACGACGAGTACTTCTCGGGGTAGTCGGCTCGTGCGCCGGGAGTGGATTTACGTAGCGGCTGCCGCTTCGGTAGGTGTATGCCGGAGACGCGGAGCCGAAACGCCGACGAGACCGCGGTGAGCGTCACGTTCGACGACCAGACGCTGAAGTACGTCGGGATGGCAGCCTCGGGGACGTTCACCCTCGTCGTCGCCGCGTTCCTGGGGCTGATCCTCTGGCGACAGGTCGACCCCTCACTGTTCGTCGAGATCTTCTACCCACAGTTCCTCGATGCCTTCCTCGTCGTCGTCAAGATCGTCGTCGTCAGCAGCGTCCTCTCTGTCGCCGGAGGACTCGCCGTCGGACTCGGGCGGATCTCGGAGACGACGATGACACGCGGGATCGCGAAAGGCTACATCGAGTTCTTCCGCGGGACGCCGCTTCTCTTCCAGCTCATCGTCATCTACTCCGGCATTCCGGCGTTCTGGGCCGCCGGCGAGTTCCCCATCGCGAACTTCTCCGTTCCCGCGGCGATCATCGGGCTGACGTTGAACCACGCCGCGTACATCGGAGAGGCGGTCCGCGGCGGCGTCGAGGCCGTCCCGGACGGACAGATGGAGGCCGCGCGGTCGCTCGGGATGTCCTACGCCCAGTCGATGCGGGAGGTGGTGTTGCCACAGGCGTGGCGCAACGCGCTCGCGGCGATCGGCAACGACCAGGTGATCCTCGTGAAAGACACCTCGCTCCTGTCGGTGCTCGCGGTGCCGGAGATAATCAGCACGGTCCAGAACATCAACAGCGCGACGTTCGACATCTGGACGCCGATCGTCTGGGCGGCGATCCTCTATCTCGCGATCACGATCCCGCTCGGGAAGTTCGTGCGCTACCTGGAGGCGCGTGCCGACCCCGCGGGTGAGCACGCGTGAGCGGCAGTCACCCGCTGATCGAGTTCGACGGGGTGGACAAGTACTTCGGCGAGACACAGGTGCTGCGGAACGTCGACCTGAGCGTCGACGAACGGGAAGTGGTGGTGGTGATAGGCCCGTCCGGGTCGGGGAAGTCGACGCTCCTGCGGTGTGTCAACCGACTGGAGGAGATCCAGGCCGGAGAGATCCGTATCGGCGGGCAGGCCGTCTCCGAGACGGACGCAAACGCCGTCCGGCAGCGCGTCGGGATGGTGTTTCAGTCGTTCAACCTGTTCCCACACATGACCGCAGTGGAGAACGTCGCGGTCGGCCCGCGGAAGGTCCGTGGTGTCCCCACAGACGAGGCGACCGAGCGCGCGCGGACGCTACTGGACCGCGTCGGACTGGGCGACCAGACCGAGTCCTACCCCGGAGCGCTGTCCGGCGGGCAACAGCAGCGGGTGGCCATCGCCCGGGCGATGGCGATGGAGCCCGAAGTGATGCTGTTCGACGAGGTGACGAGCGCGCTCGACCCCGAACTCGTCGGCGACGTACTCGGCGTGATCCGCGACCTCGCCGCCGACGGGATGACCATGCTCGTCGTCACCCACGAGATGGGGTTCGCACGCGAGGTCTGTGACCGGGTGGTCCTGATGGCCGACGGCGAGGTGGTCGAGCAGGGCCGCCCGGAGTCGTTCTTCGAGGACCCCGAGACAGCGCGCGGACAGGCCTTCCTCTCGCGGCTCCTCTGACGCCGCGCAGACGCACGAGCCGGTGGTTCACGGTCGCGCCAGCGGCGCTCGGTCTCGCGACGACCCGCTCGCGCCGTCTCGTGGGCGGCCGGACGACGCTCCACACCGGCGGGGGTTCGTTCCCGCCGCTCGACAGGCAGTGGGTCCCGTCGGTCGGCTGGACGGAGCATCTCGCCCGGTTCGCCCGGACGTGTGGCCTGACGGCCGAGGGCTCCGCGAACTGCCTCGAGTGCCGCCCGGCCTGCCGGCTCACCCCTCGTCGCCCGGGCCAGTTCGTCGTGCCCGTCGCCGACAGGGGCGTGGCTGTCGTCGCCCGTAGGCTCGCCGCGGCGCGTCGGTGTCCCCGGCGCGACCGCACTACGGCGGCAGGAGCGTCGAGACCCGCGCGTTCTCCTTGAGTCGGAGTCCGGCGCCGCCGACGGTCAGCGGAACGGTCGGCAGTTCGGTGACCCGGAGGGTCGGGTGAGAGCCGCCGCGCTCGACCACCTCGGCCCGGGGCTGGAGGAGCGCCGCGCCCGACAGCGACTCGTTGTACTCGATCAGGTACGTGCCCGCGTCGAGGTGCCACCACTCGTAGTCGTCGTCCTCGTCGCGCCAGACGCGAGGGTGAGGCTCCAGTCCTGCGGGCTCGAGTTCGCCGCCGCCGAAGTCGACCCGTCCCGGCCGTTCGACCTCGTGGACCTCGGTCACGGTGAGGTCGACCCCGCCGTCGTCGCGGGCCTGCGTCGGTTCGTGGACGATGCCGTCGACCGCGTCGAGGAGGTCGCTCACGGCCCGCCGTGGGCGCGCCGGGGAGAAAACGTCGGCGTCGACCTGTCCGCCCGACCGACGAGCCCCGCCACGGCTCCGGGGACGCCCGTTCGTCGCCGGTGTCGCCGTCGCTCAATTTTAAGAGCCGATGCGCCGACTGGTATCGTGTCGCATGAAGAAGCTCATCAACGACCCGGAGGACGTGGTCGACGAGATGCTGGACGGGATGGTCGCGGCGTATCCAGACGAGGTCAGGCGGCTCGACGGAACGAACGTCCTCGTCCGGGCCGACGCGCCGGTCGACGGGAAAGTCGGGGTCGTCAGCGGGGGCGGGAGCGGCCACGAGCCGACACACGCCGGGTATCTCGGCGAGGGGATGTTGGACGGCGCGGCCGCGGGCGAGGTGTTCACCTCGCCGACGGCCGACGAACTGGAGGCGATGGTCGCCGCGGCCGACGCCGGCGAGGGCGTCCTGATGGTGATCAAAAACTACGAGGGCGACGTCATGAACTTCGAGACGGCCGGCGAGATGGTCGAGATGGAGGGCGTCGACGTGGCCGAGGTCGTCGTGAACGACGACGTGGCCGTCGAGGACTCGCTGTACACCTCGGGCCGACGCGGCGTCTGCGGCACGATTCTCGTCCACAAGGCCGCCGGCGCGAAGGCCGCCGAGGGCGCCGACCTCGACGAGGTGCAACGGGTCGCCCAGAAGGTCGTCGACAACGTCGGGACGATGGGGATGGCGCTGACCTCGTGTGTCACGCCGGAGAAGGGCGAGCCCACCTTCGACCTCGGCGACGACGAGATGGAACTGGGCATCGGTATCCACGGCGAGCCCGGCGTCGAGCGCACCGAGGTGACGGCGGCAGACGAGGTGACCGAGGAACTCGCGGAGGCGGTTCTCGACGACCTCGGCCTCGCCGAGGGACGGGAGGTCGTCACCATCGTCAACGGGATGGGCGGCACCCCGCAGATGGAGCTGTTCGTCGTCAACCGGCGGCTCCAGGAACTGCTGGGCGACCACGGCCTGGAGACGTGGGACGCGTGGGTCGGGGACTACATGACCTCGCTCGACATGGCCGGCTGTTCGATCACCGTCTGTGCCGTCGACGACGAGTTGAAAGAGCTGCTCGGCGCGCCGGCCGACACCCCGGGACTGACGACCCGATGAGCGACGAGGGCGAGGCGGTCGTCGCGGCCGTGCGGACCGTAGCGGAGCGGCTGGAGGCCGAGCGGAGCCACCTCACCGACCTGGACTCGGCCATCGGCGACGCCGACCACGGGGGGAACATGGCTCGTGGCTGGCAGGCCGCGGCAGAGGCGGCCGCGGCGCTCGACGACCCCGACCCCGCGACGGCCGTGAAGACGACCGGCAAGACGCTGCTCTCCGAGGTCGGCGGCGCCTCCGGGCCGCTGTACGGCGGGTCGCTCGTCTTCGCCAGCAAAGAGCTAGACGAGGGACTCACCGCCGAGACGGCGGTCGCGTTCGCGGAGACGTATCTGGAGAAAGTCACTGACCGCGGCGGCGCGAACGTCGGCGACAAGACGATGGTCGACGCCCTGACCCCGGCGGTCCACACGTTCAAGAAGTCCGTCGAGACAGACGACCTGCCGCCGGTCGAGGCGCTGGCGAAGGCCGTCGCGGCGGCCGAGCGCGGCGTCGCGTTCACCGTTCCGCTCCGCGCCTCGAAGGGCCGGGCGTCGTACCTCGGGTGGCGCTCGGTAGGCCACCAGGACCCCGGCGCGACTAGCACGCTCTACATCCTCGAGGAACTGCTCGAGGTTGCGACCGAGCGCACCGGGGTCGACGAGCGGCCGGCCGTCGACGCGACCAGCCCGACGAGCCCGGACGGCGAGGAGGCCACGGAGGACTGATGGTCGGCATCGTCGTCGTCTCGCACGGCCGGAAGGCGGCAGAGGGGATCGCGGCGGTCGCGGGAGAGATGGGCGGCGACACCCCCATCGCGCCGGCCGGCGGCGACGGAGAGGGCGGATTCGGCACGACCCCCGACGACATCGAGGCCGCACTCGCGGCCGCCGACGACGGCGACGGCGTCGTCGTCCTCGCCGACCTCGGGAGCGCCGTCATGAACGCAGAGGTCGCGGTCGAGACGAGCGACGTCGAGGCGGTCCTCGCCGACGCGCCGGTACTCGAAGGGGCGGTCAACGCCGCCGTCGCCGCGACCGACCCGACGGCGACGGTCGGGTCGGTCCGCGAGCAGGCCGAGGCGGTTCGTGACGTGAGCAAGCTCTGAGACGCCCGGTCACGCGGCGTCGTCGAGACGGTCCCGCACCGCCGCCCGCGTCTCGCAGGCGAGTACCTCCTCGGCGAGCGCCGCGGCGCGCTCTGTGTCCGTCTCGCGAATCCGGGCCTTGACCGTCGGCACGGTGACGGCGCTCATCGAGAGTTCGTCGAGGCCGAGGCCGACGAGCAGCTCCGTCAGCGCGGGGTCGCCGGCCATCTCCCCGCAGATCCCGACCCACGCGCCCGACTCGTGGGCGGCGGTCGCGGTGCGGTCTATCGCGCGCAGGACGGCGGGGTGGAGCGGGTCGCGGAGCTCCGCGACCCGGTCGTTCTCGCGGTCGGCGGCCATCACGTACCCCGCGAGGTCGTTCGTCCCGACCGAGAGGAACTCCAGCCGGTCCGCGAGTTCGCCCGCGACGAACGCGGCGGCGGGCGTCTCGACCATCGCGCCGAGGGCGGGCACCTCGTGGGCGACGCCCTCGTCGTCGAGCGTCGCGGCGACGCGTTCGACCCGCTCCAGCAGCCGCTCGACCTCCTCGACGCGGGCGACCATCGGAGCCATCACGCAGAGCCCGTCGCCGGCGTCGGTCGCCGCCGCGCGCAGGAGCGCCCGAAGCTGCGTCTCGAAGAGGTCGGCGTGCTCGCCCAGCGAGAGGCGGACGCCCCGGCGACCGAGGAAGGGGTTCGGCTCGTCCGGGAGGTCCAGATACGGCACGCGCTTGTCACCCCCCACGTCGAGCGTGCGGACGACGACGCGGTCCCCGGGGAACGCCGCCAGCGCGGCCGTGATCGCCTCGTACTGCTCGTCTTCGTCGGGCGGCGCGTCGCGGTCGAGAAAGAGAAACTCGGTGCGGTAGAGGCCGATGCCGTCGGCGCCGCGGGCCGCGGCGGGGTCGAGTTCGGCCGGCCGGCCGACGTTCGCCGCGACCTCTATCGCGCGGCCGTCGGCCGTCGCGACGCGGGACTCGACGACCGGGGCGTCGAGGTCCGACGCGGCCGCCCGGCGCCCGGCGTCCGGGTCGACGACCACCTCGCCGGCCTCGCCGTCGACCAGCACGGTCGCGCCGTCGGAGACGCGGTCCAGGTCGTCGCCGACGCCGACGACGGCCGGAATCGAGAGCGACCGGGCGATGATGGCGGCGTGAGACGTGCGGCCGCCGGTCGCGGTCGCGACCCCGGCGACCGCGTCGGGGTCGAGCGTCGCCGTGTCGCTCGGCGTGAGTCGCTCGGCCAGGAGGACTGTCCCGTCCGGGAGCGCCCCGAGGTCGGCGGTCGCGACGCCGAGCAGCGCCCGCAGGAGGCGGTCGCGCACGTCCCGCAGGTCGTCGGCGCGCTCGGCGGTCCGGCCCTCCATCCCCTCGAACCGCGCGATCGCGTCGGCGTAGGCCTCGTGGACGGCGTGTTCGGCCGGGGCGCCGTCGTCGATGGCGTCCTCGACGGGGCCGACCAACCCCGGGTCGTCGAGGAACTGCTCGTGGGCCTCGAAGACGGCGGCCTCGTCCTCGCCGACGGCGGCCGCGGCCCGCTCGCGCGCCTCGCGGATCGCCGCCCGGGCCTCGTCTCGTGCGCGCTCGAACCGCTCGCGTTCGGCCGCGCTGTCGACAGTCTCGGGCGCGGGGCGCTCCGGGAGCGAGAGCGCGGCAGGACGGTACCAGCGGGCGGTTCCGACCCCGGACAGCGGCGTGCTACCGACGCCCGCGAACGTCTCCACGGCGACTCACCCCTCCCCTCCGTCCTCGTCCCCGTCGTCCTCGACGGGCGTCGTCACTACCGCCTCGAGGGCGTCGAGCGCCTCGCTCGCGTCTGGCCCCTCGGCGACGATACGGACCGACTCGCCGCCTTCGACCCCGAGTCCGGTCACCGCGAGCATGCTGTTCGCCTCGACGGCCCCCTCCGGACCGTCGTCGGCCCGGCCGACGGTGACGGTCGCGTCGTACTGGCTGACGGTCCGGACGAACGCCGAGGCCGGACGGGCGTGGAGTCCGGCGTCGGGGACGACGTCGACGACTCGTTCCATGCCGATCGGTGGGGTGCGCCAGCTACTACCGTGTGTCGGCTCGCGGCGGGGTCGGGCCGATCGGTCGCGTGCAGGGTAACCGGGTCCACGCGAGGGTCGACACCCGCGCCCGGCCTCCGACTGGCTCCGGGTCGGCGGTGTCGACATCAGTCAGAAACCTGTCTCGTCTGTCGTTCTATCCTGTGTAGTATACGTTCGACGGCAGTTCGATTCTCACGTAGGCGCTACCGGAACCGAGGCCCGACCCGGAGACGAGGCGCCGACGGCCGCGGCGCGCCGCTTCTCGCGGGTACGGCGGGGCGTGCCCCGGACAACGCCCGGGGAGCTGTGCGATAGCCGCTATCCGGGGCGAGTCGCTACGGGGTCGACAGCGCCGATCAGCGCGTAGCGCGTCGCTCTCGTCCGCCAGTCAGGGCGTCTCGCGGGCCGACGACGGCGAACGGACCACCACGACGCGGCCCGACGGGCCCCACCGGCGGCCGCAGGTCGCCCGTAACGCCCGGCCGTGGACGCCGACCGACACGGAACATATAGTAAATAGAGAATATATTCGAAACTGGTAGAACGGCCACGCGGCGCCCTCACTGCCGGCACGGCCGTCTCCCAGACACGCCGCCTCGACGCGGCCGCTCTCCCCTCGTCGACGACAGCCACTCCGGATCGATCACCGTCGACGCCAGAGACCCCCGACAGACACCCCGGTCGAGTCGGCCGACCGCTCGCACGCGATCGGGTCGTCTACTCGCCGTCAGTAGGGGAACAGAGCGTGTGACAGACCGCCACATTCGGCGGTCGGTCGAGACGCCGAGCCGAGCCGCCGCGAGCCCGACCGACGTCGCCGGACGCGGGCCGCCGTCCCGTACGGACTCGACCCGACGCCGACCCGCGCGATCACCGCTCTGCGCTCGTGGTCGACCACCGCTACCTCGTCGGTCCCCGGGTCGGGAACGACGTTCTCGGCGAGACGGCGGCGCCGGCACTCGGAGTCGTCTGAGCGTCGTCGGCGTGGCCGTGCTCGCGAGCAGACCGACCAGGTGATGGTGAACGGAGGGCACGCCGACTGACCGTGCTCTCTCGTCACGTACTCGACTACCAATTTAATGACCGTCGGAACACGTTCGTCCGGGTATGTCCGCCGATACGTTCGACCGTTCCGACGCAGACGTAGCCGCTGACGACCTCCTCGTCCTCGAGGATCCCCGTTTCGGTCCCGAAACCGTGTCGATCGTCACGGGTGCCGCCTCCGGGATCGGACAGGCGACGGCGGTCGCCCTCGCGGCGAACGGCCTCACGGTCGTCGGTGCAGATATCGACGAGGATGGCCTCGAGGAGACGGTCGCTCTCGCCGGCGACGTCGACGCGCCGGGCACGATACGACCGGTCCCGACCGACCTGACCGTCGACGGCGACGTCGAGTCGATGGTCGAGACCGCAGCCGACCACGGTGAACTGCGGTACGTCGCGAACATCGCCGGGATGCAGCATATCGCGTCGATCCCGGAGTTCTCGATGGAGCAGTACGACCTGCTGCTCGATATCATGCTCCGGGCGCCGTTCCTGACCGCCAAACTCGCGATGCCCCACGTCCGCGAGACCGACGACGGCGTCGGCGCGATCGGCAACATGTCCTCGGTCCACGGCCACTACGCCACCCAGGACAAGCCCGCCTACATCACCGCCAAGCACGGCCTCCACGGACTCACGCGGTCGATCGCTGCCGAGGGCGAGGGCAGTCTCCGGGGGTTCTCGGTCAGCGTCGGGTACGTCCTCACGCCGCTGATGGTGAACCAGATCGAGGACACCGCCGCGGAGCGCGGCATCTCCAAGCAAGAGGTGGTCGAGGACGTGATGCTCGGACAGGCCCGCACGAAGGAGATGATGACACCCGTCGAGGTGGCGAACCTGTTCGTGTTCGGCTTCTCGGAACACGGCAAGCATCTCAACGGCGGCGACCTCCTCTGGGACGGCGGCTACACGACGACCTACGGGTGAGACTGCGGCGACGGTCGCTGTCGCGTGTCGGGGCGGCGGGAGCCACACGGCGTTCACCCCCGACCGCCTCCTCCGGGAGTGAGACGACAGGTACGGACTGGTCGGTACCGGCCCTCCGAGGATCTGACTGTCGAGTTCGAGCCGCCTCCGAGACGCCACAGGCCACGGTCGGGCGGTTCCGTAT
>JBDGTD010000061.1:0-15412 GCA_042217165.1 Haloferacaceae archaeon | reverse complement strand
CGAACTGGCCCATTCCCTCGGAGTTCATCCGGAAGTACGCCTGGACGGGCATCTCCACCGTGACGTCCTCGGGGATGTAGACGAACGAACCCCCTGACCAAACTGCGCCGTGGAGCGCCGCGAACTTGTTGTCGCTCGGCGGCACCGCCTTCGTCATGAAGTACTCGCGGACGATCTCCTCGTGTTCCTGGACGGCCTCGTCCATGTCACAGAAGATGACGCCCTTGTCCTCCCAGCGCTCCTGCATGTTCTGGTAGACGATCTCGGACTCGTACTGGGCGCCGACGCCCGAGAGCGCGTTCTTCTCGGCCTCGGGGATACCCAGCTTGTCGAAGGTATCCTTGATCTCGTCGGGGAGGTCGGTCCAGTCGTCGACGCCGCCACGGGTGTCGATGTCGGGCCGGATGTACGGGACGATCTTCTGGATGTCGACCTCGGAGAGGTCGGGCTGGCCGGGCCAGTCGGTCGGCATCGGCATCTCCTGGAACTGCTTCAGCGCGCGCAGCCGGCGCTGCAGCATCCACTCGGGCTCGTCTTTGTCCTCGGAGATGACGCGGACCGTCTCCTCGGTCAGCCCCTGCTCGCTCTCGAAGGCCGAGTTCTCCTCCTTCTTGAACTCGAAGCGCGCTTCCGTGTCGGTCTGCTTCAGTTGATCTTGATCGGAGCTCATGTGTTGATGTATGGGTGTGTCGTCTTGATAGTCACGCCGTGTTGTACACCTGGTCGCGGACCCAGTCGTAGCCCTCGTCCTCGAGGGTGCGCGCGAGGTCCGCGTCGCCCTCCATCACGACCTCGCCGTCGAGCATGATGTGGACGCGGTCCGGCTCGACGTAGTCGAGGATGCGCTGGTAGTGGGTGATCTGGAGGACGCCGGTCCCCTGTTCGTCGCGCAGGGCATTGATCCCGTCGGCGACGTCCTGCAGGCGGTCGATGTCCAGCCCGGAGTCGATCTCGTCGAGTACCGCGACCGCGGGCTCTAAGATGGCGGCCTGCAGCACCTCGTTTTGCTTCTTCTCGCCCCCAGAGAAGCCCGCGTTGAGGTAGCGCTGGGCGAAGGAGGCGTCCATGTCCAGCAGCTCCATCTTCTCCTGCAGGCGCTGCTGGAACTCCGCGACGCCGATCTCGCCGTCGTCCGCGGGGCCCTCCATCGGAGAGGTCTCGTAGCCCTCCTCGTCCGCGTCCTCGTCGTCGGCCTCGACCTCGTCTTCGTCCTCGAACAGCTCTTCGCGCTCCTCGGCCTTCGCGTTCAGCGCCTGCCGGAGGAAGTTCGTCATCGTGACGCCCTCGATCTCCGCCGGATACTGGAATCCGAGGAAGATACCGAGCGCCGCGCGCTCGTTCGGTTCGAGGTCGAGCAGCTCCCAGGTCAGGTCCGCCTCGTCGACCGCCCCGTCGACGTCGGCGACCTCCGCCTCGTCGAGGTGGAGGGTGATCGACCCGTCTGTTACCTCGTAGGCCGGGTGGCCGGCGATGACCTTCGCGGTCGTCGACTTCCCGGAGCCGTTCGGTCCCATCAGGGCGTGGATCTCGCCGGAGTGAACCGTCAGGTCCACGCCGTGGAGAATCTCCTCGCCGCTCTCCGCGACCTCGGCTTCGAGGTCTGATATTTCGAGTGTAGCCATTGCCTCGTGAATAGGCAGTGGGGAGAGACGGGCATAATGGTTTCGAGTTTCCCACCCTCTCGTTCGGAGAATCACAACGAAAGTTCCTGTTGTGAAAAAGCGACTCAGCCGAACTGGCCGAGCCCCGTCTGGGTCTGCCCGCTCCGCACCTCGTCCCACGACATCCCGAGCGCCTCGATCACCCGGGCGATCGGCCCCTGTAGCGTCTTCTCTAGCATTCGCTCCCAGTCCACCTCGAACGCGTCGGGCACCTGGTCGTCGTACTCGAAGCAGATCACGTCGGGATCCCGCTTGAACTCGGCGTACACCGGGTCCGTCGCGGGGTCGAACCCCTCCTCGTCCTCCAGCCGTCGGAAGAACTCGGGGTGGACCTTCCGGAGGTAGACCCGCTTTGGCTTCGACCCCCGCCCGAAGTTCGTTCCCAGCAGTTCGTTCGCGTACCGCGCGCCGCGGACCTGCGCGGTGTCGGTGTCGTAGGCGTCGAGGCGCTTGCCGATCCCTCCCGGGATACCCACCTCCGCGAGCGACCGCTCGCCCGACTCGAAGGCGCTGATCTCCTCGTGGAGGTACTCTCTGACCTCGTCTAACTCCTCTCCGCGGACGATCATCTCGATGATCTCGCGCTGGACCCGCTTTGTCACCTGCGCGATGTCCGAGCGCTTGTACTCGAACCCCGTGATGTCGATGTCGTCGACGTCTTTGCCCTCCTTCCAGACGATGTGGCCCGCGTAACGCTTCTTCTTGCCCGCCTGGAAGAACCGGCGGTAGAGCTTCTCGAACTCGATCTGGAAGCGGTGCTCCTCTGCGCCCAACTGGTCGCGCGCGAAGTCGTCGTAGCGGTCGTTGATATGGTCCTCGATGTCGAAAGAGCGGTCGATGGCCTCGGACTTCGTTACATCCGATCCGAGTTCCAGCATGACGGAGTCGGTGTTGTGGAGGACGACCCCGCCGACGGCGTCGACGAAGTTCTCGTTCTCCGCGACGCTCAGGTCGTACACGTAGTCGTCGTGGTCGAGTTCGGTGAGCTCGGGGGCGCGGCCCTCGCGGTAGTAGTCACAGGTCCGAACGGTGTACGACTCCTTCGCGTCGCGGTAGTTCAGCGAGTGCTTGCGACCGCGCTGTGTGAGCAGGATCGAGAGTCCGGCAGCGAGTTCCCGGCTCGTCGTCTCGAAGTCGAAGTTCCGCTCGGCGTACGCCTCAGAGTAGCGTGGGAACTCTCGCGACCCGTCGCCCTCGACCAGCGTGTCGAGAAACAGCGTCTGGAGGTCGTCGGAGAGGTTGAAGACGAACGGCGGAACCCGCTTGCCACGGGAGGTCTGCCCCGCGAACTCGCGGAAGAACACCGCCGAAAGCTCGTTCATCATCTGGAGCTTCAGCGTCCGGTCGTCGTACGTCACCGACTCGCCGCCCGCGTCCGTCTCGTCCTCGACCGTCCGTTCGTCACGAGCGTCGCTCGTCACCAGACTCGTCGTCACGCCGTCGAACAACCGCTGGTAGTCCTGCTTCAGTCCGTCGAGCCACTCTCGACGCGATTCGGCGATGCTCGCGCCGACCCGGGAGTTCGTCGTCTCGACGGTCGACGCACTCCCCTCCGTGACGTAGGCAGCGAGGAGTCGAACGAGGGCGCGACCGTCCTCGCCGTCGAGGTCGACGTGCCGTTTCGCCCGAACCGTCTTCGACTGGTCACGAGCGTGTTCGTGACCGAACCAGACCCACTCGTCGTCGGCGTGAACGCGCTTGATCTTCGTCCGGTCGTCGCCGCCTCGACCGTCGACGTACTCCCGTTCGTACCCTCGAAGCACCTCGTAGACGTCGACCGTCTCGGCCCGCTCTACGTCGGGCAGTCCAGGGATTCGAAGTGGCTCCGACACGTCGTCGGGGGTCGCCTCCGTGAGTCCGTCTCCGTCCTCGACGACGTAGGAGTGGTCGCGCGTCGTCGTCGACTCGCCGAACTTGTGCCGGAGGCGGACGACGGGATCGTCGGTCTCGTGGCGGACCACCTCCTCGATGGACTGCCACTCCGGCTCTCCGGCGTCGCTCAGCGAGAGCGCCTCCCAGCCGTCGAGCGTGCCGCGTTCCTTGCCGAGACCGACGGTCGACGCTGCGCCACCGTCGGCGGTGATCAGGAGCTCGGCGTCCGGCTGAGGCTCCGCTCGTTCGAACAGATCCGCTATCGGGACGATACGGACGAACCCGTCGGAGTCGCGGACCACGACTGGCCGGTCGCCCGTGACGCTGTCACCGTACGCTATCTGATAGTCCATCTCCTCCGCCACGTCCTCGGTGAACGACAGCACCTCCCGGCCCGTCGCCGTCACCGCCGCGGCGTTCTCCTTGTCGTAGAGCCGGAAGCGATCCCACCCCGACACGCCGTAGAGCGACTGCCCGACGAACTGGAAGCGTCCGTTCCGACCCGCGAGCAGCGTGTGGTTGTCCGCGACGGTGACGCAGTAGACGCCACTCTCGGCGGTACTCCGCGAACTGCTCCGGTGCACCCCGAGCGTGGTCTTCGACTCCTCGGTACAGTGGATCCGCCACGACCCGCTGTCCTGGCTGTAGTTCGCCGTCAGACCGAGGTGGGCACAGAGCCGAAGTACGTCGTCGCGCAGCCGCTCGCTCGACGTGGTGTAGCGCCACGCCGAGTCGGACGACCGGTCGCCGTCGCCGGCGACCAGCGTGTCGAGGAACCGCCGCTTCTGTTCCCGGCTCGCCTCGAAGACGAGGTCGGGGATTCGCTTCTCGAAGCTGTCGGCCCCGCACGTCCGTTCGAGGAATCGTCCGAGCAGCCGCGAGGTAAACTGGTAGCCCCTGTCGTCGACGTGGTAGTCGAACCCCATCCGGTCGAGCAGACTCCCGATGGCCGCGTGGTCGGACTCGCCGCCGTCGGCGGCCACCCCGTCGGTCGCCGCCCCGGGCGCGTCCTGTGCGATCTGTACGCTCGGCGCCGACCCGCGGAGCTGTCCGTCGAACCCCTTCGTCTCCGAGGTGTACACCGACCCCTCGGTGACGTACCACGCCAGCAGGTCGAGGAAGTCGTCGCCGTCGTAGAACCGCGGAATCCACTTCCGGCCGCGCTCGGCGTGGACGCGGAACCGCGAGCAGTTCCCGTCGAGGTAGTCGCGATGCTCGTCGAACTCGTCGGCGTCGAAGACGTATCCCGCGGTGTCGAGGTCGTTCTTGACGATCGTGTCGGGATACCAGCCGACCTCGGCCGCGAGCGTGTGGCCGTGACCGTCGTTGTCACACCAGACTTCGAACTCGTCGGCGAGTTCCGTGAGATCGACCTGGTCGATCCGCTCACCGTCTGGGCCGTCCCAGCCGTGCGGGAGCTGGTAGTTACTCGCGTCGTCGAGGTTTCCTGCCTCGACGAACCGGTAGTCGTCCCACTCGATCCCGTTCCGTTCTGCCTTCCGGACGAGCATCCGGTGGTTCGGGGTGACGCGGAAGTCGACCTTGCTCGTCTCGATGTCGACCAGTTCGTCCCGATAGTCCGGGTACGCCTGCGTGTCGACGACCGGCTTCACCTCCATCTCCATCGTCTCCGGATCGAGCGAGTACACCTCGTCGCCGACGGCGAGGTCGGTGATGTCGCGAACGCCGGCGGGAGTCAGTACCTCCGTGTCCGGCGTGAAGCAGTTCATGATCACCTTCGTCGCGGCCTGCTGGCGGTCGAACTGGACGTACTCGTCGGTCCCCGGCTCGTACTCGTCCCGCCGCGTCTTCTTTTCCTCTCGCTCTGTCAACAGCTCGTCCACCATCTCTCGCATCATCCCGTCCGGCTCCGCCCGGAAGTGGGTCCCATTGGGCGCGTGGTAGGTCTCGCCGTCGTACTCGTCGGGGTCGACCTTCGTCTCCGGCGAGGCGTTGATGGTGACCATGCACATCGGGTAGAGGGACTGGCCGACCCACTGGAAGTGACCGTTCCGTCCGGCGAGAACAGTGTGGTTGTCCTCGGCGGTGACACAGAACACGTCGCCGTCGTGGTCCTCGACGGCCGCGTTCGTCGTCTTCTCGAACGATCCACGCTTTCCGATCGAGACGTGCCACGTTCCGTCCGTCTGCTTCGTCACTGTCGGCTTCTCGCCACAGCGAACTGCGATCTTGGTGATCGCCTCCTTCAGCCGGTCGCTGCTCGTCCAGAACTCCCCGAGCCCCGACTCGGGTCGGCTCCCGTCGCCCGTCAGCATCGTGTCGAGGAGTACGCCGAGGAGCGAGCCGTCGAGGTCGAACACCCAGTCCGGCAGGCGCTTGTTCGCCGCACCCTCGCCACAGTGGTCGGCGAGCCAGTCGAGGAGGTACCGGTTCGAGACGTTGACCCCGCGTTCGTCCACGTCGTGGTCGATCCCCATCCGGTCGAGGAGTCGCTGGATACGTCTCCGACCGTCCGCGTCTTGCTGGTGGAGCGTCAGTCGCCCCGCCCCCCGGTCCACACTGCCCTCGGTCACGTACCAGCCGAGCAGTCGGAGCCAGTCGTCGGTCTCGAACGAGAGCGGTGTCTCGCGGTGGCTCCGGCCGTACTTCAGGAACACGTGGTCCGCGTGTCGCTCCACGACCTCGCGGTGTGATCGAAACACCGAGAGCGGAAGCAGGTACTTCCCCACTTTCTGTTCGATGCCGAGCGCGGCCGAGCTTCCGTGAGCGAGGTCGAGGTGGGCGGTCACTGCCTCCGGCATCTGTGCCCGGAACGACCGCAGGTCCGCGTCGCAGTAGACCACGACGTGTCCCCCGGACACCTCGTCGACGAGGTCGAACGTCTCCGGTCGCGCGCCCGAAACCGGCTCGTGTTGCGGGAACGCGAACCGCTCGCTCTCGGGGATCTCGCGGTACTCGGCGAACTCGAAGTCGTCGGGCGTCTGGTCGTCCCAGCCCCGTTCGGCAGAGACGAGCAAACGGTGGTTCTCGGTGATCTTCAGGTCGTGGGTGTTCCCGCTGAGGTGGTGAAGCTCTCCGAACCGATTGGGGTACTGGTGTGTCTCCGCGACCGGCTTCACCTCGCACTCGAACGTCTCCGGATTCAGCGTGTAGACTGGATCACCGACCTCGACCTCGGTGATGTCCCTGACTCCCTCGGGAGTCAGCAGCTGGGTGTCACCGCTGAAACACTTCAGGTCCAACACAGTGACATTTTCGCGCACGCCCGTCACCGGCTCGAAGACGGCGCCGCCCTCGAACTCCTCGCTCTCCTGTTGGCCCTTCGTCGGGAGCGCGAAGCGCCCGTGGGCGTTGTGGAGAACGTAGACGTCCACCGCGTCGCCGGGCGTCGGGGCGTCCTCGAGCAGACAGCCGACGAACCGGCGGACCTCGTCCCAGAACGCGATCACCGACTGTTTCCGGTCGATCTCGACGCAGAGTTCGACGTCGCGGAGGTTGTACTCCAGCAGCCGCTCGGGCTCTTGCTCCCACAGGTCGCCGATGTCGCCCGAGTACCGCTCCTTGCCGACGTCGAGTTCGAGTTCCGCCACCGCGTCGAGGCGGTACGACTCCAGTTCGGTGAACTGCGTGCGCTTGTAGGCGTAGAGCAGGTCGAAGACGACCCGCCCCTTGACGTCGGGGCCGCCCCACCCGCCGCGCCACACCTCGTCGACGCGGGAGAGGCGGTCCGGCGAGAGGTCGTACTCGGAAGCGCCGCCGATCTCCTCCATCCGGTCGAACACGTACGGAACGTCGAAGTCCTCGCAGTTGTGGACGAGACACCCCTCGGCGACGAAGTTGTGTGTCGTCGTTTCGATGTCGTACGTCGTCTCCGTGCCGACGGACTCGACGCCTTCGACCTCCACGAAGACGTACTCTTCCCACTCGTCGGCGGTCGTCTCGTGTCGTTTGAAACTGATACCTCGCCGGTGCTTGTCGCGGCCGATTCGACGTTCGTCGGTACCGACCTCCGCCTCGAACAGCGCGTACGGGATGTCCTCGGTCCGCCCGCTCTGCCCACCGTCGAGGTCGGTGAGTCGCTTCACTTTCTCCGAGTGGCACATGTGCGGGAGAATCCGTTCCCGGAGCCTCGAGAGGTCACGTTCGGCGTCCGGAACCCGGACGGTGGTCCCGTTTCGCTCGGCGTACACGCCGAGTCGCTTGAACAGCCGCACGTACCAGTCGCCGATCGACGTGTTCTCGGCTGCGACGGTGACCGACGTGCCGACAGATCCGTCCCCGTCGATGACGCCTGCGAGGAACCGAGCGACGTACTCCTCTGGCATCGCGTACACCGGCGAGAGGTCGACAGGGCCGGCGTTCTTGTCCCCGAAGGGAATACCGAGTCCGTTGAACGCGTACATCCGGGCGTAGTCGAGCACGTTCTGCTTGTAACAGCCGGTCCCGTCGGGTGTCAGCGGAGCGTCACCCGGGAACGCCTCGTGTAGCTCTGCTCGGGTGTTGTAGAACCGAATCCCGTCTGCCTGGGACATGCTGCCGTCGGTGAGGACGAGGCCGGCGAGATAGGCTTCGCGTTCGTGGAGCGTCCTGTCGAGGTCGACCCCGGTTCGGCGGTAGTCGCGTCCACCGTCGGGAAGCGACACGTCGTACCGCGTTGCGGCGTTCGAACACCGCTCCGGCGTCCACACGTCGCGGTGTGGGTGGTAGAGGGTCTCTGCCGTGACACCGAACTCCTCGGCGAGTTCGCCGATCGCTCCCCGCGGAAGTTGCTCTTTGAACCGCTTCGCGGCGCTCTCGTCTGCGAACCGCTGGTTCGCGAGCGGAACGAGTTCGGCGAGCGTCGGAACCGTAGGTTCGTCGACGGGCAGCGTCCGCGGCTTCACGACGTAATCACCTGGCTCGATCGCTCCTCCCTCCGTCCAGTCGACCGTCTCGTCGTTGCCGGCCATGATCCGGTGGTCGGCCGAGCTTCGGAGCGTCGTCCCGTCGGCGAGATCGAACTCAAGGATCTCGGTTTCGCTACGCCATTTGTTCGTGACTGTCGCAGTCGCCGGCGTCTGCTCCGTGGCCCCGACTACGACGTCGCCCGGCTCGATCGCTTGGATCTCCCGCGTCGTCCCGTCGCCCATCTGGATTTCGCTATCCGCGGGCAGACAGTTCCACCCCGTCAGCACGTCGGGGTCGGTCTCCTCGATATACGCGACGAACGCGTCGAGCATCTCGTCTTCGCGCTCGAACGTCCGCAGGTCTACGTCCGCGTCGCCGTCGATCTGCTCGTAGCCGTCGAGCGCGGCCGGAACCGGCGCGCCACCCTCCGGGGCCTCGAACAGCCACGCCACGTACTCGTCCTCGTAGGAGTCGTGGCTCGTCAGGCAGACGATGGGTTCCTCGCCGTCCTCGGGGAAGCCGCTGCGGTCGTCGACCTCGATGTCGAACGTGTTGACCCGCAGGTCGGCGTCCACCTCGGCCGGGTCGACCTCGCGGTGGTGGACCTGGAGACGGCCGTCGTCGAGGCGGCGCTCGGGCACCGCGACGCCGCCGCCGACCCCCTTGTCGATGAGAAAGCGGTTGGGAAACAGGATGTCCGCCTCGTAGGTCGTCTGGAAGTCGTCGCGGATCGACCCGACGTCCCGCGGCGTGCGGGTGACGATCTTGGTCAGTTTCTCGCCCCGGATCGATTCGAACGGCTCGCCGTCGGGGCCGGTCTCTCTCGCGTCCAGCACCGACCCGTACGCCTCGACGGGGTCCTCGGTCAGTTCGTCGGTCGGCGTGTAGAAGTACGGCTCGAACTCCAGCACCCGGACGTGTTCGCGCGTCCCGTCGGACGTGCGCCCGAACACGTGGACGACGGGGTACTCCTCGTCACCCCGGCCCTCGACGGTGTAGTCCACCTGCGTGACTGCCATCCGCAGCGTCCCCTCGGCGGCCGGGTAGCGCGAGTCGTCGGTCACCACCGCGGCGTTCTCGGCCCCGCTGCCGTTGCCCGCCACCGCCGCGGCCTCCCCGGGCGGACGGTCCTCGTCCTCGTCGCCCGTGAAGTCTCCGAAGGAGGCCTGATCGCTCATGGCCGCCTCTTTGGCAGGTTCGTCCTAAACGCTTCGGCATCGGCCCGTTCTCGCTGCTGGTAAGCGGACGGAAAGCATATATGTGTGTCAGTCCTTCGCACGCTCATGTCACCGAGCGACGACGCGACCGCCGTGGAGGGGCGCCACGGACAGGGACGGCCTGGGACCAGCACGGTCGAGGCGTACGAGGTGGACGACGGCGTCGTGCTTCACGACGCCGAGGACCCGTTCGCGTGGGTGGAGGCGAGCGACGCCGTCGACCTCACCGAGGCGACCTGAGCGACTCACTTTTTTATTCTCCGCCCCGACCGACGCGGGTGGGCGACAGTTCCGACGACGCACGGACGCCGAACCCCGAGGAGCCGTTCGGCTCCGAGTACGACCCCGCGGACCAGTTCGGCTCGCCGGAACACGACCTCGGGCCGCGCGTGTCGGTTCCGGACCCCGAGAACGTCGACCGGGACCTCGCTACGACGTGGTGGGCGAGCGTCGTCCTCGCGAACGTCGCCCTCGGCGCGCCCGCCGTTGGACTGCTGCTCGTCTTCTTCCGGGGCCAGTGGCAGGTCGGCGGCGCCGCCGTCCTCGCTGGCCTGTTCGCGGCCCTCGCCCTGGTCCGGACGATCCGTGGATTCGAGAAGCGTCGTGCGACGGGGTCGGAGGACGACGGCGCCGGGGAGGCGGAGTCGAGCGACGCGGACGCCCACAACAACGCCTAACCGCCCCCGCGCCCCACCGCCGACCGTGCGAACCGTCGAGGACGAGTCCGGGCGCCGGCTGCTGGTCGTCAAGCGCTCCGCCGAGTCGTGGCTGGTGCGCGACCCGGAGAGCGGCGCAGAGCGGTACGTCGACCCCGCGGACGTGACGACAGTAGACGACGCCGCGCCGCTCGAGACGGCGGCGCGCGCCCTCGACGCCGACGCGCGACGGCTCGTCTTGGCGGTCCGGGACGACCGCGCGCTCGGCCTGCTCTGTCACCTCGACGCCTCGGGACCGCGCTCGGTCCGCGCGCTCATGGACGAGACAGACCTCTGTGAGTCGGACCTCCACGGGACGGTGGCGGAGTTCCGCGCCGCCGGGCTGCTGGAGGAGGTGGCAGTCGACGGTCGCCGGGGCTACGGGCTCACCGACGCCGGCCGGAAAGCGCTCGACCGGCTGCGCTAGTCGTCCGCGTCGGCGACGGCGTCGACCGCGCGGCCCGCCCCCGGCTCGCGCCGGACCGTCGAGCGGTTCGTCGTCGGGTCCTTCTCGACTGTCACCCGTGCCTCTGCCGCGTCGAGCAGCGCCTCGTCGTGGCTCACGATCACCGTCTGGGCGACCCCGAGGCTCCGCATCTCCCCGACGAGGTCGGTGAGCTTCGAGACGTGCCCGGCGTCGAGGAAGACGGTCGGCTCGTCGAGGATGAGCGGCGGCATCGGCGCCGCGCCGTCGATGCCCTCCGCGAGCAGGCGGTAGATCGCACAGCGCAGGGAGAGGTTGAACAGCGCGCGCTCGCCGCCCGAGAGCTGGTCGGGCGCGAGCGTCTCGCCGTCCTTCTGGACGACGGCCAGTTCGTAGTCGTCGTCGAGTTCGATCCGGGCGTAGGCGTCGTTCTCGTAGACGAGCGAGAACGTCTCGTTCAACATTCGCTCGAGCGTCGCGACGTTGCGCTGGCGCAACTCCGCACGGAGGTCGCCGTACAGCCGTTCCAGCTCCGCGGCCTCCTCGTGGAGCGACTCGAGCGCCGCGACGCGCTCCTCCAGCTCCGCGACCTCCGTGCGGAGACGCTCGATCCGGTCGACGGCGTCGCGCGCGGTCGCGAGCCGGTCGCGCACCTCGTCTCGCCGGTCGTTCAGCGCCGCGAGCTTCGGCTCGACTCTCTCCAGGTACGTCTCGGCGTTCGCCTTCCGCTCGCGCGCCGCCTCGACGCGCTCCTCGTCGACCGCTTCGCTGAGCCTCGTGCGGCGCTCGCGCAGGTCCGCGAGCCGGTCGCGGCGCTCGTCGTTCACCTCGGCGAGGTCCGCGCGGTCCTCGCGCAGGCGCTCGGCCTCCTCACGGGCCGTCTCGCGGGCCTCGACGGCCTCTGTGAGGTCGTCGAGCCGCTCGATCCGGGCCGTGAGGTCGCGACACTCGCCGTTGAGCGCGCCGAGGCGCGCTCGGGTCTCCGCGGCCCGCTCGCGGGCGTCCCGTGCCGCCCGCTCGTGCTCGGCGGCCTCGCGGACCAGCCCGTCGGCCTCCCGCGCCAGCTCCGCGGCGCGGGACTCGGCCGCTGTCGCCCGCTCGCGTTCGCTCGCGAGCGTCTCGCGTTTCCCCTCGAGCCGGTCCGCGAGCCGGTCGACCCGGTCGGCCGCCGCGACCAGTTCCTCCGCGTCGTCGAGGGCAGACTCGGCCGCCTCAACGCGCTCCTCCGCGTCCGCGACCGCCGCCTCCAGTTCGGCGACGCGCGCCCGCCGCTCGTCGAGCGCGTCGACGTGTGGCGAGCCCTCGACCGGCTGCCCGCACTCGGGACAGTTGCCCTCTTCGACCAGCCGCTCGGCCTCGGCGACGCGCTCGCGGGCGCTGCTCAGCTCCGTTCGGCGCTCCGCGCGGGCTTCGCGCGCGCTCTCGAGTTCGGCGCGGGCCTCGTCGCGGTGGGCCTCTGCCTCGGAGGGGTCGACCGGCGCGTCCGCGAACACCTCGCGGGCCTCGTCGCGCGCCGTCTCCAGGTCCTCGACCTCCGTGGCGAGTTCCTCGACCCGCTCGCGCGCCTCGACGGCGGCCTCCCTGCGCGACTCGGCCTCCGCGCGGCGGGCCTCGGCGTCGTCGTGGCGCTCCGTCGCCGCCCGTTCGTGGCGCTCGGCCTCCTCGCCGAGCGACTCGATCTCCTCGCCGAGCGCGCCGATCTCGCTCCGGAGGTCGCCGCGCTCCGACTCGACCGCGGCGCGACGCTCCGCGATCCGGTCCGGGTCCGCCTCGTCGAGGGCCGTCTCCGCGAGCAGGCTCTCGACCCGCTCGGCGTGTTCCTCGGCGCGCTCGTCGGCCGACCGGGCCGCGTCGGCGAGCGACTCCCGGTCGGCCTCCGCCTCCGCGATCGTCTCCTCCAGTTCCTCGATGTCGGCCTCGACCGTCTCCAGTTCCTCGCGGCGCTCGGCGGACTCCTCGAGGACGCGCTCTGCGTCCGCGAGCGTCTCGCGCGCGCTCTCGCGCTGGTCCTCGAACCGCTCGATCTCGGCCTCGACCTCCGAGAGTTCCGTCTCCAGGTCGTTCACCCGCTCGTGGGGCTCCTCGGCCTCGGCCGACTCGAGGTCCTCGCGTTTCCCGTCGAGCCGGCCGCGCCACTCGCTCAGCACGTCCTCGACGCCGAGGCGCGCGTCGCCCGCCCGCTCGCGGTACTCCTCCAGCGTCCCGAGCTGGAGCAGGTCGTCGATGGTCGCGCGGCGCTCGCGCGGGCTGGCCTCGATGAGCTTGTTCACCTCGCCCTGCCGGACGTACGCGCAGTTGACGAAGGCGTCCGCGTCCATCCGCAGGAGGTCCGTGACGAACGCCTCGACGTCGGCGGCGCCCGCGACCGCGACGTCCGGTCCCGTCAGCTCGCAGTCGTGGTCGACCCGGTCGTCGTAGCGCCGGAGCCGGCGGTCGATCCGGTAGCTCGCCTCCTCGTGGGTGAACGTCAGTTCGACCTCCGTCTCGTCCTCGCCGTTGCGCACGAGATCCGCCAGGGTCGTCCCGGCGTCGAGCGCGCTCGACCCGTAGAGCGCGAAGAAGACGGCCTCGAGGAGCGAGGATTTCCCGCTCCCGTTGACCCCGTGGACGACCGTCACGCCCGGCTCGAAGGTCACCGCTCCCTCGCCGTAGGGCTTGAAGTTCCGGAGGGCGACGCGCTCGACCCTCACGAGAAGTCCTCCATCGTGACCTGCGAGCCGTCGCCGTCGTCCGGCGCGGGCGACGCCTCGTCTCTCTCTCCGGCCGGTCGGTCGTCGGGGTCGTCGTCACGCCCGGTCGCCTCGGCGGGCACGCCGGACTCGTCTGTGTCCGCACTCGTGTCGCTGCCCGCCTCCGTCGCGTCTCCGCGTCCGACGTCGCCGTCGTCCACGACGCCCTCGAACGCGTCCAGTCCATCCTCGAGTCGGCGCTCCACCCCCCGCTTCACGCGCTCGCGGACGTTCGAGTCCGCCACGTCCGGCGCCCGAACCGTCCGGTCGATATCCGCGCCGGCGGGCGACAGGCCCGCCTCGCGCACCCGCTCGCGAACCGCCTCGTCGGGGTCGGCAAAGGAGACGTCGGGCGTCTCGGCCTCGTCCTCGATCTCCCGGCCGTCCGTGACCCGGGCGATCATCGCGCCGGCGTCCTGCGCCGCCTCCTCGACGGCGGCGGGGGCGATCGGCTCGCCGTCGCCCTCGACGCGCACTATCACGACGGCGTCGGTCAGGTCGTGCTGGCGGACGCGCTCGCGCACCCGGTCGACGCCCTCGCCGGGCGCCAGTTCGACGTCTACGAAGACGAACGAGCGGGTGTCGAGCGCGCGCCGCCGGATCGTCACCCCCGCCGGGCCGGCCTCGTCACCGTCGACGTCGACGAGGTTGTAGCCGCGACCCGTGCGTTCGCTGGCGCTCGCGCGCTCGGTCGACCCGGGGTAGGTCGCCCAGACGTCACGGTCGCCCACCCGTTCGACCCCCGGCTCGTGGTTGTCGCCGAGGAGGAGGGCGTCGAAGGGCACGGACGAGCGCGAGAGCACCGCCTCTGTCTCCCAGTCGGCGTGCGCGAAGGGGGTAAAGAGGCCGTGGGCGACCAGGAGGGCGTGGGGGGCGTCGTGAGAGGCGAAGTCGTAGTCGAGGTCGTCGCGCTGCGCGCGAGGAACGTGGTCGAGGCCGTAGAGGGCGGCGTCGCCGACGCGGCGGGGCTCGCGGCCGAGCCGCTCGGCCAGGTCGAGGCGCTCGAACACGTCGAGCCACTGGCCGTGACGGGTCGACTCGTGGTTGCCGACGACGGCGAGAAAGGGGATCGAGGCGTCGCGGAGCCGGGAGAGCGCCTCGACGGTGCCCACGAGGTCGGGGAGGTCGGGCCGGCGGTCGTGGTAGAGGTCACCGGCGTGAACCACCGCGTCGACGTCCGCGTCGACGGCGTCGTCTATCACGCGCTCGAACGCCCGCATGAAGTCGTCCCGTCGCTCCGGCGAGTGGTACTGCCGGTAGCCGAGGTGGGTGTCCGCGGTGTGGAGCAGGCGTATCACGGCCCCTCGTACCCCCGGCGGCGTCAAAGGCGCTTCGTGACCGGAGTGAAACTGGTACTCGTCAGCCGATCGCCAGCGTTCCGGCGTACGTCTGCTCGTCGTTGACCGTGACCGAGACGGCGTAGGAGCCGCCGCTCGCGGGGTTCTCGACGCTCCGGACGGCCAGCACGAGCCGGTGGTCGTCGGTGAGGTCGTAGTTTCCGGTGACCTCGACGACGAACGTCTGGCCGTCGTTTTTCGGTCCGACGTCGTCGTCCTCGACGTCGCCGCGCCAGTCTGTCTCGATCTGGCCGTCGCCGTCGTCGTCGAACCCCGCGAGTACGATGTCGCCGGCGCCGGCCCCCGACGCGTTGGCGGCGGTGTACGACACCGTCACGCTGTTGAGCGAGTTGCCGACGTTGTCACCGGTGATCGGGAGGACGACCACGTGGGTCGTGACGGCGCCCGCCGAGTCGTCGAGCGGGTAGATGACCTCGCTCTCGACCGGCTGGACGCCGGCGGGACTCGCGAGCGATCCGTCGGTCACCCCCTCGGCCTGCTCCCGGGACAGTTCGGCGCCGACCGACCACGCGATACTGACGCCCATCAGCAGCGTGATCGCCACGAGGAGGACGACACCGACGGCCGGCGACAGCGCCCGTTCGTCCGACTCGAACACACGGGACGTA
>JBDGTD010000083.1:0-15602 GCA_042217165.1 Haloferacaceae archaeon | reverse complement strand
GCTTCGCCTCGTGACCCCTCGCTCACTCCTTCGCTCGGCGTCACGTGTCTCCTCCCCTCGCGCGGGTCCTCCGTCACCGCGCTCGGCATCGTGGCGCTCACGCCGTTCGCGCCACGCCCCCGCCACCCTTTTCGCGCCCCGCCCCCCACCGCGGAACGATGCCCGAGGTCGACCCGCGCCACGCCCGCTATCCGTTCCTCTCGGGGGCGCGCGAGGCCGTCGCGGCGCTCTCGGTGGCGCCGGCGGAACTCGCCCGCGCCGACGCCCCCGCGGTCGAGCGGGGGGCAGAGCGCGTCGAGCGCGCGCTCATGGCGGGGGAGGTCGACGCCGAGGAGCCGGAGCGCTGGCGGCCACGCGACGAACTCCTCTCGTACCCGGTGGCGCGCGTCCTCGTCTCCCTGCTCGACGACGACGCCGCGACCCGGAAGTACGCCGTCGCCGAGGCCGCGACCGCCCGCGCGCGACTGGAGGCCGACGCCGAGGCGGACGGCCCGGACCTGCAGACCGTCGAGTCCGGGGCGCTCTCGCTGTCCGACGCGCTCCGGGAGTTCGGCGTGGCCGGCGCCGTGAACGACCGCGACGACGACCGGTTCGGCGTCGACGTCGGCGTCTACCTCCGGCTCTCCGACCCGACCGCGGGCGAGCGCTGGCGGCTGGTCAACCGCGCGCTCGCCGACGGCCGGGTGCCGGTCGAGCGCGCCGAACTGTTCGAACTGCTGGAAGAGCGCATCAGGGCGCGGGTGGCCGAGGGGCTCCCCATCCCGGTCGGCGGCGAGGCGGGCGAGACGCTCGCGGACGCGCTGTCCGAGGAGGTGACCCGGCTCCGCACCCTGCTCGCGGACCGCACGCCCCGCGTCGAGACCGGGCGGGTCGACGAGAGCGCGTTCCCGCCGTGTATCGAGGCGCTGCTCGGCCGGGCCCGTGACGGCGAGGACCTCCCGCCGCGCTCGCGGTTCGCGCTCGTCGCCTTCCTCGTCGACCTCGGGATGGACGAGGAGCGAGTGGCGGCGGAGACGGGGCTCCCGGCGGCCGCAGTCGAGTTCCCCGTGACCGTTCTCGCGGACGGCGACGGCTCGCAGTACCCGATGCCCTCCTGCGAGACGATGGACGCACAGGGCGACTGCGTGAACACGGACGAGGTCTGCGAGCGGGTCGCGCACCCGCTCGCGTACTACCCCGAGGCGACGGACTAGTCGTTCAGCAGGAGGCCGACGGCCCCGAACGCGAGAATAAAGAGCACCACGGCGGCGACCATCGCCAGCCCGCCCGTCTCGCTCAGGCCGTTGTCGTTGAACTGGAGCCCGATCCAGACGAAGCCGGCGATAAACACGAGGACGACGCCGACGGAGAGCCCGATCTTCCGGGGCATCCCCTCCTCCAGTTCCATATCTCCGCCGAGCGCCGGTCGGGGCAAAAGGACTTCGATGGGGCGCCGCGTGGCCGTTCCACCCGAAAGGAAGGGTCATAGCTCTCCGGACCGTACGTCGACGCGAGGCGAGATGGCTCCTCCCGACCTCGACGACGACCGTGCGAGCCGCGCCCGGGCGGAACCGATGACAGTCCGGCCCCTGCGCGACGGCCGCTACGTCGTCGAAACCGAAGGCGGCACCTACGTCGTCGACCTCGACGCCCGCGAGTGTACCTGTCCCGACCACGCGGTCCGCGGCGCGACCTGCAAACACCTCCGCCGGGTCGCCATCGACGTGACCGAGGGCCGAGTCCCCGCGCCCGACCGCCGGGCGAGCGCCTGCGCCGTCTGTGGCCGGCGGCTGTTCGTTCCGTTTCACGACCCCGGCCCGAACCTCTGTGAGACACACGAGCGCCGGCCCGGCGACCTCGTGCGCGACCGCGTTCGCGGGGGGACGCTGATAGTCGTGAGCGGACCGGGCGACCGCGCGGACGAGACCCGCGTCCGCGACGGTCGGCTGGTGTCTGATTTCGCGACGAACGCCGACTACGGCGGGCACGAACCCGTGGTGCGGGCGGTCTACCTCGACAGCCTCCGCCCCGGCGAGGGCGTCGCGGCCGGCCGGCGCTACAACTTCCCCGTCTCGCGGCTGGTCCCCGTCGACCCGGTCGGCGGTTAGTGGTCGTCGAGGGTCGTCCGCTCCGAGGCGCCGGTCAGTTCCGCGAGGTCTGCGCCCTCGGCGAGCGCCGTCTCTCGTTTCACCCTGTAGTTGCCGCCGTCGGTCGTGTAGAGGTCGCCGGGGTGGAAGAAATACCACTCCTCGCGGTCGAACCGGACGGCGACGCGCGCCTTCGCGCCGAAGTTCCGCGAGAAGAAGAGCAGCGACTCCACCTCCTCGCCGTCGAGATAGATGGGCTTGCCGGACGACGACTTCGCCTCGATGGCGAAGAAGCGCTCGCCGTCGCCGGCCAGCACGTCCGGCAGGTCGCGCTCCGTCGCGCTCCCGGAGGCGGGCGCGCGCATCACCGCGAAGCCGGCCTCGTCGAGCAGGTTGACCAGCTCTCGCTCGCGTCGGTCGCCCTTTCGGTTCGCGCTCATGGGGCGTGGTGGGACGGGCGGGGCTTAAGCGCCGCCGCTCGGACCCGGGCGGGCCTGTCTCACGTCCCGTGCTGCCACGAGCCGAGGTACGCCTCCTGCCGGTCGGTGAGGCTGTCGTGGTCGACCCCTTCCGCGTCGAGCTTCACCCGGGCGACCTCGCGGTCGACCGCGTCGGGCACGTCGTGGACCCCCGGGTCGAGGTCGCGCGCGGCCAGTTCGGTCACGCAGAGCGCCTGCACCGCGAAGCTCTGGTCCATCACCTCGGCGGGGTGACCCATCGAGAGCGGGCCGGCGAGGTTCACGAGTCGCCCCTCGGCGAGGAGGTGGAGCCGCCGCCCGTCGGCCAGTTCGAACTCCTCGACGCCGGGCCTGACCTCGCGTCGGGCGACCGCGCGGTCTCCCAGCGCGTCCACGTCCACCTCGACGTCGAAGTGGCCGGCGTTACAGAGGATCGCGCCGTCGCTCATCACGTCGAAATGCTCGTCGACGATCACGTCCCGGTTGCCAGTCGTCGTGACGAACAGGTCGCCCTCGGCGGCGGCCTCGGCCATGGGCATCACCTCGTGACCGTCCATGTGCGCCTCCAGTGCCTTCCGGGGGTCGACCTCGGTCACGACGACGTGGGCGTCCAGCCCCTCGGCCTTCCGCGCGACGCCGCGCCCGCAGTGGCCGTAGCCCGCGACGACGACCGTCTTGCCCGCTATCGTGAGGTTGGTCGTCATCGCGACGTTCGTCAGCACGCTCTCGCCGGTGCCGTGAACGTTGTCGAATAGCCGCTTGGTCGGGGTGTCGTTGACGGCGAACACCGGATACCGGAGCGCACCGTCCTCGGCCATCGCGCGCAGGCGGTGGACACCCGTGGTCGTCTCCTCGCAGCCGCCGACGATGGTCTCGATCAGGTCGGGATACTCGTCGTGGACGAGCGTCACGAGGTCGCAGCCGTCGTCGACGGTGATCGTCGGCTCGAACCGCGCCACCGCGTCCATCGCGCCGTAGTACGCCTCGTCGTCGACGTCGTGGCGCGCGAAGGAGGTGATCCGGTCGTTCGCGTCGAGCGCCGCGCTCACGTCGTCCTGCGTCGAGAGGGGGTTACACCCGGTGATCGCCACCTCGGCGCCGGCGACGGCGAGGAGTTCGACCAGGACCCCGGTTTTCGCCTCGACGTGCATCGCCATCCCCACCCGCTCGCCGTCGAGCGGGCGCTCCGCCGCGAAGCGCTCGCGCAGGGCGGCGAGAATCGGCATGTGTTCGCGCGCCCAGTCGAGCTTTCGGTCGCCGGCCTCGCGCGCGCTCTCGGGGTCGTCGAGACGCGCCGTGATCGTGTCCATACACAGCGTGAGGTGGGCAGCCACAAGACGCCAGCGGTCGCGTGGCGCGGGCGGAGCAGCCGTGCCGCGGGGCCCCTCACCGCCGTACCGTCGCGACCGTCTCGCCGTCGTGCTCGACCCGGACCGCCTCCGGGAGCCCGCCGGTGAAGCGGACGGTCAGGTCGTAGGGGATCTCGCCGAGACACTGGACACAGGCCCCGGCCGCCGGGTCGGTCGTCCGGACGGCGACGACGAGCGTCGACCCGTCGAGTGTCGTCGCGTCGAGCGCCGCGCCGTGACACGGCGTCGGCGTCACGAGGCGGCCGTCGACCCGGACCGTCTCGGCCTCGAACGACACGTCGGCCCTGCCCTCGCTCTCACCCTCGCCGGCGGTACACGAGCCGTCGCCCGCGGTGAACGACTCGTCGGTGATCCGGAGCGGGCCCTCGTCCGCCGTCGTCTGTGCGGGCCTGGCGGAGGACCCGACACACCCGGCGGTTCCGACGGTGATGCCCGAGAGCGCCGCGAGGAGTCGTCGTCGTCGCACGTGAGGGTACTGGTGGCCGAGGGGGATGTAACGCCCGGAGGCGAAAGCGCCGACTTGTGTCACCCGGCGCGCGCGACCAGCGCCCGGGCGCGTTCGCGCGCCTCGCCGACGGCCGCCGTCTCGTCGACGGTCAGTACCTCGCGGTCGCGCATCAGCACCCGACCGTCACAGACCGTGTGGCGCACGTCCGACCCCCGGGCGGCGTACGCGAGATGCGAGACGAGGTCGTGGTCGGGGACGAGGTGGGGTGCGGCGAGGTCGACGACGGCGAGGTCGGCGAGCCGACCCGCCTCGATCCGGCCCGCGTCGAAGCCGAGGGCGTCGGCGCCGGCGGCGGTCGCCATCTCGACGACCGCCGCGGCCGGGACGGCGGTCGCGTCGCGCGCGTCCAGTTTCCCCACCATCGCGGCGTCGCGGGCCTCGTCGAAGAGGTCGAGGTCGTTGTTCGACGCCGGGCCGTCGGTGCCGACCGCGACACGGACGCCCGCGTCGCGCATCTGCTGGACGGGCGCGATCCCCGAGGCGAGCTTCGCGTTCGACGCCGGGCAGTGGAGGACGCTCGCGTCCGACCCGGCGAGCAGGTCGACCTCCGTGTCGTCGACGTGGACACAGTGCGCGAGGAGGTCGCCGGCCTCGAGGAGCCCCTCGTCGCTGGCCCACGCCAGCGGGCGGACCCCGCGGTCCTCGTAGGGGCGCACCTCGTCGGGCGTCTCGTTGGCGTGGTAGTGCAGCGGCAGGTCAGCCTCGCGCGCGCCCCTCGCCGCCTGTGCGAGGCGCTCCTCGTCGACGGTCGTGAGGCTGTGAGGACAGACCGCGCCCCGGACCCGGCCGTCTGCGCGGCCGTCGAGCGCGCGCGCCGCCTCGACGGTCGCCGTCACCTCCTCGCGTGCCGCCTCGTCGTCCAGCCCGACAGTCACTGCGCCGCGGCCGAGACGGGCGCGGACGCCGGCCTCGTCGACGGCCTCGCAGACCTCCCCCATCTGGAAGTACATATCGGAGAGGAGGGTCGTGCCGCTCCGGATCATCTCGACGAGGCCGAGGCGGGCGCCGGCGTAGACGTCGCCGTCGGTCAGTTCGGCCTCGACGGGCCAGATCTCCTCGCGGAGCCAGGTCTCCAGGGGCTTGTCGTCGGCGTAGCCCCGGAGGAGCGTCATCGCGACGTGCGTGTGGGCGTTGACGAGGCCGGGAATCACGAGGGCGTCGGTCGCATCGAGGCGCTCGGCGGGCGACGCCGCGAGGTCGGGGCCGACGTCGACGATCCGTCCTGCCTCGCGGTCGACGAGGACGTCCGCGCGCTCGACGGTCAGGTCCGGCCGGAGGACGCGGCCGCCGTGGACGAGGAGTTCGGTCACGAAGGGCGTGTCGTGGCGCGCGCGTAAGACTCTCACCCTCGGCGCGGCGGGAAGGACAGACGCAAGTGCGCCGCCCGTGAGGGCCCGCGTATGCGCCTCGCAGTCCCGAACAAGGGCCGGCTCCACGACCCGACGGTCGCGCTGCTCGAACGTGCGGGGCTCCACGTCGAGAACGGCGCAGACCGGAAACTGTACGCGGACACGGTCGACCCGGACGTCTCGCTCATCTTCGCGCGCGCGGCCGACATCCCGGAGTACGTCGCTGACGGCGCCGCTGACGCGGGGATCACCGGTCGCGACCAGGAGGCCGAGTCCGGGACGGACCTCGTCGAACTGCTCGACCTCGAGTTCGGACGGTGTCGGCTGGTCCTCGCCGCGCCCGAAGACGGCTCGATCACGGCGCCCGCAGACCTCGGGGACGGGACGGTCGCAACCGAGTTCCCCCGTGTCACCCGGTCGTACTTCGCGGACCGCGGCCTCGACCCCGAGATCGTCGAGGTGACGGGCGCCACGGAACTCACGCCCCACGTCGACATGGCCGACGCGATCGTCGACATCACCTCGACGGGGACGACCCTCGCGGTCAACCGCCTCGCCGTGGTCGACACTGTCCTCGAGTCCTCCGTCGGCCTGTTCGCCCGACCCGACGCGGCCGAGACCGAGGCCGTCGAGCGTCTCGTCACCGCGCTCTCGTCCGTCCTCGCGGCCGACGGCAAGCGGTACCTGATGATGAATGCGCCCGAGGAGCGCCTCGACGACGTGCGCGACGTGATCCCCGGACTCGGCGGCCCGACGGTGATGGATGTCGAACCCGCCGAGAACGGCGACGAGCGGGTGGCGGTCCACGCCGTCGTCGACGAGCGGCAGGTGTACGAGACGGTCGCGGACCTGAAGGAGGTCGGCGCGAGCGGTATCCTGGTCACCGAGATCGAGCGGCTCGTCGAGTAGTCACTCCTCGCTCCTCGCGCGGGACGGCTCACTCCCCGGCGCGTCGTCGACGCCGGCGAGCCGCGGGTCGGGCGCGCCGTCTCGCGCGTCCCACGACCACCAGCGGAGGTCGGGGACGACGACGGCCGAGCGGTCCGCACGGCCCCGGGTCCGGGCGTAGCCGACGATCAGCGCCGTGCCCACGACGATCGCGGCGGCGCCGAGCAGCCCCGCCTCCGGGCCGAACGCACCCCCCGTCACCTGCGCGGGGCCGCTCACGTCGAGTACGAGCACCGACACCCCGAGGTCGAGCCCGGAGACGGGAAAGCCAAAGATCGGGCCCTGCGCGAGGTTCCACGAGAAGTGGAGGCCGACCGGGAGCGCCAGCCGCCCGGTGAGGACGTAGCCGAGGCCGAGCATCACGCCCCCCAGCCCCACGCCGAGGACGCTCACGGCCGTCGCGTTGGGGTTCGTCGCGTGGAGGGCGCCGAAGACGGCGGCGGAGCCGAGCGTCGCGAGCGCGAGCGCCGGCCGCTCGCCGAACCCGCGCAGCCCCTCCGCGAGGTTCGTCAGGAGGTACCCCCGGAGCGCGAGTTCCTCGCCGACCGAGACGGCGACGAACGCGAGCGTCACGACGAGGAAGGCGGCCGGGAACGAGAGCCTGCCAGCCGCACGGAACGTCCCTTCGACGGTCGCCAACCCGGCCGCGAGCGAGACGACGGTGATGCCGGCCATCAGGAGTAGCCCGAGGACGACCCCGGCGACGAGGTCGACGACCCAGTCGGGGTCGGGCGAGAGTCCGTAGTCGCGGAGCCGCCGTCGGTCGAGGGCGTAGGCCGCGACGAGACAGGTCAGGCCGACCGCGACGGCGGTCACCGTCGACGAGACGAGGACGCCGCCGACCCGGGCGGCAGGCAGCGGCGCGACGGTAGAGAGCGCCAGTCCGAGGCCGACGGTGAGGAGGAGAGCAACGAGGGCGGCGAGGACGACCCGGACCGGGGCGCGGAGCCGCCGTTCCGTCCCGTTCCAGACGAGCGCGAGCGGCGTCACACTACCCGGGTGCGGTGCGGAGGAGCAAGAATCCCGCGACCACCATCGCCCCGAAGATGACGCTCACGACCGCGTGAATCGCCGTGACGTAGGCGGTGAGCCGGCGCTCTAACCCGTAGGCCCGCCGGACGAGGACGGCGTCGAGGATGACCGCGAGCGGCACCGTGAGGGCGGGCGTGAGCGACAGCGCCGCGCCCGTCACCGCCACCGCCGCCGGTCCCGGGCCGACGGTCAGCGCCAGCCGCGCGCGGACGTCGCCGAGGACGTTCCGCGCCGCGAGGTGGGCCGTGACCGAGAGAAACAGCGCGAGCGAGAGGAAGGTGCCCGCGACCGGGACCGTCTGGAGGAGCACGAAGAGAGGTGGAGCGACGGGGGGTTGAGCGCTTCGGAACCGCTTTCGGCGTCCGCGTCGAGGCCCCGGGCGTGTACGCGCTGGAACTCGGCGGCGAGGACGACGCCTTCGCGGCCCTCGAGGCCCGGAGCGTCGCGCCCGACGCGGCCGTCGTCGCGCCCGGACTCGCGACAGCGCCTGCCGTCGACGCCGGGCGCGCGCCGCGTCTCGCCTACACCCGCGCCGTCTCGCGGCTGGTCGGGCGCACCGACGCCACGGTTGCGAGCGCCCGCGCCGTCGTCGAGGCCGCAACGCGCGTCGAGGGGACCGTCGCCGTCCGCGCACGCGACGTGCGGAAGAGTGCGGGCGTGGACACGCAGGCCGCCGAGCGCGAACTCGGGCGGGCGCTCGTCGAGGGGGGCCACGAGGTCGACCTCGACTGCCCCGACAACGTCCTGCGCGCGGCGTTCGCGGGCGGTACGTGTCTGGTCGGCTGGCAGGTCGCGACCCGGGACGGCGGGTACGGCGCGCGGCGGCCGACGGAGCGGCCGTTCTTCCAGCCCGGCGGGATGGACCCGCTCGACGCCCGGGCGCTGGTGAACGTCGCGGGCGCGCGGCCCGGTGCCACCGTCCTCGACCCGATGTGTGGCACCGGGGGGACCCTGATCGAGGCGGGGCTGGTCGGCGCCGAGGCCGTCGGAGTCGACGCGCAGGCGAAGATGGTCCGTGGCGCGCGGGAGAACTGCCGGGCCTACGTCGACGACGGGGTCCTGCTCTGCCGCGGCGACGCGACCGCGCTCCCCCTCGCCGACGACTCGTGTGACGCCGTCGTCTTCGACGCGCCGTACGGCCGGCAGTCGAAGGTCGTCGGCGACCTCGCGACCCTCGTCGCGGGAGCGCTCCGGGAGGCGCGCCGGGTCGCACCCCGGGCCGTCGTGGTGGCCGACGAGTCGCTCGAAGCCGCCGCGCGCGAGGCCGGCTGGACGGTCGGTGCGCGCCACGAGCGGCGGGTCCACCGGTCGCTGGTGCGGCACGTTCACGTACTCGACGCGGAGCGCGAACGAGCGAACGGAGGTCCCGCGAGGCGGGACGACAGACGGGACCAGGGAGCGACAGCGACCGAGTGAGCGCCACGCGGGAGTCAGGAACGCGGGACCTCGACCGCCGCTTTCCGGGGCGGGGGCGCGACGGAGACGACGAGAGCGGCGTTACTGGGGCGGCGCGAGCGGCGTCTCGCCGGCGAGCATCGTGTCGCCCTCCTCGACGTAGAGGTCGTCCCGGTCTATCTCTGGCGGCAGGAGGACGTCGACGCGCGAGCCGAACGCGATGTGACCGATCCGGTCGCCACGGTCGACGTCGTCGCCGACGTCGACGTACGGCGTGATCCGGCGTGCGACCGCCCCGGCGATCAGGGTGACCTCGGCCGCACCGAGGTCGAGTTCGACCCGCTCGTTGCGCTCCGAGTCCTTCGAGAACGCGGGGAGGTGTCCGCCGTCGTGGTGGTCGGCGCTCGCCACCGCGCCCGCGACCGGCGCGCGGGTGACGTGGACGTTCAGGACGTTCATGTAGGTCCCGACGCGGACGCGGTCGCCCTCCTCGCGGACGACCGAGACGACGCCGTCCGCGGGCGCGAGGACGCCGCCCGCGGGGACGGCGCGTTCGGGGTCGCGGTAGAAGAGGAGGACCGCCCAGCCGGCGAGCGCGAGGAGGGGCGCGAGCGGCGGCGCGACGGAGAGCGCGAGGACGGCGGCGGCAAAGAGCGGCGCGGCGCTACGGCCGGCGCCGGGGGCGAGCCCGGGGACGAGCGGGCGCGTCACGCCCCTGCCTCCGTCTGCGGGCCGGGGTCGCCCCACTCCGCGAGCAGGTGCGCGAGGTGAAGCGCGTCGTCGGTGCCGGTCGCGAGGTCCAGGTCTATCCTGCCCGCGAGGCGGTGGAGGCGCGCGAGGTCGTCGCCGCCGTACTCGGTCCGGGCGACCCGGAGGAGCGCGCGGAGCAGTTCCTGGCCGTCGTAGCCGTCCTCGAGCAGGTCCTCGGCCGCGTCGCGGGCGTCGTCGAAGTCGCCGGCGCGGGCGTCGACCAGAATTCCCTTCAGTTCGTCGTCGCGCCCGACCGAGCCGAGCGCGGCGTGGGCGGCGTTCATCGTCACCTCGTCGGCGTCGACGGCGGCGGCCTGTGCGCCGAGGATCGCCTTGCGGAGGTCCCCGCCCGCGTAGCCGGCGACGAACTCCAGACCGTCCTCGTCGTAGTCGACGCCTTCGGCCTCGCAAACCCGCCGGAGCGCCGCGATGGTCTCGTCGGCCGTCGGCGCGCGGACGGGGACGGGGAAACACCGCGAGCGGATCGGGGGGATCAGTTTCGAGGGCTGGCGCGTGGCGATCACGAACTGCGTCGTGCGGTGGTGACGCTCCATCACGCGGCGCAGCGCCTGCTGGAAGTCCTCGCGGATCGCCTCGGCGTTGTCGAGCAGGACCGTCTTGTACGACCCCGAGACGGGCGCGTAGCCCGCCACCTCCTTCAGGACGTAGTTGATCATGTCCCGTTTCGCCATCCGCGAGCGCCCGGCGAGGAAGGGCGAAAAGCGCGGGTCCTCGCGGATCTCCGCCTTCGTCCGGTCGAAGAAGTCCGCGACGTTGACCTCGAACAGGTCGTTCTCGGGGTCCTCGTGGGCTTCGCGCGCCAGCGCCCGGACCGCGGCGGTCTTGCCCGCGCCGGAGGGGCCGTGGAGGACGAGGTTCATCGGCTCCGTGCGGGCGCGCTCCAGCCGGTCGCGCACCTCGGCCTGCGGGAGGTCGGCGAGGTCGGGCGGGTGGCGCTCGGTCCACAGCGGTCCGTCCATCGGTCGGACCGAGGGGACAGGGAGGCAAAACGGCTACGGGACAGAGGCGGGGAGAGACTCGCGCGCAGAGCGACTCGCGCACAGAGCGACTCGCGCACAGAGCGACTCGCGCACAGAGCGGCGACGCCGCCGGGGACGGAACGAGTGAGGGGGCACGCCGAGCCGACGGTCATATACCCGACGCCCACACAGTCTCGCCGAATGCCGCTCCGCGTCACCTTCCTCGGGACCGGTGGGGCCGTCCCCACCGTCGAGCGCGCCCCGAGTGCCGTCTACGTCTCGCGGGAGGGCGACGAGTTTCTCTTCGACTGCGGCGAGGGGACCCAGCGCCAGATGATGCGCTACGGCACCGGGTTCGGCCTCGACCACGTGTTCGTCACCCATCTCCACGGCGACCACGTCCTCGGGATTCCGGGGCTCGTCCAGACCCTCGGATTCAACGAGCGCTCGCGGGCGCTCGCGGTCCACGGCCCGCCGGGGACGCGGGGACGACTCCACGACCTCGTCCACGCCGCCGGCCACGACCCCGACTTCCCAGTCCGGGTGAACGAGGTCACCCCGGGAAGCGCCGCCCTCTCGGCCGACGGGTACGAGATCCGCGCGTTCCGCACCGAACACCGCACCGTCTCGGTTGGCTACGCGCTGGTCGAGGACGACCGGCCCGGCCGGTTCGACCGCGAGAAGGCCGAAGAGGAACTCGACATCCCGCCCGGCCCCGTCTACGGCCGGCTCCACGCCGGCGAGTCGGTGACACTCGACGACGGCCGCACCATCGACCCCGAGCAGGTCGTCGGTCCACCCCGGCCGGGACGGCGGCTGGTCTACACCGGCGACACGCGGCCGACGAACGTCGTCGAGGAGGCGAGCGCGGGGGCGGACCTCCTCGTCCACGACGCGACGTTCGCGGACGACGAACGGGGGCGTGCGCGCTCGACGGGGCACGCGACGGCGAGAGAGGCGGGCGAACTGGCGGCCCGGGCGGGGGCGCGGCGGCTGGCGCTCACGCACGTCTCGGCACGGTACGCGAGCGACGCGAGCCCGCTGGAGCGCGAGGCGCGCGACGCGGTCGCGGACCTCGGGAGCGACGCCGAGGCGTTCGTCGCGGCTGACGGGCAGGTCGTCGACGTGCCGTTCCCCGACGCCTGAGCGGGTCCGTCGCGCTTTTCTCCGACCGCTCGCGGGAGACGGCCGTGGTCTCCAGCGACGCCGAGGGGGCTCCCGTCCACCTCGTGGACGTGTCCGCCGAGCGCCGCTACGCCGGCGACCAGCTCGCCGACGTCGACCGCGCGGCGTCACCGTCCTCGACGGCCGGGAGGCGAAGAACGTGCTGGCGTTCTGTGCGGAGCCCAGAGCAGACGAGAACGACCTCGCGGCGCGGGTGTTCGCGCCGTTCTATGGCGTGCCGGAAGACCCGGCGACCGGCTCCTCGAACGGCTGTCTCGCCGCGTATCTCGCGCGCGAGCGCGAGTCCGGGGTCGCGGCTCGCGTCGAACAGGGGTACGAGATGGACCGACCGTCGATACTCGGTATCGAGGTCGGGGACACGGGCGACGGGGGCTCGGTGCGGGTCGGCGGTCGGGTCGTCCCGGTCGGGAGCGGACGGCTCCACTGGGACGCCAGCCCCCCGACGAAGGTATTTATCCGTCGCGGTCCTGTCTCCTGTGTGACCGCCCGGAGTCCGTTCGACGCCCTCGTCTTCGGGGTCGACGTCCAGAGCGGCGACGTGCGCGGCGACGCACCGTCCTTCGCGCTGGTCGCCCTCGACGCCGGCGAGGGCGAGGAGGACGAGGCGCGCCTCGACCGCGACGTGGTGAGCTTCCGGAAGCTCCGCCGTCTGATCGAGCGCGACGAGCCGACCTACGTCGCGACGGACAACGTCTACGAACTCGCGGAGGACAAGGACGACCTCGTGCGGTTTCTCCGGTGGCTCCCCGACGAGACGACGCTCGTCCAGGTGACCGGGGCAGAGCGGCCCGAGTCGCTGTCGCGGGTCGCGAACCGCCACGGCGTCCCGTACGGCAAGGCGCCGATGGACGAGGCCGAGGCCGCCGCGCGGCTGGCGGTCCGGAAGGTCGGGCAGGCGGTCCGGGCGTTCGGGGACACGACCCGCGTGAAGGTCGCGCGGGGGCGCTCGACGGGGTCTGGCGGTTGGAGTCAGGATCGGTACACGCGGCGCATCCACGGGAGCGTCAAGCGCCGTACGCGGGAGGTCGGACGGGCGCTCGACGACGCCGGTCTCGACTACGAGCGCGACGCCACCGAGAAGTACGGCGGGTTCGCAAACGCCGTCTTCACCGTCGAGGCCCCGCCCGCCGACCTGCCCGTCTCGGCGGGACGGTCGGGGGATACGAGGGTGGAGATCGAACGCGAACGCCGCGACGGGATCGAGTTCGAGCCGCTGGTGAAGCGCCGCGACCACGTTGTCGTCGGCATCGACCCGGGGACGACGACGGCGGCGGCGGTCGTCTCGCTGGACGGCGAAGTACTCGACTACCACTCGACCCGGACCGGAGACACTGCGGACGTGATCGAGTGGCTGATAGAGCGCGGCCGACCCGTCCTCGTCGCCGCGGACGTGACGCCGATGCCCGAGACGGTCGAGCGGTTCCGCCGGAGTTTCGACGCCGCGGGGTGGACACCCGAGCGCGACCTGCCGGTCGACGAGAAACTCCACCGCACCCGCGAGACGAGCTACGACAACGACCACGAGCGGGACGCGCTGGCGGCCGCGCTGTTCGCGCTGGACGACCACGAAGACCAGTTCGCGCGGATCGCCCGCAAGACCCCGCCGGAACTCGACCGCGGCGAAGTAGTCGGCCGGGTGCTGGCCGAGGAAACCTCGGTCGAGGTCGTCGTCGACGCGCTGACCGACGACCCCGAGGAGGACGAGGCGTCGACCGAGCACGAACCGCGCGAACTCACGGACGAAGAGCGCGAGATCAAGCGCCTGAACGAGCGCGTCGAGCGGCTGGAGGGACACGTCGAGGACCTGCGCGAGACCGTCGAAGAGCAGGAGGCAGAGATCGAGGCGTACGAGGAGGAGCTGTCCGAGGCCCGCCGGGAGGAGCGCAAGGAAGCGCGCGCGCGCCGCGAGGTCGACCGGCTGGAGCGGGAGAAAGACCGGCTGCGCCACGAGCGCGACGAGGCCCGAGAGCGGGCCGAGACGGCAGAGGAGAAGCTGGAACGGCTGAAGTCGCTCTGGCGGCTCGACCACTCGAACTTCGAGACGGTCGCGGGCGAGGCGGACCTGGTCCCGGTGAAGGTCGTCGAGCAGTTCACGGCCGACGCCGTCCGGGCGGCCGACGAGCGCTACGGGCTGGCCCGTGACGACGTGGTCTACCTCCGGGACGCGAGCGGTGCCGGGCGCTCGACGGCGGAACTGCTCGCGGAGACCGAGCCGCGTCTCGTCCTGCGCGAGGGGAACCTCTCCGACGCCGCGGACGAGGTGCTGTTCGAACACGACGTTCCCGTCGCGCCCGCCGACGCGGTGGCGATAAACGAGATCGACGACCTCGGAGTCGCGCGCGAGGCCGACGTCGAGGCGGCCGTCGCAGACTGGCGCGACCGGGCCGAGGAGCGCCGGCAGCGCGAGCGCGCGGAGATGGTCGACCGCCTGATCAGCGAACACCGGGCCGACCGGCCGCTAGACGGGAGCGAGGCAGACAGTTAACCCCCGAGCGGCGCTCGCGGGGGTATGGCCGAGAACGACACACCGGGGGTGTCGGGCGAGACGGCGGCGGGCGAAGCGGAGATCGCCGAGCTCCTCGAGGCGCTCACCGAGGCGACCGACACCGACGAGGAGCGCGAACTGATCAAGGAGACCGTCGAGACGGACCTCGGCATCGACGTGGGGCTGTTCGGGCAGGTCGTCGTCGGCTTCGACCGGGGCGACGTCGCGGAGACGCTCCTGGGGAGTGTCCTGTTCGGCATCCCGATGTTCGTCGAGGGAGGGACGACCGAGGTCGGCGCACACCTCGCGACCAGCCCGCTCGCGACGGCCGCGACGCTCGCGTTCGCCGTCGTCGCCGTCTACGGCATCGTCTACGTCTCCGACATCCAGGACGTGCGGGTCACGCGCCGGCTGTTCGGGCTGATCCCCAGACGGCTGGCCGGCGTCCTCCTCGTCCCGCTGGTCGCCGCCGTCGTCGGTCTGACGGTGTGGGGGCGGGTCGACTGGGCCGTCCCGGCGGTCGCGACCGGGAGCGTCGTCGCCGCCTACCTCCCGATGGCGATCGGCGCGGCGCTGGGCGACATCCTCCCGGGCACCTGATTTATCATCCTCCGGTCGCGTCGGCCCGTATGGTCCCCCTCCAGTTGCCCGGTGGTCCCGAACTCCTGATCGTCGTCGTGGTCGGCCTGATCCTGTTCGTCCTCTCGATCGCCGTCGCCGGCGGCGCGGCGTACTGGGTCTACACCGACGCCCAGAAGCGCGGCCGCGACGACGCCACGCTCTGGGCCGTCGGCACCCTCCTCGGCTTCCTCGTCGGCGGGCTCGGCGGGTTCGCGGTGCTGATCGTCTACCTGCTCGTCCGGACGGACTGACGCGCCCGCGGCCGGGAGAAGACCTGAAAGCACTTGCCCCGGCCGACCGACGCGCCGGCGTGTCCCCCCTCCAGATGGAACCGTTCGCCGTCTTCGGCGGCGTCTTCCTCCTGTTCGTGGTGATCGTCCTCGTCTCGGTGGCGCTGTTCCTCCAGGGCCACAACCGGCCGGGCGGGGGGTTCATCGCGGGCGTCCTCACGGCCA
>JBDGTD010000102.1:0-15607 GCA_042217165.1 Haloferacaceae archaeon | reverse complement strand
TCTCCGCGATCCCGAGCCTGATGGACCTCGCGCCCGTCCTCGACCTCTCCGTGCTGACGGTCTGGGTCGAGGACGAGACCCGGCACGGCATCGTCGCGGAGATAACGGGACTCCTCGCGGACCGGGAGATCAGTATCCGGCAGGTGATCAGCGAGGACCCCGAGTTCGCCACGGACCCGAAACTCTACCTCGTCACCGACGAGCGGCCGCCGGGCGAGGTACTCGTTTCGATCCGGGAACTGGAGTACGTCCGGCGCGTAGAGTTCTGAGGAGCGCGTGGCCCGCCCTCGTGGTCGCGCGCCACGACGCGGAGCGGCCGCCGAGGGGAGGCACACGACGTCGGTCCGCGAGGCGCGGTCGGGCCTCGACCACCACACTCAATCCTCGCCCTGCACCTACCCCTCCCGTGAGCGACCCGGAGCCGTACCGCACCATCGCCGGCCCAGTCGAGGCGACGTTCGAGGTGCGCGGCTCGCGGTTCACCGGAGTTCTCGCGCCCGCGGCGAGCCGCGAGGCGGCGGAAGCGTTCGTCGACGAGCGGCGCGCGGAGCATCCGGACGCCACCCACGTCGTGCCCGCGTACCGCGTGCCCGCGGACCCGGCCGACGAGCGGGGGCGTCTCCGGGAGTACGCGAACGACGACGGGGAGCCGGGCGGGAGCGCGGGGAAGCCGGCGCTGAACGTACTCGCGCAGCGCGCGGTGCGACACGTCGTCCTCGCGGTCGTGCGCTACCACGGCGGGCAGAACCTCGGGGTCGGCGGACTGGCGCGGGCGTACGCCCGGAGCGCGAGCGCGGCGCTCGACGCCGCGGAGATAGTCGAGCGGCGGCCGACCGAACGGGTGGTGGCGACCGTCGCGTACGACGACTCGGGGACGGTTCGCGGCGTGCTGGAGAGCGCGGGCGTCGCGTTCGACGCCGACTACGGAGAAGCGGTGCGGTTCGAGGTCCGGGCGCCGGTCTCGGAGGCCGACTCGCTCAGAGACCGGCTGCGCAGCGCGACGAGCGGCCGGGTTCGACTCGAGTAAGGAGCGGTACGGAGCCCCCCGGAGGAGCCGGTCGGGTGGACACGAGTCGGAGCGGATCGTCGGTCGGTCGGCTCTCGACGAGAAGCGAGGGGGTTCGTCTCGGGTCAGCTCGTGTTGAACGCCCGGTCGCCGGCGTCGCCGAGGCCGGGGACGATGAAGCCGTCGTCGTCGAGTCCGTCGTCGATCGCGACGGTGACCCGGCGCACCTCGGGATACGAGTCCGCGAGGCGGTCGAGGCCTTCGGGGGCGGCGACGGCAGAGAGGACGACGGTCCGGTCGGGCGACGCCCCGGCGGCGACCACGTGGTCGAGGACCGCCCGGAGCGTCGACCCGGTCGCGAGCATCGGGTCGGCAACGACGACGGTGTCCTCGGGGCCGATGTCGGGGAGCTTGACGTACTCGATGCCGACGGGGAACGAGCCGTCGGGGTCCATTCCCGCCTCCTCGTCGCGGCTGGCGCTGATCACGCCCTGCTTGGCGGCGGGAAAGGCGGCGAGCAGCCCTTCGACGAGCGGCGTCGCCGCCCGGAGGACGTTGATCAACACCACGTCGTCGAGGCCGGCGACCCGGACGCCGGTCGTCTCGGTGAGAGGCGTCTCGACCGATACCGGCTCCGTCTCGAACAGCGTCGCGACCAGCTCCGTGCCGCAGATCCGCCCGACCTCGACTAACTCCTCGCGGAAGGCGGCGGGGTCGGTGTCGGCGTCGCGGAGACGGGTGAGCGCCGCGCGCGCCAGCGGGTGGGTGACGACGTGGGCGTCGCCGCGGTCCTCGGTTGGCACACCGGGAGGGGTGACGGCGAGGGACAAAAAGCCCGCGTCAGCGGACGACGACGACGTAGGTGAGAAGCGAGAGGACGAGCGCCAACCCCACGACTCCCTGCACGGTGAAGGGGACGAGGCCGACGAAGGAGAGTCCCCAGACGACAGAGGCCGCGAAGGCCGCCGAGAGGACGACGTTCATCACGAACAGCACGCGGGGGTCGCCCGGAGAGTCAGGCACGTCTGCGTGCTCGACCGGGGGGGATTAGGTTCTTTTTCCCGGGCCGCGGAGGTCGGGTCGTGCGCCGCCCGTTCCACAACCGCGACGGCGACCCCGTCGAGCCGTGGCCGTTCGTCGCCGTCGCCGGCACGGGGACGCTCCCCGTCCTCAGCTTCGGGCCGCTCTATCTCGGTGCCCTCGGCCTCCCGCTCCGGGGCGCGGTCGGGGTCTGTCTCGCCGTCAGCGCCGCCATCGTCGGGGTCTCCTACCACCGGCTCGTCCTGACCCACCGCCCCGACGTACGGGCGGCACTCCCGGCGGGCGAACGCGCGCGGCGGCTGTTCTGGGTCACGCTCGTTCTCATCGGCGTCCTCGGCCTGTTGGCGCTTCCGCTCGTCGGCCGGAGCCTTTAGCACGGCCGACACGCACCGTGAGGCGTGCGCGAGGTCAGCGTCGAGCGCGTCGTCGACGCGTCGCCGCCCGTGGTACGGCGTCGGCTCGACCCGGCGGCGCTCGTCGAGTACGAGGGGAGCTTCGAGGTGGTCGACAGCCGGCGGAAGGACGGCGCGACCCTCGTCACCGCCGCGGCCGGCGGTCTCGAGCTGGCGCTCCGGTTCGAGCCCCGCGAGAACGGCTACTACTACACACAGGAGGGCGAGGCCGGCCCCTTCGACACGATGGAGACGTGGGTCGAGACGGTTCCCGTCGACGACGAGCGTGGTACCCGTGTCACCCTCCGGTCGGCCGTGAGCCTCGGCCTCCCCGTCCCCGCGGTGACCGACCGGATCGCGGCCTGGAAGCGCCGCGGCGAACTCGACCGGGCGCTCGACGCCCTCGCGGCGGACGTCGGCGGCTGACGGTCGTGCGTTCGGGTCACAATGCCGGACCGGGATTTACGTACGAGACCGGCAGAAACCCGTGTATGGGACTGTTCGGCACGCTCAAGGAGACGCTCGCCGCCTCCACGTCGACGACCGGCCGGAACGACAAGGAGTCGAAGGGCGCGTACTGGTGTCACGACTGTAGCGAACGCGTCCTCGACCTGAACGTCGAGGGCGAGGAGCCGCCGACGTGCCCTGCCTGCGGCGACGAGATGGAGTTCGAACGCTCTACCTCCTCGACCGGCTGCGCCTGCTAGAGCGTCGTCGTCTCGCCCGGCTCGGCCGGGAACGGGTTCTCGCCGTCGACGGTCGCGTCCGGGTCGACGAGACAGCCGTCGAGCGCGTCGACGACCCGCTCCTCGTCCATCTCCTGCCCGATGACTACCAGTTCCGTCTGGCGGTCGCCCACCTCGTCGTCCCAGTCGACGTTCGAGCGGTTCGCGCGGTAGAGGTCCTGGTCGGCCTCGGGGAGACTCGCGATCCACCGGCCGGTCGCCTCGACCCGGACCGACGGTCCGGCCTGCCCGTAGTCGAGTCGAACGTCGTCGCGTCCGGCGACCCAGACTGTCCCCTTCGAACGGATGACCGAGGCGGGGAGGTCGGCGGCGAACGCGGCGAACCGCTCCGGGTGGAACGGACGGCGGCGGCGGTAGACGAAGGAGTCGACGCCGTACTCCTCCTCGGGGTGGGCGTGGGCGCCGTCGTGGGCGTGGTCCCCCTCGTGCCCGTGGGCGCCTGTCTGCTCGGCCCGTTGCGCAAACAGCCCCCGGTCGAGTACGGCGTCCGGGTCGACCGCCGAGAACGTCGTCTCGAGCACGTCGGCCTCGGGCCGGAGCGCCGCGGCCGTCTCCCGGACGGTCCGCAGTTCCGCCTCGTCGACGAGGTCGGTCTTGTTCAGGACGACCACGTCCGCGAACTCGACCTGCTCGGCGAGGAGGTCAGAGAGCGGGCGAGGGTCGTCGGCGTCAGCGGCGTCGCCCGCCGCGAGGCGCTCCTCGGGAGCGCCGCCGGCCAGCGCGTCGTAGAACTGCCGGGCGTCGACGACCGTGACGACCGCGTCGACGCGGTAGAGCGCGGCGGCGCTCGACCCGCGTTCGAAGAGATCCGCGACGGGGCGGGGCTCGCTGATCCCGGACGGCTCGACGACGAGATGCGAGAAGTCCCGTTCGCGCGCGAGGCTCACCACCGCCGTCTCGAGGTCGCCGCGGAGCTCACAGCAGATACAGCCGTTCGACAGCTCCGCGACCCGGCCCTCGTCGACGCCGCCGCCGCGGCTCACGAGGTCGGCGTCGACGTTCACCTGCCCCACGTCGTTGACGAGGACGGCGATGTCGCGGTCGCCCGCCTCGTCCAGGAGGCCGTTGAGCAGCGTCGTCTTCCCCGCGCCGAGACTGCCGCTGAGAACGGTGACGGGCGTCGTCGATGACATCGGTCGGTCCTCGGCCGCAGAAGGGTAAAACGTCCCGGCCCGGGAGCGACACGCTTTCAACCGTGCCGAGCAGTGACAGTTCATGACATTGGCTGACCGGATCGCGGCCTACCGCGAGGTGGTCGAGGAGTGGCTCCGCGGCCTCTACCACGGGATGATCAGCCACCCGGCCTACGAGTTGATCGAGAAAGAGGCCGAAGACACCGAGGACGTGTTTATGCTCGCCTGCTTCCCGGACGCGTTCGGCGTCCCGAGTCCGGTGTCGTACTACACCGCCGAACTCCTGCCGTATCTCGAAGACGAGTTCGAAGCCTGGGAGCGCCGGATGTGGAATCGCGGGTCGGTGCTCGAACGGAAAGGCGAGCAGTACCACTTCTGATGGACCGGTTCGTCTTCTTCGGCGGCAAAGGCGGCGTGGGCAAAACCACGGTGTCGAGCGCCTACGCGGTCAAGAGCGCGAGAGGAGGCGCCGAGACACTCGTCGTCTCGACCGACCCCGCACACTCCACCTCGGACGTGTTCGACCAGTCGTTCGGGGACGACCCCCGGCCGGTCGAGGGGCACGACCGCCTCCACGCGATGGAGATAGACCCGGACGACGAGGTCGAACGGCACCTGATGGAGATTCGCCGCGCGCTGGGCGACCAGGTCAGCCCTGCGATGGTGAACGAGATCGACCGCCAGATCGAGATGGCCCACCAGACCCCGGGCGCGCAGGAGGCGGCACTGTTCGACCGGTTCGTCGCCGTGATGCGCGACGTGGCAGAGCGGGGCCCGTCCGACGCCGACCGGTTCGACCGCGTCGTCTTCGACACCGCGCCGACCGGGGGCACCCTGCGGCTCCTCTCGCTCCCCGAGTATCTGGAAGGATGGATCGACCGGCTCCTCCGCAAGCGCGAGAAGAGCCTCGACCTGTACGAGAAGGCCGCGATCGGCAACAACGAGCCCCGGCGGATGATGGAGGGCGACCCCATCCTCGACCGCCTGCGCGAGCGCAAGGAGACGTTCGAGTTCGCGGGCGAGCGCCTCCGCGAGGACTCGGCCTTCTTTCTCGTGCTCAACCCCGACGAACTCTCTCTGCGCGAGACCGACCGGGCCGTCGAGCGGATGGACGAGGCCGGCCTCTCGGTCGAGGGGCTGGTGGCGAACCGCCTGACCCCGAGCCCGGACGACGACGAGGACGGCCGCGGGGCGCGCTACCTCCGCGACCGGGTGGAGACGGAACGCGAACGGCTCTCGCGGGCGCGTGAGGAGCTCTCCCCGCCGCTGGTCGCGGAGATAGAGACGCGCGTCGAGGAGGTGCGCGGCGACCTGCTGACGGAGGTGGCCGAAGAACTCCGTATCGACCCGGAGATCGGGGCTACCGGCCGTAGGTGAGTCGGGTCGCCAGGTCGTCGATACGGCGCTTTAGCCCGCCGAGCCACGCGGCGGGCGACACCTTCCGCAGCTCCGACTCGGACACCTCGATACGCTCGCCGGCGAACGGGTCGCGGTCGGTCGAGTCGTCGTCGCCGACGGAGACGGCGGAACTCATCGCACACCGGCCGCAGGCCTCTGACTCCTTGCCTCCCATAGGCCTCGGTACCGGGTGCCAGTCACATAACTGCTTCGTGGACGAGGGGTCGGCCGCGCCGCCGGGGCGTTTTTGACGGGGGCAGCCGTGTGACTGGTGTGAGCCGACGCGGACGGAGCCATCGCGGCGGGCCGGACGAGAGGCGACGACGCCGCGGCGCCGTGTGCGACACGGCGGACGGTCGAGGTGACCGCGCGTGAGTGCCAGGAGCGACGAGGACGGCGACAGAGACGAGACGGAGGGAGCGACAGGCGCCCCCGCGGGCGTCGTGGTCGAGGACGAGGAGGAGATTCCCAGCTACGACGACGCCTACCTCGACGCCGTCCGCGACCGGGTGATGTTCAGTTACGACCTCGAACGCGACCACCGGGCCGGCGGCGAGCGCTTCGAGATGTACGGCCACCTCCACATGGACCGGCACAAGCAGTTCTTCCACCCCGCGCTCCGGTTCGGCCACCACTACTCCGAGGAACACCTGTTCGTCCGGCGGGCGGCGTCGGTCGACGAGGCGACGCTCGACGGGCTGGTCGAACTGGGTCACGACCTCGCGAGCGAGTGGGTCGAGGCCGACGAGGAGCATTACATCACGGAGTTCACGTTCGTCGTCGTCGTTCCGGAGTACGACGCGGCGGTCGAGTCGTACGTCTCCGGCTTCCGCGACCGGACGCTCCTGAAAGGCGGCTACTACGGCCACTACGAGGTGAACCTGGTCGTCGTCGCGCCCGACCGCGAGACGGCGGTCGCGAGCGACCAGGCAGACGTCGCGCAGGCGTTCCAGACCTGGGAGGAGATCGAGGGCGACTCGATGGGTGTCGTCGAACGGCTCGTGCGCTGGATCTGGCGCTGAGGATACTGTGTAGATCACGGGTAGTCCGGCAGTGGAACGGCCGAAGATTACCTCGAAAGCCCCCGCGTCTCTCGCCGCCTGCGACTCGCTGCGCTCCTCAGCCTTCGGCCTGCGGTGCTTGCGTCGTCTCGGCTGACGAGAGACGCGGCCCCTTTCGGTCCCGCCCGACGCCCAGACAAGCAGTCGACGCGGGCGGGACTGAAAGGGGTTCGTCCGCTGCGGTCGCGCGCCTCGCTGCGCGCCTCGTCGCTCCTGCCGGTCGCTCCTCGGTGCTTGCGTCGTCACCAGAACCAGAGGATTCTGGTTGGCTCACGAGAGCAGCGCTCTCGTGAACGGCGTGCTTCCCGCAGCGGACGAGGGGCTTTCGAGGTAGTCCCGGTATTACTCTCGGGCGTATCGGAACACTCTCGCGCTGAGCGGGCGGAGCTTCAACTCGGTCCCCGCACAAGAGCGGGCGTGCGCCGGCAGACCCTGCTCACGGTGACGCTCGCGCTCCTCGTCGCCCTCGCCGGCTGTGGCGGAGGCGAGACGGACGACGGACCGATAGTCGCCGAGGCGTCGCCCGCGACGGTCGACGAGGCGGCGCTGTCCGCGACCGGCTACGAGTTCGTCGAGCGGTCGAATCGGACGACGAACGCGACGGTGGCGGTCTCGCTACAGGGCGACATCGAGGTGACGTCGACGTTCGCGGTCCGCGCGACGACGACGCGCGCCGTCTACGAGCGACAGACAGGAGCGGGACGGGCCGTCGTCGGCGTCCGCAGCGTCCCGGGGGTGAAGCCGTCGGAGGCGCTTGCGGCGCCGCGGAACCCGTTCGCCGGCCGCGAGGTGACGGCGCTGGCGACGAACGCGACGGGCGTCGCCGTCCGTGACGCGCGCCCGACGGCGAACGGGACGGTCGTCCTGTTCGGGAACGAGACGACGCTCCGGCGGTACGAGGCGACCGCGGGCGGCGACAGCCCCGTGACCGTGAGCGTGGCGCGGGCGCGTCGCGGCGGCGACTTCGTCTACCTCGTTGCGGTCGTCCCGCGCAGCGCCGACGAGCGCGACCGGATCGCGCGGCTGGCGGGAGGAGTGCGGCACGCGTCGAAAGATGGGTGAGGAGCGCCGCTAGTCGTCGCTCGGCCGGGCCGTCTCGGTCGCGCCCTTGTCGCTCCCGCGGACGTCGCGGACGTTGCTCACGCCCATGTAGGCCAGCGAGAGCCCGAGACCGGCGAGGACGAGCGCGAGGACGATCTGGAGCGCGGTCGACGCCTGTGCCACGAGCGTCGGCTCGCTGGGCCAGTTACCGAGTATGAACTTCTGGTAGAGGTTCTGGTAGAGCCCGAGGTAGAGCAGCGCCGACGTCGTGATGGCGAGCATGAACGCCATCGGCGCGCCGGTCGAGAGCAACTGCTTGTCGTCGCTCCAGTTGGCGAGCCAGACGGTGGCGACCAGCAGCGCGAGCGCCGCGAGCGTCTGGTTCGCGCCGCCGAACAGCGGCCAGAGGTCGGCCCACCGGCCGGAGGCGACCAGCGCGTACGCGGGGACCACCTGGATCCCGGCGTTGACGTAGCGGTTCGTCACGGTCGACTGGACGCTCGACTCGGGCGTGCCGACGATCTCCTCCAGCATGTACCGCCCGAGGCGGACGGCGGTGTCGGTGCTGGTGAGGAGGAAACTTACGAGGACGAGCCCCATGAACGGCGCGGCGAGCGACTCGGGAATGCCGAACCCGAGATTGAGGATGAGCCCGCCGCCGGTCGCGAAGTTCGGGAGCGCGAGCCCGATGCCGCCGCCGGTGGGCGTCGCGCTGTAGACCGAGACGGTGACGAGCGCCACCGTCGCGAGCAGTCCCTCGCCGAGCATCCCGCCGTAGCCGATGGTGCGGGCGTCGGTCTCCTTGTCGAGTTGCTTCGCCGTCGTGCCCGAGGAGACCAGCGAGTGGAAGCCACTGATCGTCCCGCAGGCGATGGTGACGAACAGGAGCGGGAACAGTGGCAGGGAGTTGTTGACGATATCGCCGCCCATGAACCCCTTGAACGCGGCGAGACTGACTTCGAGCTGGCTCGCGGCGCCGGTGAAGGTGCCGACGATAACGGCGAGCAGGACGCCGCCGACGCCCGCGTACAGCAGGCTGGACGTGAGGAAGTCACGCGGCTGGAGCAGCACCCAGACGGGCAGGACGCTTGCGATGAAGCCGTACGCGAGGACGACCGGGATCCACGTCGCGATGTTGACGCTACCCAGCACGGGCGGGAGCGGCGACCCAGCGAGCAGGACGATGGTCCCTGCGGGGTAGTCGCCGGGGACCATCGCGATGGGGTACTGGACGCCGACCCAGACGCCGGCGAACACCATCGCCACGAACGCGGCGACACCGGGCAGGAACGGCAGGTCGAGCTGGTACATGTAGACCCCGAACACCAGCGCGAGGCCGATGTAGACCAGGCTCGCCGTCGCCGACTGCGGGTAGGCGTCGAACACCAGGGCGATGACGAGTCCGAACACCGCGATGACGAGGATGATCGTGAGGAACGCGAACCACAGGATCATGTCCTTGCCGCGCTCGCCGACGTACTCGCCGATGATGTAGCCGATCGACTTGCCGTCGTGGCGAACGGACGAGGACAGCGCCATGAAGTCGTGGACCGACCCGAACAGCGGGTTACCGATGGCGATCCACAGGAACGCGGGCACCCACCCCCAGACGACGCCGGCGGTGATGGGGCCGACGATCGGCGCACCGCCCGCGATGCTGGAGTAGTGGTGTCCCAACAGGACCGGCTTCTTCGAGGGGACGTACTCCTGTCCGTCCCGGTATTTGTGGGCCGGCGTCTCGCGGTCGTCGTCGAGGTCGACGAACCGGGCCAGGTACCGGGAGTATCCGAGATACCCGACGCTGAACGTTGCGAGCGTCGCTACCACCAGGACGATAGATTGAACCATGATTGTCGTCTGAAACAGCTTTATCAACTCTTTTTTATTAAGTTTACTCCTCGACGGCGGGGCGCGCGTACCCTCACTCGGGGTCGTAGGCGCGCACGTCGTCGACCGGCGGCGCGCCGACCACGAGCGCGGTCGTCGGCTCGCCGTCGTCGGGGACGAACGCCCGCTGGGGGCTCTCTGGCTCGACGACGAACGCCTCGCCCGCGGCGACGGCGTACTCGCGGTCGGGGGTCTCGACGTGGAGTTCGCCGTCGGTCACGTAGAACAGTTCCTCCTGCTCGTCGTGGACGTGGTACGCGAGCGGGATTGCCTCGCCGGGGGCGACCTCGTAGACGTGCGCGGCGAGATGTTCGAGGCCGGCGGCGTCGCTGATCGACCGCTTCGTGGACGGCCGGTCGGGCGCGGCGGGCAGGTCGTCTGGGTCGACGTGGTGGTACGGCACGGGCGGACATCCGCCGCGGGGTTTCTCAACCCACCGGAGGCCGCGCGAGTTTAGTAGCCGGGGGTACAGGCCACGTCTACGATGGAAGAGAGCGTCTCCGGATTCAAGCTCAGGGGGAGCTGGCCGGAGGTCGTCGAACACGGCGAACGGATCAGCCGCGCGCTCCGCGAGGCGGGCGTCGACCGAGACGACGAGGCCTTCGCGGAGTGGAACGAGTGGCGGCCGAAGGCCCACGAGCGCCTCGGCGACGACGTCAACGAGAAGACCGCAGACCAGGCAAGCGTCGGCGAGGGCGAAGGCGAACAGGCGGGGGTCGACCCCGACGAGGACCTGCGGACGGCGGGCGAGAAGCTCTCCGAGTCCTACGAACAAGCCGAGGAGGGCAACGGCGACGCCGCCGTCGAGTCCTGGAGCGAGTCGCTCGACCACGTCGCCCGCGCGGCCGACTCCGCGGGTCGGAAGGCCCTGCGCGCGGTCGAGAACACCGTCTACCGCAGGGTGATGACCCAGATCGCGCCGTACTACTTCGACAACGAACTCGTGAGCGCGAACGTCCAGCGGATCGGGTCGACGGTCGAGCCGGAGTACGTCCTCGAGGTGAACATCAACGACGACGACCTGAAGACGGCGGTGCGCGAGAACCTCGCGGCGTTCGAGGAGGACGTCGACCGCTGGCACGTCGACACCGAGAAGCGCGTCGACGAGGCCGCCGCCGCGGAGGGCGCAGAGCCGCCGGCCCGGGAGCGCGAGAGGGGCGGGAGCCAGGAGCAGTCGACGACGAACTGATCATCGTACGGCCGTCTGTCCCTCGTCCGACGTGCGATCTTTTGTTGTCTCGTCTCCAACCTCCGTCCGTGCCCGACCCGATGCGCATCGAGGCCGGCGAGCGAAGCGCCGACGACATCATCGCCGCGCTCCGGGAGGGGCGCCGCGTCGTCGTCCGGACAGAGATGCTCGGCGGCGGCCACGAGGTCACGCTCCGACACGACGGCACGACGTTCTACTGTGACACGCCGACGACGCTCCACCGTCACGCCGAGGAGACGGCGATGCGCGAGTGCATCGAGAACATGGGGTACGGACGGGAAGACTGACGACCGTGGGGCCGCGTCGCGGCCCCGCCCGGACGTTTATCGCGCGGGAGCGCAACCGCCAACGTATGACCGACACGCCCACGATGGACGACATCGTCGGAGACCCGGACCCGAGCTTCGAGCACGTACTCTCCTGTGTGTTCGGTATTCAGGACCACGAGAGCCGGACGTACCTCGTGCTGGCCGACCGGCCGGGGAGTACGGTGGCCGAACTCGCGGAGGCGCTCGACCGCGACCGCTCGAACGTCAACCGCTCGCTCTCGACGCTGATGGACAAGGGGCTGGTCGAGCGCCGTCGTCGCCTGCTCGACCCCGGCGGCTACGTCTACCAGTACACCGCGACGCCGGTACCGGAGGCGAAGGCGCTGCTCCACGACGCGCTCGACGAGTGGGTCGAGCGGGTCCACGAGGTGATAGAGGAGTTCGGGACCGAGAGCGCGAGCGCGGGCGTGGACGCGGAGGACTAGCGCGGGCCTTTTTGCCTCGGGCCGGCGACGAGTTCGTATGAGCCTGCGACTCGCCGCGGAGGCGGAGCCGACGCCCGACGTGGCCGACGACGGGGTGTGGCTGACCTGTATCGCCTGCGGGGCGCAGTTCGCCCCGTTCGACGTCGTGCGGTTCACCTGTGACGACTGCGACGGCCTTCTCGAGGTCAGATACGCCGACCACCCGACGTTCGACGACTTCGAGGGCGACGGGGTGTGGCGCTACGCCGACGCCCTGCCGTTCGACGAGGGCGTCTCGCTCCCCGAGGGCGCGACGCCGCTCCACGAGGTGCCACGCCTCCGCGACGAGGTCGGGGTGCGCGCCCTCCGCGTGAAACACGAGGGGATGAACCCCACGGGGTCGTTCAAGGACCGCGGGATGACGGTCGGCGTGAAGGTGGCCCAGCGTATCGGCGTCGGCCGCCTCGCCTGTGCCTCTACCGGCAACACCAGCGCCGCGCTGGCCGCGTACGGCGCCCGCGGCGGGATGGAGACGCTCGTCCTCCTGCCGGAGGGGAAAGTCGCCGCGGGGAAGGTGGCACAGGCGGCGCTCCACGGCGCCAGAATCCTGGAGGTCGACGGCAACTTCGACGCCTGTCTCGACCGCGTCCAGGACCTCGCGGCGCGCGGCGAGGTCTACCTCCTGAACTCGCTCAACCCCTTCCGGCTGGAGGGCCAGAAGACGATCGGGCTGGAGATCCTGGAAGAGTGCTACGCCGACTACGGCGCCTTCCCCGACCGGATACTCCTCCCCGTCGGGAACGCGGGCAACACCTCGGCGCTGTTCAAGGCCTTCCGCGAGCTGGTCCAGTCGGGCGCGCTCCGGGCCGAAGAGGTGCCGAAGCTCACCGGCGTACAGGCCGAGGGCGCCGCGCCGATGGTCGAGGCGGTCCGAGAGGACAACGAGACGATCAGGCGGTGGGAAGCGGTCGAGACGCGCGCGACCGCGATCCGGATCGGCAACCCTGTCAACGCGCCGAAGGCGCTGCCGGGGATCCGCGAGACGGGAGGCACCGCCGTCGCCGTCTCGGACGACGAGATCACGAGCGCCCAGCGCGCCCTCGCGGAGGAGGGGGTCGGCGTCGAGCCCGCGTCGGCGTGTTCGATCGCGGGGCTACGGAAACTGCGCGAGCGGGGCGTCGTCGACGCGGACGAGCGCGTCGTCTGCCTGACGACGGGCCACCTCCTGAAGGACCCGGACGAGGCCTACCGCGCGGGCGGGGAGCCCGAGGGCGTGCCGAACGACACCGAAGGGATCCTCGCGCACCTCGCGGAGTAGGGACGGCCGGCTGTCGCGCCTACTCCCCGCCGTTCGGCGCGTCGAGCGTGATGCGGCGAACCTCGATCATCCGCTCGTCGTCGAGCAGCGTCTCCAGCACCTCGTCGGGCACCTCGTCGTCGAGGTTGTACACCGTGAGCGCCTCGCCGCCGATCGTCTCGCGGGCGTTGAACATCCCCGCGATGTTGATCCCGGCGTCGCCGAGGACGGTCCCGATGAAGCCGATGACGCCGGGCGTGTCGTAGTTGCGCGCGACGAGCATGTGGCCGTACGGGACGGCGTCGACGCGGTAGCCGTCGATCCGGACGATCCGGGGGTCGTCGTCGGCGAACAGCGTCCCGCAGACCGACACCGAGTCCTCGCCGTCGCCGACGGAGACGGTGACGAGGCTCTGGAAGTCCTCCGCCTGACGGGTCTTCTCCTCGGTCACCTCGACGCCGCGCTCCTCGGCCACGCGCGGGGCGTTGACGGCGTTGACCGACCACTCCAGGGGCGAGAACGCGCCCTCCAGCGCGCTCGCGCTGACGAGTTCGACGTCCTCCTCCGCGATATCGCCCTCGTACCGGACGGTGACCTCCGCCAGCCGTCCGTCGAACGTCTGGGCGGCGACCCGCCCTGCCGTCTCGGCGAGGTCGATGTACGGCTCGATACGGGGGAACGCGCTCTCGTCGATCGAGGGGGCGTTCAGGGCGTTCGTCACGGGGTCGTCCCGGAGCGCGGCGATCACCTGGTCGGCGGTGGAGACGGCGACGTGTTCCTGTGCTGCCGAGGTGGAGGCGCCGAGGTGTGGCGTCACGACGACGTCCGCTACGTCGAGCAGCGGGTTGTCCGGGGCGACGGGTTCGTCCGCGAACACGTCGACCGCGGCGCCGTCGATGACCCCCGACTCGACGGCGCGCGCGAGCGCCGGCTCGTCGACGACGCCGCCGCGCGCGCAGTTGACCAGGAAGCCGCCGCCCATCAGTTCGAGTTCGTCCGCCGCGATCAGCCCCTCCGTCTCGGGCGTGAGCGGCGTGTGGACGGTGAGGAAGTCGGCCCGCGAGAGGCAGTCGTCGAGGTCGACGAGTTCGGCACCGAGACGCTCGGCGCGCTCCTCGCCGATGTACGGGTCGTAGGCGACGAGAGTCATCCCGAGGCCGTCGAGGCGCTTTGCCACCTCCTGTCCGACCCGACCGAGGCCGACGATACCGAGCGTCGCGCCGCCGAGTTCGGTCCCGAGGTAGTCGGATTTCGCCCACTCGCCCCGCTTCAGTCGGGCGTGGGCCTGTGGGATCGACCGGGCGACCGCGAACGCCATCGCGACCGTGTGCTCGGCGGCGGCCCGGACGTTCCCCTCGGGCGCGTTCGCGACGATCACCCCGTGTTCGGTCGCGGCGTCGATGTCGATGTTGTCGACGCCGATGCCCGCTCGCCCGACGATCACGAGGTCGGGCGCGGCCTCGAACAGGGCGTCGTCGACGCGGGTCCCGGAGCGGACGATCAGCCCGTGAGCGTCGGCGACGGCCTCGTGGAGCGCCGCCCCTTCGAGGTCGTACTCCGTCTCGACCGTGTGGCCGGCCTCCCGGAGCCGTGCTATCCCCGCCTCGGCGATCGGGTCGGTCACGAGGACCTTCATGGCCCGAGCGACCCTCGGCCGGCGGTTAAGGGTTTCCGTGCGCGTTCACGCGTGCGTGCGAGTGCTGTGTCGGCCTTCTCGGCCGTGTCGGCCCTGTCTGCCGCAGTCTCACCGTCGCTGGGCGGCCGCCCGGCACGGCGACATCCTCGGCCCATCGGCGGTCGAGGCCGACCACTCCGGCGACGTCGGCGTGCTGGCCCGGTGGAGCCGACGCGCGAGACCGGCGACGGGCGAGCGGTGTACGACCGGGGGGTCTCGGCCGCTCTGCGGGCGTGGGCGTCGCTCGTCCGGGTCCGAGTCCGAGTCCGAGTCCGAGCCGGAACTCTTGAGACACCGCCGGGTCCAGAACGGCCGTGCTCGTAGCGTTCGACTTCGACGGCACGCTCTCGGACTCGGAGATGATCGACGCACTCGGCGACCGGGCGGGCGTCGGCGCCGAAATCGCCGCGGTGACCGAGCGGGCGATGAACGACGAGATCGCGTACGCCGAGAGCCTGCGCGAACGCGCGGCCCTGCTCGCCGGCCTCGACGACGAGGCGGCCACGGCCGCGTTCGACGCGACCCGGATCCGCCCCGGTGCGGGCGGGCTGATCGACGACCTGCGGGCCGCGGGCCACCACGTCGCGGTCCTCACCGGCGGGTTCGACCGGGGGGTCGAGGCGGCGCTCGCGGCGGCAGGGACGGAGGTGGATACGGTGGTCGCGAACCGCCTCCCCGTCGCAGACGGCGAACTCGCCGGCGAGGTGGAGGGGCCGCTGGTCGAGGGGACGAAAGACGAGGCGCTCGCCGACCTCGCCGCCGCCGAGGGCGTGGCGATGGAGGAGACAGTCGCCGTGGGCGACGGCGCGAACGACCTGCCGATGCTCGACGTCGCGGGGCTGGCGGTTGGCTACGCACCGAAGCCGAACGTGAAGCCGGCCTGCGATGTCGTGGTCGCGTCGGTGTCTGAACTGCAGACTGTACTGGCCGAGCGCGGCCTGTTTTAGGCCGCCGAGAGCGCGCCGTCGAGGTCGGCGAGGATATCCG
>JBDGTD010000098.1:0-15708 GCA_042217165.1 Haloferacaceae archaeon | reverse complement strand
GTCACCCAGGTGTACGGCCCGCCGGCGGCGGGCAAGACCAACCTCGCGCTCTCGGCGGCAGTCCGGGTCGCCGCGGCGGGCGGGCGCGTCCTCTACCTCGACACCGAGGGGTTCTCGCCCGACCGGTTTCGCCAGCTCGCCGAGGGGGTCGACGCCGACACCGAGACGCTCGCGAGCCGCCTCATCACCAGCGAGGCGTACGATTTCGACGAGCAGGAGACCGCGGTGCGGGACGCCGCGGAGTTCGCGTCGGAGGTAGAACTGGTCGTCCTCGACAGCGCGACCGGCCACTACCGGCTGGAACGCGAGGAGGGCGACGAGGGCGAGACCCTCCGGCGTGTCGGCCGGCAGGTCAGACACCTGCTCGGGCTGGCGCGCCGCGAGGACCTCGCCGTCGTCGCGACGAATCAGGTGTTCACCGACCCCGACACCGGCAACGCCCGGGCGCTCGGCGGGCACACGCTCGACCACTGGACCGGGGTCGTGCTGCGGCTCGACCGGTTCAGAGGCGGGAAACGACGGGCGACACTCGAGAAACACCACGCCCGCGAGGCGGGGGAGACCGTCGCCTTCGAGATCGCCGGCGAGCGGCTGCGCGAGGCCTGAGCTACAGTTCGTCCAGCTTCCGGAGGAGCTGGCCCCGGTGTTTCTCGTCGGCGTTGACGCCTTTGAGTTCGAGGACGTTGCGCTCGAGTTTGTCGAGTGCGACTCGGAACGCCTGCTCGGCGCCGTAGCCCTCGCCGGAGCCGGCGATCTGCCCCTGTGAGGTCCGCAGGCGGATCTGCGCCTGGATCAGCGGCGTGCCGCGGAGCTTCTCCTTGTGACGGTGCAGGCGGACGTGGGCGTGGTGGACGTGCATCCGCTGGTATTTGTCGACGACATCGGTGATACTCTCGACCACGGACTCGCGGGTGAGGCCGTCGAGCAGGTCGACGTTCGTGATCTGGACGTCCATGCGCTCCTCCTCGGTGTAGGTGAGCGCGCGGAGGACGTCGGTCTTGGTGAGCACGCCGGCGATGGTGTCGTCGCTAGTATCGGGCGTGACGACCAGTCCGGCGACGTTCTCGTCGAGCATCCGCGAGACCGCGTCACGGACAGATTCGTCGGGTGTCGTCGTGAGCACGGGCGCGGACATGAGGTCGTAGACGGGCAGGTCGAGCATCCGGTCGGAGTCGCCCGACCGGTCGCCCTTGTGCTGTCGTTCGTCGCTCCGGACGACGAACTCGACGATGTCGTGGGTCGTCATCACGCCGGTCAGACGCCCGTTCTCGTTCACGACGGGGAGCCGCGAGATGCCGTGTTCGCGCAGGCGGTTGATCGCCTGCCCGACGTGGTCGTGTTCCGCGACGCTCACGACGTCCTCGGTCATGATCTGTTCGACGGTCAGCGCGTCGAGATTGTCGAGTACCGCCGCGAGGAGGTCGTCGGCCGTGACGACGCCGTAGAGCTTCTCGCCCTCGAAGACGGGGGCGACCTTCACCCCGCCCTCGACGAGCATCCGTGCGACCTCGCGGACGTCTTCGGTTCGCTGGATGCGCGGCGCCGAGCGCACGAGCGCGGAGACTTTCGTGTCGTCCTCGATGTGCGACCGGACTAGCTGACGCTCGGTCACGACCCCGGCGTAGTCGCCGTCGTCGGTGACGATCAGGCTCTTCGGGTTCTCGCGCTCGAAGACAGATCGCACCTTCCCCAGCTTCGTGTCGGCGTCGACCTCGACGAACTCCGGGGTCGCGATATCCGAGATGTCCATGTGAACCTGTGCGCCGAGCGCGGTATTCAAAGTTGTTCTCTCTCCGTGTCAGTCGGTTGTCCCGACTCGTCGCTGGCGCCTCCCGCCGTCGCGGGCCGCAACCACGCCGTCTCGCCCCCGTCGTGGGGTTCACAGCGCGGAGGAGACGCCGAACACACGGAACCCGGTCGCGATGCCGAGACTCGACGCTACGCCGTCCGTTCCCGCGGATTTCGGGGGCGACAGCCCGGCGTCGGACGATCGGACCACGCCCGCGATCCCGGCCAGGCTCTCACGCGGTCCCGATCGGTCAGGGAGAGCCGGTCGAGCGACACGCGGACGACCCGGAGGGCGAGTTTGACCGCGACGTGGGCGGCACCGAGGAAGCCAGCCCGGTGACCAGGCGGTGAAGCGCCGTCTGGAACCCGCTCGCGGGAGCGTCGGACGCCGAGACGCCGGCCTCGCGGGGGACGGTGGTCGCGTCCACGTCCGCCGTGTGCGCCGACGGGTCGAAGAGCCGGACTGTAGAGAGAGCTTCCACGAACTCTAGATGGAGTCCGGCCGAAGCTTCGCCGGACCTCGAAAAATCGCTTTACACCGGCGGGATGTCCCCGAGGATGGGTTCTACCCATGACCGACGACCACACCGACGAGAGCGAACGGTTCGGAGTGACACGCCGCGCGGCGCTCGGAGCGACTGGCGCGCTCCTTGGCGGGCTGACCCTCGGTGGCACCGCACTCGCACAGCAGAGCGGTAGCTCGGACGGACAGGGCCAGACCGGCGGCGCGCGGCGCTACCGAGTCACCGTTACTAACCTCACGAGCGGCCAGCCGTTCACGCCGCCGGCGGTCGCGCTCCACCGTCCGAGCGTCGAACTGTTCTCGGTCGGCGAGCCGGCGAACGAGGCGATCCAGCAGGTAGCAGAGAACGGCAATCTCGGGCCGTTGCTCGACCTCGCGAACTCGACGGACGCGGTCAGAGGCGCCGGCGTGTTCACCACCGGCGGCAGTCCGACGCCGCTGGTGCCAGAGGCCGACCCCGGCGACACCGGCCTGCCGTACTTCGGGACCGTCGAGGTGAGCGCCGACGCCAGCGCAACCCACCTCAGCCTCGTGTCGATGCTCATCGCGACGAACGACGGATTCGTCGGCCTCGACACCGTCGCGCTCCCGGAGGCCGTCAACGAGAGCCACACTCACTTCGCGGCGAGCTACGACGCCGGCACCGAGGAGAACACCGAACTGTTCCGGGACATGGTGCCGCCCGCGCAGGCGCTGATCCAGGGCGAAGTGACGGTAGAGGGAACAGCCGAGAGCGAGCCCGGCATCGCCACCGACGGCGTGATCACGCCGCACCCGGGAATCGAGGGCGGCGCGAACCTCGACGCCGCCGTCTACGACTGGTCCGACCCGGCTGCGACCGTCCAGGTCGAACGGATCGACTGACGCCGGCCGGGCGCGCCGCCCACCGGCGCTCGGGCCGGCGAAACCCCGCGACCGTCAGTACCGCGTGCTCGTCACTGCGGTCTGGTCCTCTTCGCGCAGGACGACGCCGCGCGAGCGCAGCTCCAGCGCGAAGTCGTCCGCGGAGACGCCGGCACGCGCGGCGGCCCGCGCGAGGCCCAGCTCTCCGGATCTGTACCCCTCGACTGCCGCTTCGAGCGTCCCGTGGGTCGTGGTGTTCACACCCCACGTAGGTTCTGTCGGCGTATAACTGTTTTTGGGAATAAAAGACCACGCAAATTTACTTTTATGTCGAGAATAGCTACGTACGGGCAATAACATTCGAGCGTGGCAGTATTTACTCAGTCCGTAGAGAGCGGACGCCAGCAGGCAGCCCTCTCATCGCACCGAGGGCGGGTAGTCGGACGCGACGCGTCGCTGACCCTCGCCCGCCCCGAGGCCGGGACGTCAGACGCACTGACGCCGCCGCGCTTCGGATTCCTCGCGTGTGGTCGGCCGGTCGTAGTGTCGCTTCGGCATCCGGACGAGTTCACCCGTTCGCGAGGCGTACGCGCGAGGTTCACCACCGCCGCGACGGTAACCGTGTCGTGGATTTTTTCAGTCCGGATAGACACGCCGAAAACGGAGAGAACACCCGTGCTCAGTGAAACGGATAGCGGAGGGTACGACGAGTCCAGTCTCCTCAACGGATTCAGTGTCCTCGTTGGACTGTGGGTCGCCGTCGCCGCGGCGCTCCTGTTCGAACTGTCCGCGAACCAGTTCGTCAGCGACCTCGCCGTCGCTGCCACCGTCGTCGTCGGCGCCAGCGCCGCCGCGTACCGCGGCGTCGACGAGACCGACCGCGTCGCGACGGTAGGCAGCGTGGTCGCCGCGGTCGCCGGCCTCTGGCTACTACTGTCACCGGTTGTGTTCGAGACGGCGGGCCTGAAACTCGCGAGTGACTTCTTCGGCGGGCTTCTGGTCGCCGGCACCGACGGCTACGTCGCCTGGGGCCGCATGTCGACGGAGAGTGCCGTCAGGACCGGCGGCCATCCGGCCGACCGCGGCGGTACCGCCGGCTGACCGGGGTCGTCGACGCCCGGAACCCCTCTACGGGGTATCGGGCCGAACACCCCCGCCGTCGGGCCGGGCGTCGAAGTCGACGTCCGGGCGACAGTAGCCGTCGAGGCGTCTCTCACGGCGACTCGCCGACGTCTGCGGGCGCCACCGTCCTCTGCCTCGTCGGACGCCTGCGGTCGAGTATCTCGTCGACTGCTGCGCCCGGCCCCTCGACGTCGGGAGGACCGGCCTCTGCGACCACACGACGGACTTCTCCCCGCTCAGGTGGGCGACGCGGTCGATGGGTGTCGTCCCCGTCTCGGGGGTCCCGGGTGGCATCGGCCGTCCTCAAGCGCCGGACAGGGCCGGTCGCGGTCGCGAGTGAACTCACCGCAGTAGTCGCAGACCGGCGGGTTGAGTTCGACGGCGCGACTCACGCCGACCACCCCGCGCGGCCGGCGAGAGTGACAGCGTCGTGACTCTTCGGCGAGTTTGACTTAAGAGAATGGGTTGGGGCGGATTTGAACCGCCGGCCTCCTCCATGTCAAGGAGGTGTCATAACCAACTAGACCACCAACCCTTCGTGCGAATATCCGTAGCGCGGTTCGGCGTTTCAACGTTACGGAACTGTCCCGCCGGGCGTCGAAACCCATTTAGCCATGTACAGAGTTGTACATCGCAAGACGGAGATACGCATCATGGAACGCATTCAATCACTCGTAGAGCGGGTGACCGACGGGGACGACCTGACGATGGACGAGGCGCGCGAGGCCGCGTCGCTCGTGTTCGAGGGGGCGACGGAGGCACAGATCGGGGCGCTGCTGGCCGCGCTCCGGGCGAAAGGCGAGACAGAGGCAGAGATCGCGGGCTTCGCGTCGGGGATGCGCGACGCCGCACGACGGATCGACCCCGACAACCGGCCGCTCGTCGACACCTGCGGCACCGGCGGCGACGGGCACGACACGATCAACGTCTCGACGACGAGCGCCGTCGTCGCCGCGGGCGCGGGCGTCGCGGTCGCGAAGCACGGCAACTACTCCGTCTCGTCCTCGTCGGGGAGCGCGGACGTCCTGGACGAACTGGGCGTCGACATCGAGGCCGAACCGCCCGCCGTCGAGGCGGCGATCGAACGCGACGGGATCGGGTTCATGCTCGCGCCCGTCTTCCACCCCGCGATGAAGGCCGTGATCGGCCCGCGCCGCGAACTGGAGATGCGGACCATCTTCAACGTCCTCGGGCCGCTCACGAACCCCGCGGGCGCGGACGCCCAGGTCGTCGGCGTCTACGACGCGGACCTGGTCGAGCCGATTGCCCGCGCACTCGCCCGGATGCCGGTCGAGCGCGCCCTCGTGGTTCACGGCGACGGACTGGACGAGATCGGTCTCCACGGGCCGACGACCGCGGCGGAGGTCGACGGCGAGACGGTTACGCCGTTCGCGATCACGCCCGACGACCTCGGCCTCGACCCGGCGCCCGTAGAGGCCGTCGCCGGCGGCACACCCGCGGAGAACGCGGCAGCGCTCGAGGGGATCGTCACGGGCGAGGTGACCGACGCCCGGCGAGACATCGTACTCGCGAACGCCGGCGCCGCGCTCTACGTCGCCGGGGCGGCCGACTCGCTCGCGGCGGGCGTCGAGGCCGCCCGCGAATCGATCGCCTCGGGCGGCGCCGCCACGCATCTCGACGCTCTTCGCGCCGGCGGCGCGGAGGCCGAGTGAACGTGGCCGCCGCGCGCGTTCGCCCGCGAGTGAAGGTCTGCGGGATGCGGAGCACGGCGAACGTCAGCGCGGCCGCCGACGCCGGCGCGGACGCGGTCGGAGTGATCACGGACGTGCCCGTCGACACCCACCGCGAGGTGTCCGTCGACCGCGCGCGAGAGGTCGTCGCGAGCGCGCCGCCCTTCCTCGCGACGACGCTCGTGACGATGCCGGACTCGCCGGACGAGGCGGCCGATCTGGTCGCCCGGGTCGGCGCCGACCACCTCCAGGTCCACGGGATGACCGACCCCGCCGAACTGGGCCGCGTGCGCGCGGCGACTCCGGCTCGGCTCGTCGCGGCCGTCGACGCGGGCGACGACCTCGCCTCGCTCGACGGCCACGCCGACGCCCTGCTCGTGGACTCGGCGGACGACACCGGCGCGGGCGGTACCGGCGAGACCCACGACTGGGAGCGCGCGGCGGCGCTGGTCGAACGACTCGACACTCCGGTTGTTCTCGCCGGCGGGCTCACGCCCGGGAACGTCGGGCGCGCGGTACAGACGGTCCGGCCGTACGGCGTCGACGTCGCGAGCGGCGTCGAGAGAGCGGAGCAGATCGACCCGGAACGGGTGCGCGCGTTCGTCACCGCCGCGCGCGAGGAGGTGCCAGCGTGACCGACCGCGAGTCGGGCGCGGGTGTGCTCGACCTCTCGCGCGAGGCGTTCGTCGACTACGCCGAGTCCGCGGCGGGCCCGGTCGTCGTCCGCGTGGCCGCGCCGATGCCCGACTGCTCGCCGCTCGCGGCGTACGCGGCGCTGGTCGGCGACGCGGACCACGGCTTCCTGCTGGAGAGCGCGGAGAAGACGGCCGGGAGCGACCCGGACGGGGCCTTCCAGCCCGGGACAGACGGCGAGAAACACGCGCGGTACTCTTTCGTCGGCTACGACCCCGAGGCCGTCGTGACGGTGACGGGCGACGACACGACGGTCACGGACCTCGGCGGGCCGGCCGCAGACCTCGTCGCACCCGCGAGTGACGGCGACGTCCTCGACACCCTCCGCGGGGCGCTCCCGGACGCGGCGCGCGCGAACTTTCCCGACGCCGACCGCCAGCGCCTCGACGGCGGGCTCGTTGGGTTTCTCGCCTACGACGCCGTCTACGACCTCTGGCTCGAGGAGGTGGGCGTCGAGCGGCCCGACCCGGTCTGCCCGGACGCCGAGTTCGTCCTCGCCACGAGCGTCCTCGCGTTCGACCACGCCGCCGACGCCGTCGAACTCGTCTACACGCCCGTCGTCGGGCCGGAGGACGACCCGGGCGCGACGTACGACGCGCTCGCGGCGGCGGCCGAGACAGCGTCGAAGCGCCTCGCCGCGGCCGACGAACCGACCCCCGGCGGATTCGTCCGCGACGGAGAGCGCCCGGGCCCGCGCGACGAGTACGAGGCGGCGGTGCGGCGTGCGAAAGAACACGTCGCGGACGGCGACATCTATCAGGGGGTGATCAGCCGCTCCCGGGTGCTCTCGGGCGAGATGGACCCGCTCGGCCTCTACGCCGCGCTCCGGGACGTGAACCCGTCGCCGTACATGTACCTCCTGCGCCACGGCGACCGCTCCGTGGTCGGCGCGAGCCCCGAGACGCTCGTCTCGGTCAAGGGCGACCAGGTCACCGTGAACCCCATCGCAGGCACCTGTCCGCGCGGGACCGGCCCGGTCGACGACCGACGGCTGGCGGGCGAGATGCTCGCGGACGACAAGGAACGCGCCGAGCACACGATGCTCGTCGACCTCGGCCGGAACGACGTGCGTCGTGTCTCCGAGGCCGGGAGCGTCCGCGTCGACGAGTTCATGAGCGTGATCAAGTACTCGCACGTCCAGCATATCGAGTCGACGGTCACCGGCCGGCTCGCACGCGGGACCGACGCCTTCGACGCGACCCGTGCGACGTTCCCGGCGGGCACGCTCACCGGCGCGCCGAAGGTCCGGGCGATGGAGATCGTCGACGCCCTCGAGACCAGTCCACGGGGCGTGTACGGCGGCGGCGTCGGCTACTTCTCGTGGGACGGCGACGCCGACTTCGCGATCGTCATCCGCTCTGCGACGGTCGACCACGCCGCGCGCGAGACGACCGTCCGGGCCGGCGCGGGCGTCGTCGCCGACTCCGACCCCGCGAGCGAGTACGAGGAGACCGAGGCGAAGATGGACGGGGTGCTCGACGCCGTCGAGCGGATCGAACGGGCACCCGGGGAGGTCCGGCGGTGAGAGTTCTCGTCCTCGACAACTACGACTCGTTTACCTACAACCTCGTCGAGTACGTCTCCGAGACCCGTATCGACGGCGAGGTGCCGGAGATCGAGGTGCTGAAAAACAGCGCCTCGCTGGCGGACGTGCGCGACGTAGACCCGGACGCGGTCGTCATCAGCCCCGGCCCGGGCCACCCGAAGAACGCACGGGACGTCGGCGTCACCGCGCCGGTCCTGCGCGAGGTGAGCGTGGACGTCCCGACGCTCGGTGTCTGTCTCGGCCTCGAGGCGGCGGTGTACGAGTACGGCGGGACCGTCGGACACGCCCCGGAGCCGATTCACGGCAAGTCGTCGCCGGTCGACCACGACGGGCGCGGCGTGTTCGCCGGCCTGCCGCAGGGCTTTCGCGCCGGGCGCTACCACTCGCTGGTCGCGACCGAGGTGCCGGACTGCTTCGAGGTGAGCGCCACGGCCGAGGACGAGAGCGGCCTCGTGATGGGCGTGCGCCACCGCGGGTACCCGATCGAGGCGGTCCAGTTCCACCCGGAATCGGTGCTGACCGACGCCGGACACGACGTGATACGGAACTTCCTCGCCGACGCCTAGAGCAGGTCGGGGAGAAACAGCATCGCCCCGAGGAGGAGGGCGATGACCACGCCGGCGACCGTCACCAGACGCCACGCGATCTTGAGGACGACCCGTCCGACGAGGACGACGACGCCGGCGACGACCACAACCGCCAGCGCCTGGAGGAGCAGGTCGGACAGGCCGGCGATCTGGAGGAACACGCCCCGGGCGAGGGCTGCTCCGGGAATAAGTCTCGTGGGAACTATAGAAATCTGGATACGAAACGGAGGGGTCGAACGACGCGCGTCAGACACACCCCGGGGTGTCGCTCGACGGCTCCGGGGTTCGTCCCCCTCTGATTCGACTGGATATCCCGCCGCGGTCTATCGATCATGTGGTCGGGCGCTCCACTTCCACTCCGGTCTGGTTACCGTTATACCGGGGGCTGCCGTGGTAGGTTCCCGTAGAGGTGGCGGGGGGAATGCGGCGCCACACACCCATACGGATGCTGACACCAGTCGCACTTCGAAAGCACTTACCCCGCGAGCCATCCAGATCACAGCACCAGTTATGACGAGACACACGCCCGGGCGTCACGCCCGACGAGGAGGCGCCGAGCGATGAACGAGCTCGGCGCGGACGAACTCGAACTGCCAGTCAAGCGTACGGACGGCGAGACGATCGAGGAGCGCCTGACCGCGAACGCCTACCACAACATCCTGCCCGCGCGCTACCTCCGCAAGGACGCGAACGGCGACCTGATCGAAGAGCCGGAGGACCTGTTCGCGCGCGTCGCGAAGAACATCGCTCTCGCCGAGGCGGCGTTCGCCGCCGAGGACCGCGAGGAGCAGATCGAGGTCCGGCCCGACCAGCTGAAGCCCGACCACCCGCGGCGAGACGAACTCGCCGCGGAGGTGTTCGGCAAAGGGACCAGCGCCGACGACGACGTCTCCCGCCCCCTGACGCCGGAGAACGTCAACAAGTTCGCCTACGAGACGGTCGTCCCCGAACTCCCCGCGGACGTGCGCGAGACGGTCGAGGAGGCCCGCGCGGAGTTCCAGGAGCTGATGGAACAGCTCTCCTTCATGCCGAACTGCGTACCCCCGAACTCGTTGGTGGCCGCCGGAGGGGGTCTCAGACAGATCACAGACGTCGAGCCCGGCGAGCGCGTCTACGACGACGAGGACGGCACGGCGCGCGTCGAGTCGAAGTTCGAGAACGGTGAGAAGCCGGTCCGAGAGATCGAAACGGCCTCTGGCTACACGGTCCGGGCCACGCCGGAGCACTACTTCCGTGTCATCACCGAGGACGGCGAGTACGAATGGCGGCAGGTGAAACAGCTCCGGCCCGACGACGTCGTCGCTCTCCAGACCGAGTTCCTTGACGACGAGAGTTCACCGGCGACGCTCCGGCCGAACGGAGCGACTGACGGCGGCACGGTCGCCACAAGAAGTGTGGGCCGACCGCGGTCGAATATCAACACGCCCGACAAGATGACCGCCGACCTCGCCGAGTGGCTCGGGCTATACGTCGGCGACGGGACGGCACGCGAAAGCGGTGTGAGGGTCGCATTCGACGAACAGGACGACGACCTCGTCGAACACTGGCGGACCCTGACCGACGACGTGTTCGGCTTCGAGCCGACGACGCGCGTGCGAAACGACGCCGCGTGCGTGGTTGGCCAGGCGGGGCGCCGCGACCTGTACGAGTTCCTGGACCGGAACGGCCTCCTGAAAGAGACCTCCGTGACCGCGGGCGTTCCGGATGCAGTACTGGAGTCGGGTCGGACCTGCGTGGCGAGATTCCTCAGGGGCCTGTTCGAGGCCGACGGAACCGTCGGCGAGCGGTCCATCGAACTGTACACGCACAGCGAGCAGCTCGCCGACCGAGTCCAGAAGCTGTTGCTCGGACTCGGCATCCGCTCGACCGTGAGCGGAAAGCAGGACGGGTACCGTGTGACGATCCGGAAGAACGTCTGCGGACGCCGATTCGTCGACCGCGTCGGGTTCAGCAGCGAGCGGAAGCAGGAGCGCGCTGCTCGCTTCGAGACGGTCGCCGACAACGCAGCGTCGGTGACGATTCCCCACCAGGCCGAGCGCCTCAACGAGTGGTACCAGGAGAGCGACCTGGGACACGACGCATACCGTGACCTGTCGCAGTTCCTGATCGACCCCGACTCCGGGCACCACCAGGAGATCGGTGTCGAAATCTTCCGGTCCTACGCCGAAGAGTATCCCGAGCTCTGGGACTCTCCGGTCGCCGCGTTCGTCGAACGGGACCAGTTCTACGAGCGGGTTTCGGAGATCAGGGATGTCGGCCGGATGGCCGTCGAGGACATGCAGGTTCCGCGCAGGAACACGTACGTCGTCGAGGGGTTCGTGAGTCACAACAGCCCGACGCTCATGAACGCGGGCGACGAACTCCAGCAGCTCTCTGCGTGTTTCGTCAACTCGCCCGAGGACGACATCGACGATATCCACGAGACGGCCAAGGAGGCCGCGCAGGTCTTTCAGTGTCTGACCGCCGAGACGCGCGTGTCCGTCGACGGGAAGGGAGTCGTCTCCATCGCCGACGTCGAGCCGGGCGACGAGATTCGTCAGCGCGACGGCGACGGCTATCGCACCCGGACGGTCGACGAGACGCACGCCTACCACGACGCACCGGTTCGTCGTGTCGAGACGGAGGCCGGGATCGAACTCACGGGGACGCCGAACCACGAACTCCTCGTCGACGACGAGTGGACCCGCATCGACGGGATCGAACCGGGCGACACCCTCGCTGTCCGGCTCGACTGGCTCCCCGAGGCCGACGAGACGGTGGAACTCACGACCGTCGCCGAGGGCGGGCAGTGGTCGGCGACGCGGACCGTCTCGAACGGCGATATCCTGGAACTGCACGCCGAGGGGCTGTCGGACTACGAGATCGCCGAGCAGCTCGATTGCTCCGCGTCGACCGTCCAGCGACGGCGTGCGAACGAACTCGGCCTCGACCCGAACGGGAGCGGTGGCCGCGACAGAGGCGACGTGAGCTTCGACGTCGACTCGTTCGACGACCTGTACGAGGCGGGACGTACCGACGGGGAGATCGCCGCCGAACTGGGCGTCTCTGGCGCGTCGGTCGGCCAGCATCGGGCGACGCGGTCGCTCGAACCGAACGGCGAGCCGGCGAAGACCGTCACGCAGCCGACGGCGCTCACTCCCGACCTCGCGGAACTCCTCGGGATGTGGGTCGGAGACGGCTCGAAACACGAGGACGGTATTCGGTTCCACCTCGCGCGCGACGAGAACCTCGACCACGCCGACCGGCTCTGCCGGCGGCTGTTCGACGAGGGGCTCGACTGGCGGGTCGAGGACGGCTGCTACGAGGCGGTCCTGCACAGCCACGAGATCAAGCGGTTCTGGCTCGCGAACTTCGGCGACGCCAAGCCCGACGCACCGTCGGCCCGCGTCCCGGAGCCGGTTCGCTCGGCAGACCGCGAGACCGTCGCGGCGTTCCTCCGGGGGCTGTTCTCGACGGACGGCAGCCTCCAGAAGGAGCGCTACCCACGCCTCTGGTCGGCGTCGGAGAAGCTGGTCGGAGACGTCCAGCAGCTGCTCCTCGGCCTCGGTATCCCCGCGGCGACGTGGGAGATGGATTCGGACGACCGCGGCTACTACAACGTCGGCCCGACGGGCGAACGGGGGTTGACCCGGTACGCCGACCTCGTCGGGTTCACCGACCGCCGTGCGGACGAGATGGCCGACGACCTCGCCGGTGCCGACCTCCACGACACCAGCGTGGGAACGGTTCGTGACGAGACCACCTGGGCGGTGCCGGTCGCGACCGTCGAAGACGCCGGCACCGAGACGGTGTACGACGTCACCGTCGCCGGGAACCACGAGTACGTCGCCGACTCGGTCGTCTCGCACAACAGCGGCGGCGGAATGGGGTATGCGTTCTGGAAGCTCCGCCCCTACGGCGACGCCGTCGGGTCGACGGGCGGCATCGCCAGCGGTCCCATCACGTTCATGCGGACGTACGACCAGATGTGCTTCCCGCCCGGGACCGGTGTTCTCACGCCCGGAGGACAGCGTCCGGTCGAGACACTCCGCGAAGGGGACCTCGTCGTCGACGAGAACGGTGACGAACAGCCGGTCGTCGAGACGATGGAACGCCACGTCGAGGAAGAACTCGTCGAGGTTGTCCCCGAACGACGCAACGAACCGGTCCGAGCGACCGGCGAACACCCGTTCAAGATCGCGAGAGACGACGGGTTCGAGTGGGTGGACGCCGAGGATCTCACTCCCGGAGACCTGCTCGTCCTCGGAAACGACGCGACCGACAACGGTCACGGGCTGGACGACACCATCGACCTGACATCGGTCGCGTCGGGACCGGTCGTGTTCGCCGACGGCGGCGTGAGGATCAACCGCGAGTATTACGGGGCATCGAAGGGACAATCGCCCTCGATGACGGCCGGCGAGGTGCCGGTCGAGGCGCTGGCGACGGTTGCCGGTTGGTACCTCGCCGAGGGGTGTGTGGTCTACCGTCGTGGCGTGCCGAACGAGGTAGTGTTCACGCTCCACAGCGAGGAGACGAACGCGGCCGACGAGATCGAGGCGGCGCTCGACGCCTTCGACGTATCAGTTCGTCGTGAGTTCGTCGAGGAGCGAAACACGCTCCACCTCCACGCCGAGAGCGCGAGCTTCGCCGCGCTCGTCGACGGTCTGTTCGGAACCGGCGCCGCCGAGAAGGAGGTGCCCGATTTCCTGTGGCAGGCTCCTCCGGAGACGCAGGCGCGCGTTCTGGAGGCACTGTTCGACGGAGACGGCCGGTTGGAGCGGAGGGGCGACAGTCAACGCGCACAGCTGAAGCTGGCAAACCGCGAGATTGTCGACTTCGCATTCCAGGTCGGGCTCAGGTGCGGCGTTCAGTTCTCGCGCCACGACCGCACCCCCGACGACCGGAAGCCGACTCATTCGGTGAGCGCGAGTGTCAGTACCGCACTCGACACGCCACTCGAACGGCTGTTCGACGACGTTCCGGACGACTTCCGTGCGGTCGACCGGACGAAGCAGGTCGAGGGGCGAGAGGTCGTTGCCGTCGAGTCCGTCGAGCGCGTCGAGTACGCCGGACCAGTACACAACGTCGAGGTCGCGGACACACACACGTACGTCGCGGCGGACCTCGTCGTCCACAACTGCGAGACGATCGCACAGGGTGGCGCGCGCCGGGGCGCACAGATGGCCGTGATGCGAGTGAGCCACCCGGACGTCATCCAGTTCGTCCACGCGAAAAACAAGGACGTCTCGCTCGCGCACTCCCTGCGGCTGAACGACCCCGACGACTACACCCACACCTCCTTCGCGGACGCGCTGGAGGAGGCCCGCGAGCTCATCGACGAGGACGGCAAGGTCCCGAAGCACCTCCGCAACGCCGTCGAGGGGCACCTCTCGAACTTCAACATCTCCGTCGGCGTCACCGACGAGTTCATGGACGCGCTGGAGAACGGCGAGGAGTTCACATTCACCAACCCGCGTACGGGTGAAGCGCATATCGCGACGCCCGAGACCAAGGAGCTGTACGACATGCACGGCCTCGGCGAGTACGTCGAGGTCGGCGAGGAGCTCTCGATCCCCGCAGAGGAGCTGTGGTCCGACATCGTCGAGGGCGCCCACGAGAACGGCGAGCCGGGCGTCATCTACCTCGAACGGGTGAACGAAGAGCATTCGTTCGACGCCGAGGAGCATCCGGACCACCGCATCCTCGCGACGAATCCCTGCGTCACGGGTGACACGCTCGTCAGCACCGAGAGCGGCCTGCTTCCCGCGGAAGAACTGTACGAGCAGGGCGTCGCTCGCGACGTTGTGGTCGACGGTCGGCTGAGCGAGGAACCGATCAAAGAGGCCAGTAGCGTCTACAAAACCGGTGAGAAGGACATCTACCGGCTCACGACCGAGGAGGGGTACGAACTCCGCCTCACGGCCGACCACCGCGTCATGACCGACGAGGGATGGGTCGAGACCGCCGACCTCGACGCCGGCGACACCGTCCACATTCAGAACCGGAAGGGCGGGTTCGGTCGGCACGGATCGGCCGCCGAGGGTCGAGTTCTCGGGTGGCTGGTCGGCGACGGTCATCTCAAGCACGGCGAGGAACGTGCCGTCCTCAACTTCTACGACGGCGACGCCGAGGTGTCTCGAACGTTTGCCGACGACGTGAACGACGTCGTCCGCGAACCGACGGGGAACGCGGACTACGAGGTCGGCGTCAGCGAGATCGACCGGGACGACGACTACCGGGGCGCAGGGGCCATAGAGCAGCGCGTCCGTTCCGCCCGCCTCTACGAGTATGCGGAAGAGGCTGGACTGGTCGAGGACAAGCTCTGCGTCCCCGACGCGGTGATGTGCGGCAGCGAGGAGATGTCGCGTGGGTTCCTGCGAGCGCTGTTCAGCGCCGACGGTGGTGTACAGGGCACCGCAGCGAACGGGTCGTCGGTTCGGCTCGCGAGCAAGGACCTCGACCTGGTCAAGCAGGTCCAACAGCTCCTCCTCAACTTCGGCATCGCGAGCAAGGTCTACGAGGAGCGTCGCGAACCGGGCAGCCGCGAGCTCCCGGATGGGACGGACGGGTGGAAAGAATACGAGACCGAAGGGTTCCACGAGGTCGTCGTCGCGAAGGACAATCTCGAACGGTTCCGCGAGGAAGTTGGATTCCTGCTGGACGACAAGAGCGATGCGCTCGACGACCTCCTCGCCTCGTACGACCGCGGCCCGTACGCCGAGCAGTTCGAGGCGACCGTCGAGGCCGTCGAACCGGACGGCCACGAGGCCGTGTACGATCTCACCGAACCGGACACGAATTCGTTCGTCGCGAACGGGCTCGTAGTCCACAACTGCGGCGAGCAGCCGCTCGAGGAGTACGAGGCCTGCAACCTCGGACATATCAACCTCTCGACGCTCGCGGCCGAGGAGTCGCCGGACTGGCGGGTCTGGT
>JBDGTD010000092.1:3552-15877 GCA_042217165.1 Haloferacaceae archaeon | reverse complement strand
GCGCGAGCGCAGCGAGCGCCACGGAACCGACCGCGGCGACCACCGGGAGCCGCGGGAGAGGCGGCTGCAGTGCGCGAGCGCAGCGAGCGCCACGGAACCGACCGCGGCGACCACCGGGAGCCGCGGGAGAGGCGGCTGCAGTGCGCGAGCGCAGCGAGCGCCACGGAGACCGAGGGCGGTGAGCGAAGCGAACCGCGAGAGGTGTGGACGTGGCACGCGAGCGACGACAGAACGAGCGGGCCACGAGGCGGAACGGCGAACGGAGGGAGCCGTGGAGCGGGTGCGAACGCGGAGCGAGAGGCGAGGCGTCGAGGGCGGAGCGAGCGTCGCGAGGAGAATGTGGCGCCGTCACCGCGCCACCCCCCGCCTGCCTCGGACGGGTCGTACCTCCCCGTCCTCGGTCTCGTGGCCCCTCGCTCCTGCGTCGGTCGGCGCCACGCTAGAACTTCTCCAGCAGCCGGTCGTAGAAGTCGTCGCCGTCCTCGCCCGCCAGCTTCTCGACTATCAGTTCGGGCGTCGAGCGCGCGAGATGACCCTTCACGGGCGAGCGCTCCACGACTAGCTCGCCGTTCTCCAGCCCCCGCGCCTCGATGCCGTCGACCGCGACGGAAAAGCCCGCGGCGGCGCGGATCTGGTCCGCGAGGTGCGAGACGAACACCGCGGTGGCGTCTTGCTCGTCGAGCGCCTCCAGGATCCCCGCGACGATGCGGGCGCTTGCCCCCGGTTCGGTGATGGACTCCAGTTCGTCGACGAGGACCAGCCGGTCGGCGGCGCCGTCGGTCAGCGTGCCGAACTCCCGGAGCGTCGACTCGAACGCGCCCGCGTCGAGGGTGCCCTGCGTCTTCGCCTGGTAGTGGACGGCAGAGACGCGTTCGAGCCGCGCGGCCTCGCAGGGCACGGGGAGCCCGGACTGGCCGAGGACGTGGACCAGAGCGACCAGGTCGAGCGTCGAGGTCTTGCCTCCGCTGTTGACGCCCGAGAGGAGCGTCACGCCCTCCACCGCGTAGTCGACCGGCTCTACCTCCTCGAACGGGACGTCCATCAGTGGGAGACGCCCGCCCTCGATGTCGAACCCCTCCCCGCCGAACTCCGGGAGCGTACAGTCGAACTCGCGGGCGAACCGCGCGACCGCGAGTTCGACGTCGAGGTCGAGCGCCGCGCGGACGAGCGTCTCGGCGGGCTCGCGCAGGTCCGCGAACTCGGCCGCCAGCTCTCGCTTCAGTCGTTCGGCGCGACGGTCGCGGGCCGTCTTGAGTTCGGTCCGGAGCCGTGCCACGGCGTCGTCGTCGCGCTCGACCGGGAACGTCGGCTCGCCGCCGAACACGCGCTCGGCGAGGTCCGAGCGGTCGGCCAGCCCGAGGGCGCCGACCAGCCGTTCGCGCGCCGTCGCGACGGCCTCGTCGAACTCGTCGGCGAGTTCGCGCCCGAGCAGGGAGTCGACCCGGGCGCCCTGCTCTACGAGCGAGAGGAAGTCCTGTCCCTCGATGGTGACGTCGCGCTCGCGCAGGGCCGCCCGGAGGTGGTCGTTCGCGGCCGACTCCGCGGTCGAGACGGCCGCGTCCAGGTCGTCGACGGCGTCTGTCAGCCGGTCGAGTTCGTCGTCGCCCACGACCGCGCCGTCCTCGTCGACGCGAGCGAGCGCGTTGCGCAGGCGGCCGAGGTCACAGGGCGGGGTCATCTCGGCCGCCTCGTGGACCGCCGCGGCGGCGAGCAGCGAGTCGCGGTTGGCCGCGAAGAAGGCGAGCGGGCGCTCGGGCACCACCTCTGCGGGTGCCGAGAGCGCGTCGGGGCGCACCCGCACGTCCCCGTCGACGTCCAGCCCCGCGAACGTCTCGTCGAGGACGTACACCGTCGCGTACGACCGACCGAGCTCCGAGAGCCCGCGTGCGTCCTCGACCACCTCGACGGGGAGTTCGGGCACGGCGTCGGTCGCCTCGGCGTAGCGCTCGGCGTCGCTCGTCGCGAGACAGCGCTCGCGCACCCGGACCTCGGGCGCCGGCTCGAGCGGCGCGACGTCGGCGAGCGCCTCCCGTGCCTCGGGCGCGGGGTCGCGCGCGGTCGCCTCGCGGACGAACCCGCGGACCTCCGCGATCCGCGACTCGGCGGCAGTCGGAACGAACGTCTCGACGCGACGGGCGGCGTAGTCGGTGACCGTCCGCTGTTTCAGCAGGTCGAGCGCGTCGCGGTGGATCGCCTTCGCCCGGTCCGTCGCGAGGAACCGCTCGTCGCCGACGCCGTGGCGTTTCCGGATCGCGGCGCGGGCGAGCGCCGCCGCCCGGCCGGCCGAGAGCCCCGGGGCACGGGCGAGCGCCGCGACGTCGCCCTCGCGGAGCGCCCGCTCGGGGTCGTCGAGGTCGCGGAGCGCGGCCGCAGTCTTCTCCCCGACCCCGGGGACCGACGTCAGGTCCATTCGATGCGACCCGGTACCGGGGCGCGGGAGAAATCGTTGTCGGGTGCGCGGGCCGGCGTGGAGCGTCGCCCCGCGACCGCAGGGAGCGCTCCTCGAAAGCGAGCGGCGGAGCCGCGAGCGAGGAGCGAACCGTCCGAGGCGCGAGCGTGGCGGCTGTCCCCGAACCCCACGCCTCCCGCGGTTCGCTGCGCTCACCGCGGTCGGTCTCGCGGCCCGGCTTCGCCGCGCCGCCCCCGTCACGCTTTTTATCGGCGACCGACCACGGAAACGCGTGACCGACCTCGGCGCGAAACTCGACGCCGCCCGCGCCGACCTCGCCGACTGCGAGGGCGTCCTCGTCGCGTTCTCCGGCGGGGTCGACTCGAGCGTCGTCGCCGCCGTCGCCCACGACGCCCTCGGCGACGACGCCGTCGCGTGTACGGCGCGGAGCGAGACGCTTCCGGAGGCCGAACTCGACGACGCCCGGCGGGTCGCCGCGGAGATCGGGGTCCGCCACGCCGAGGTGGAGTTCTCGGAGCTGTCGGACCCCGCGTTCGTCGCGAACGACGGCGACCGCTGCTATCACTGCCGGACGATGCGCCTCGGCGAGATGTACGAGGCGGCGAAAGAGCGGGAGATCCCCGTCGTCTGTGACGGGACCAACGCCTCCGACCCCGGCGATGGCCACCGACCCGGGCTCCGGGCGGTCGACGAACTCGACGTGCGCTCGCCGCTTCTGGAACACGGGATCACGAAGACGGAGGTCCGGGAGGCGGCCGAGCGCTACGGCCTGAGCGTCGCGGACAAGCCCTCGATGGCGTGTCTCTCCTCGCGCATCCCGACCGGCCTCGAGGTGACAGAGGAACGGCTCACCCGGATCGAACGCGCCGAGCGTCTCCTCCGGACGTGGGGGTTCGAGCAGTTCCGGGTGCGCGACCACGACGGGCTCGCGCGGATCGAGGTCGGAAGCGCCGAGCTAGAGCGGGCGCTCGACGCCGACTTCGCCGCCGCGGCGCGCGAGCATCTCCGCGACCTGGGGTTCGACCACGTCACGCTCGACCTCTCGGGCTACGAGACGGGGAGCGTCAGTCCGGACTGAGGTGGTCGGTCGCGGCCTCGCGGACGGTCGCCGTCCCCGCGTCGCGGACAGACACCTCCGTCACCGCGCAGTTGGGGTGGGCCGCGGTCTCGTACCGCTCGGCGAGCGGCCGGTCCTCGACGTGAGCGAGGACGACCCCGAGGACGCCGTTGTGGGTGACGACCACGACCGTCTCGTCGGGAGCGAGCCCCGCGACGAGGCGGTCCCAGCCCTGCGTCACCCGGTCCGTGAACGTCCGGATGCTCTCGCCGCCCTCGGGTCGCTCGTCGGGCGCCGCCTCGTCGTTAGCGGGCGACAGCCGCGGGAACCGTTCGAACGCCTCGTCCGCGGGCAGTCCCTGGAGAAACCCGTAGTCGCGTTCGCGCCACGCGCGGTCGAGCGCGGGGTCGAGCGCCGTCTCGCTCGCGACGATCTCGGCCGTCTCCACGGTCCGTTCGAGGTCCGACGAGAGCAGGCGGTCCGGGCTGCGGGCCGCGAGCCGCGCCGCGAGCGCCGCGGCCTGGTCACGCCCGCGGTCGGTCAGTTCCGTCGGCGCCCACCCCTGGAGTCGCCCCTGACGGTTCCACGTCGACTCGGCGTGCCGGGCGAGCAGGACCGTCGCCATAGTCGAGTAGAGACGCGGGCCGCGAGGGGGTAAACGCTCGGCCCGGACCGTCGCCCGGCCGCGCGAACCGCTCGTCGCTCCGTCGACGGCTCGCGTGCCCCCCGCCCCGGCACCGCGCGCTCGTGGCGGCCGCGCCGGCGGTGTCGCTGTGGCTCGGCACGACCCGTCGACGAGGGGGTGTCAGTCGAGGTGGCTCGTCTCGCCCGCCGCGACGAGCGACCGCTCGCCGTCGCCGGCGGCGACCTCCGTAATCGAGGCGGGCGGGACAGAGCCGTCGAGCGTCGCCGCCACGAGATCGTCGTCGGCGACGGCACAGCGGATCGCCCGCACCGCGTCCGCGTGGGTGAGGACGGCGACTGTCTCGTCGGGAGCGAGCCCCGCGACGAGGCGGTCGAACGCCGAGAGCACCCGCCGGCGGGCGTCTCTGACGCTCTCACCGCCGTCCGGGCGCTCGGTGAGCGCCGCCTCGCCGCGGCGCGCGACAGAGAACCGCGGGAACCGCTCGAACGCCGTCTCGGCGTCGAGCCCCTGGAGGCGCCCGACGTCGCGGGCGCGCCACGCCCGGTCGGGCACCGCGTCGAGCCCGGTCGGGCCGGCGACGGCGCGCGCGGTCCGGAGCGACCGGTGGAGGTCCGAGGCGCGCAGGCGGTCGGGCGCCCGCGCCGCCAGCGCCTCGCCCAGTGCCTCGACCTGGTCGTGTCCGCGGTCGGTGAGACGAACGGGGGCCAGCCCCTGGAGCCGACCCTCGCGGATCCACGTCGTCTCGCCGTGGCGCGCGAGGAGCACCCGGGCCATGTACCGTGGTTTCGGGGCGCCGGCAAAGACGTGTCGGACCTCAGTTCCCGGTCCAGCGCAACATCGTGAGCGTCCCCTCGAACAGGACGATCATCGTCGTCGCGATGATGATCGGAGCCATCCCCGTCGGGTCGGGACTGACGAGGAAGGCGAGACCGGCGAACCCGCCCCAGAACAGCAGGCGTCGGGCCTCCAGCCACTCCCGCGACACCAGTCCCATCATGATCCCGAGCTGGATCAACAGGGGGATCTGAAAGACGACCGCCATGTAGCCCATCAGGAGGAGGATGAGGTTGAACGTCTCTTTCAGCCCGAACGCGACCAGTGCCGTCCCGGTCGTGTAGGAGGTGAAGTAGGCGAAGATGGCCGGCAGGACGACGAAATGCGAGAACGCCACCCCGACCGTGGCCAGCACGAGGCTCGTCGGGACCGCCGCGAGGTAGTACCGGCGCTCGCGGGGGTAGAGCCCCGGCCGCATGAACCGGTAGCTCTGGTAGACCAGCACGGGAAGCCCGACGAGCAGGCCCGCCAGCACTGCGATCTTGATCTCCGTCAGCGGGAGTTCGAGCGGGCCGTACAGCCGCGGGCGGCGGTCTGCAATCTCGGCCGCCCCGGGAATGTGGGTGTTCCAGAGGTAGTTGATCAGCGCGTCGGCCACGGGGAACACGGCGAGCGCGATGACGCCGCCGACGAGCATGACCACCGCGAGGCGGTTGACCATCTCCTCGACGTGGTCCGCGAGCGGCATCTCCACGTCCTCGTCCGGGCCTTCGCCGAGGAATCCGTCGTCGTCCTCGGGCACGCCGGGATGTGTCGCGCCGGGGACCTGCGTCGTCCCGCCGTCGGCGGTCTCGACCTGTTCGTGGGGCGTCATCCCGACGTCCTCGGGCGGGGCAGTCGGCTCGGCGGAGAACTCGCCGGGGTCGTCCGTCGGGCGGGTCGGGTCGGCTCCGTCCCCGGCCGCGTCAGCGCTCTCGTCCGTCCCGTCCGCGACCGACTCGCCCGCTCGCGCCGCGGCGGTCGGCGAGTCGTCGCCGTCTGTCTCGTCGGGGTCCGTCCCGTCGCCGCCGTCCGCGACGAGCCTCGTCCCGTCGTCGGGCGGTGTCTCGTCGGCGTCTGCCGCGCTCCGGTCCACGCGGTCCACGGGCGAATCCGGGTCGGTCGACTCCCGCCCGCGGTCGGCGGCGTCTGCGATGTCGACCGAAGAGCCGCCGGCGTCGGGCGCGTCACCGACGGAGGCGGAGCCGTCGTCGACGTCGTCCGAGAGCGGCCCGTCGCCCCCCCGAGCGTCCGAGTCCGGCCACTCACGGTCGTCTGGCATTCGGTGGTCCTTCCGGCCCGCCGGTAATAGACCTTGTTCCATCGGACTCGGCGTCGTGCCGAAAGGGTTGAAACCGGGGAGACCGTTCGGGCGGGTATGTCGAGCGCTCTCGACGAGGAGACGCGCGACTCGCTCGCGGCGGGGCGGGACACCGCCGCGGCGATGCTGCGAGCCGCGCAGAAGGACCTCCAGAAGGTCTTCATCGTCTTTCTCGTCGGGTTCATCGGGACGTTCTACGCCCTCCGGCTCTACGTCTGGGACTTCCTCAAGTCGGTGACGGAGGCACAGATGGCCGCCGCGACGGTCAGGCGCTACGAGATCATCGCACAGACGCCGTTCGACGTGATCCTCCTCCAGGCGAAAATCGGGATGGCCGTGGGCATCGTGTTCGCGCTCCCCGTCTTCGTCTGGTTCAGCCGCGACGCGCTCCGCGTGCGGGGGCTCTGGCCGAGCGCCCCGGTCGCGCGCTGGAAACTCGCAGGGATCGCGCTCGTCGCGAGCGTCCTCTTCGTGGGGGGACTGTCCTACGGCTACCTCGTCTTCTTCCCGTTCATGTTCGCGTTCCTCGCCGGCAACGCCATCTCCGTCGGCTTCCAGCCGACCTACTCGATCGTCCTCTGGGCGCAGTTCATCCTCCTGCTCACGGTGTCGTTCGGCGTCGCGGCCCAGCTCCCCCTCGCGGTCACTGCCCTCTCCTACGCCGGGATCGTCCCCTACGAGACGTTCCGCGAGAAGTGGCGCCACGCCGTCGTCTCCATCTTCGCGTTCGGCGCGCTGTTCACCCCGCCGGACCCGTTCACACAGGTCATGTGGGCGACGCCGATGCTCGTGCTCTACGGCGTCAGCCTCTACTGCGCGAAGGTCGCCGTCACCGCCAAGCGCGGACGGGAGGCGTTCGACCCGCGGCTCCTCGTCCGCGAACACTGGAACTCGCTCGCCGGAGCGACCCTCGTCGGATTTCTCGCGGTGTACGGCTTCTACACCCGCGGCGGCGTCGCGGCCGCGAACGCGGCGCTCGCGGCGGTCGGCTCCAGCTACACCCTCCTGCCCGCGGGATCGACGCTCGGGGTCGCGCCCGGGACGGCCGCTGCGGTCTACGGCGTCGGCGGCGCGCTCCTCGGACTCGCGGTCGCCGCGGGCTATCACACCTACCGCGACCTGGAGGCGTCGGTCGACCCCCTCGAAGCCCCGGGCGCCCCGGCCGAGGTCGACGTGAGCGCACTCGACGCGGCCGGCGTCCGGGCCGCGCCGCCCGAGGCGTTCGCCGCGATGAGCGAGGACGAGGCGGTCGAACTCGCCGAGCGAGCGATCGAGGACGACGACCGGCAGAAGGCCCGCGCGGTCCTCGACCGGTTCGACGAGGCCGACGCGGAGCGAGAGACAGAGCGCGAGGAGTCGGCACAGTCCGGTATCGAGGGGCGCGCCCGCCGCGCGGCGGGGACGTTCACCGACGAGATGGGCGTCGACGACGAGGACGAGGCCGAGTTCGAGGGACTGCTCGAGGACGCGGGCTTCGTCCTCGACTCGGTCACCTCGAAGTCGTTCCGCATCCTGGTCGTCTTCGCCGCCGTCCTCTCTGTCAGTTTCGGCTGGCTCTACACCGGCGGCATCGGCGACGTGTTCGAGGCGTTCCAGTCCCGTCTGCCCGAACAGGTGACCATCGAGTCGCTCAACGTCGTCACCCTCCACCCGATGGAGGCGCTCATCTTCCAGGTGAAGTTCTCGATGATCGTCGCGATAGCCGCGATCCTCCCGATGCTCGCGTGGTACGCGTGGCCCGCGCTCCGCGAGAAGGGGATCGTCCGCCGGCGCAAAGGGGTCATCTTCGGCTGGGTGGGCGCCCTCCTCGTCGGCCTGTTCGGCGGGTTCGCACTCGGCTACCTCTACGTCGCGCCCGCGATCATCGGCTATCTCGTCACCGACGCGGTGCGCGCGAACATGGTGATCGCCTACCGTATCTCGGATTTCTTCTGGCTGATCGTCCTCACGACGGCAGGTATCGGCGTTCTCGTCGACATTCCCGTCCTCATGGTCCTCCTCAACACCGCGGGACTCTCCTACCAGCGGATGCGCGGGCGCTGGCGCGAGGTGACGGTCGGTCTGATGGTCGCCGCGGCCCTGTTCACCCCTGCCGACGCCCTGACGATGATCCTCGTCACCGTGCCGCTGATGGCCGCCTACGGCCTCGGCCTCGGCGTCCTCGCCCTCCTCACCGTCGGCGGCCGTCGCAACCTCGCGACGCCCCGGGGCGAGTGGGGCGACGACGGCGACGCGGCGGCCTGACCGTCCGACGCGCCGGTCTGGTCCCGATCGGAGCGTACATACCCGCGGCGACACCTCCAGCGGGTATGAGAGAGACGGGCCGCGAGCGACCCAGCAGAGCCGGAGACGACCGGAGCGAGACGCCGTGAGCGAGGACGTCGGCCGCGTCGCCGTCGCCGCCGTCTTCGTCACCGCGCTGGTGGTCGCACAGCTGACGGCGTCGAAACTGCTCGCGATACCGCTCCCCGGCAGCGTCTCCCTCCCCGTCGTCGGCGGGACGCTGATCGTTCCGGGCGCCGCGTTCGCGTACGCGCTCACCTTCTTCGCCTCCGACTGCTACGCCGAGTTGTACGGCAAACGCGCCGCGCAGGTCGTCGTGAACGTCGGCTTCGCGATGAACCTCGTCCTCCTCGCGCTGGTGTGGTCGACCATCCTCGCGCCGGCCGCCGGGGCGTCTGCCGTCTCTGCGGAGGCCTTCCGGGCCGTCCTCGGGGCGGGCACGAACGTCGTCGCCGGCAGCCTCCTGGCCTACGCGGTCAGCCAGAACTGGGACGTCGTCGTCTTCCACCGCCTCCGGACTGCGACCGACGGCGACCACCTCTGGCTCCGCAACCTCGCCTCGACGGGGACGAGTCAGGCGATCGACACCGTCGTCTTCGTCGGCGTCGCCTTCGGCGTCGCCCCCGCCGTCCTCGGGGTCGGGACGGCGCTCCCGACGCCGGTTCTCGTCCAGCTCGCCGTCGGACAGTACCTGCTCAAACTCGCCGTCGCCGTCGTCGACACGCCGTTCGTCTACGGGACCGTCAGGCTGCTCCGCGACCGCGGGACCGCGAAGTACGCGCCGAGTTAGTACAGCCGGTCGACCCGTCGGTCGAACGCCCGCGCGAGACGCTCTGTCACCGGACCGCCGCCGACCCGTTCCCCGTCGAGCCGCGAGACCGGGCGGAGTTCCCACGTCGTGTTGGTGAGAGCGGCCTCGTCTGCGCTCCGGACGTCCGTGACCTCGTAGGTGCCCGTCTCGACCGGAATACCAACTTCGTCGGCGAGGTCACGCACGACGGCCCGGGTCACGCCCGGGAGGACCGGGCCGTCGAGCGACGGCGTCTTCAGCACCCCGTCGTCGACGAAGAAGACGTTGCTCGTCGCCCCCTCGGCGACGAACCCGTCGAGGTCCCGGACGAGACACTCGTCGGCGTCGGTCCCTCGCAGTTCCAGGCGCGCGAGGATCCCGTCGAGATAGTTGTGCGTCTTCGCCGCGGCGGGGGTCGCCGCCTCCGGGATCCGCCGCTGCTCGACTGTCCGCACGACCGCGGGCGCGTCCCACACGGGGTCGCCCTCGACCCCGCCCCGGGGGAGCGGCTTCACGATCACGACGACGGTCGGGTCCACGTCGGGAGCGGGCGTGAGTTTCCCCGGCTGAACCCCGCGGGTCACCGAGACGCGGACGTACGCGTCCTCGAGGTCGTTCGCGTCGAGCGTCTCGTCGACGCGCGCCCGCAGGTCGTCGGGCGCTGCCCCGGCCATCCCCAGCGTCTCGCAGGTGCGGTCGAGACGCTCGCGGTGGGCGTCCCACGCGAACACCTCGCCGCCGTAGGCCCGGCAGGTCTCGAAGGCGGCGTCGCCGTAGAGAAACCCCCTGTCCTCGACGCTCACGCTCGCCTCCGCGGCGGGCACGAGGGAGCCGTCTACGCTGTAGAGCACAGGTCGAGGAAGTTTTCGATCAGCTGTTTGCCGCCGTCGGTCAGGATGCTCTCCGGGTGGAACTGGACGCCGACGTGCGGGCTCTCCCGGCTTCTGACGCCCATCACCACCCCGCGCTCGTCGTCGGTGCGGGCCGTCTCCTCCAGCACGTCGGGCACGTCCCGGCGCTCGACCGCGAGCGAGTGGTACCGCCCCACGTCGAGACGGTCGGGCAGGCCCGCGAACAGCCCCTCGCCGTCGTGCGAGATGGTCGAGCGCTTGCCGTGGACCACCTCGGGCGCGTGACCCACGGAGGCGCCGTGGACCGCACACAGCGCCTGGTGGCCGAGACAGACGCCGAGCGTGGGGTAGTCGAGATCCCGGAAAATGGCCATCGACACGCCCGCCTCCTGTGGCGTGCCGGGGCCGGGCGAGACGACGATCCCGTCCGGATCCAGGTCCGCGATCCCGTCGGTGTCGACCGCGTCGTTCCGCCGCACGACCACGTCGTCTGCGGCCTCCCCGACGTACTGGACGAGATTGTACGCGAACGAGTCGTAGTTGTCGACGACGAGAACCCGGGTCACGGGCGCTCGACCTCCATCGCCCGGTCGTCGTCGAGCGCCGCGTCCAGCGCGTTCACGAGCGCACGCCCCTTCGCCAGGGTCTCGTCGTACTCGCGGTCGGGGACCGAGTCGTGGACGACGCCGCCGCCGACCCGGAGGTGGTACTCGTCGCCGTGGCGCACGAGCGTCCGGATGACGATGTTGAGCGTCGCGCGGCCGTCGAAGCCGACCGCCGCCATACTGCCCGTGTACGGTCCGCGACGGTGGCGCTCGACCTCGTCGATGATCTCCATCGTCCGGGGCTTCGGCGCGCCCGTGATCGTCCCGCCGGGGAACGTCGCCCGGATCGCGTCCGCGAGGTCGTAGTCGGAGGCGAGACGGCCGGTCACCGACGAGACGAGGTGAAACACCTCGGAGTAGCGGTCGACCCGGCGGTACTCCTCGACCTCGACCGACCCGTACTCGCTCACCTTGCCCAGGTCGTTTCGCTCCAGGTCGACGAGCATCGCGTGTTCTGCGCGCTCCTTCTCGTCGTCCCGCAGGTCCCGCTCCATCGCCGCGTCCTCGGCCGCGTCCGCGCCACGGGGACGCGTGCCGGCGATTGGTTCGGTCCGCAGGTGGTCGCCGTTGCGCTCTATGAGGAGTTCGGGGCTCGCGCTCACGAGGTCGAGGCCCGGGAACTCCACGAGCCCGGAGTACGGGGCCGGGTTCACCGACCGGAGCGCCGCGAACGCCTCGACCGGGTGGACCGCCGCCGGCGCCGTCAGGCGGTGCGAGACGTTCGCCTGGAAGGTGTCGCCGTCGCGGATATACTCCTGTACCCGGCGCACCCGCTCTGCGTACGTCGCCCGGTCGCAGGAACTCGTGAACGTCACCGGGCCGGTCGCGGGCGGCGCCCCCACAGATGGGTCGCCGGTCGTCGCGGCCTCCGCGAGCGCCAGCGCACGGTCGCGGCCCCGGTCGTAGGCCGCGTCGGGGTCGCTCCCGACCCGCGGGGTGGCGACGACGCGGAGGCGAGCGGTGTCGGTCGCGTCGTCCCCGCTCGCCTCCCACGCGACGAGCGTCGTGTACCGCGCGAGCTGGAGGCGCGGCAGCCCGCGGTCGTCCGTCGTCGTCGCCGGCAGGTCCTCGATCTCACGGACGACGTCGTACGAGAGCCAGCCGAAGAAGCCGCCGGGGTAGGGCACCTCGCAGGGACCGCGCGCGAGCGACTCGCCCGCCGTTAACTCCCGGATCGCGTCGAGAGCCCCGTCGCCCTCCACCTCGTGGAACGCGTCCGGGTCGACGCCGAAGTAGCCCCAGCCCGGCTGGCCGCCGGACGTCTCGAAGAAGACCGACGGGGCGTCGCCGCGCGCCCGGCGGTAGGCCTCGAACGGGTCCGCGTCGAGGGTGACGACGACCGGAACCCGCGTCTCCGGAGCCGCGTCTGCGGCGACACGCCGGACGGTCTCGCGGGTCGTCTGAACTGCCGGACCCTCGGTCATACTAGTATCTCGCTGTCGGGCAGGATAACGTTGTTGTCGGGGGAACGCGCCCCGTCCCGTCCGGCGGGTCGAGAGCGCGCACGCCCGCGCGACCGGAGACGACCCCCCGGGAGACGACCCCCCGG
>JBDGTD010000092.1:0-3452 GCA_042217165.1 Haloferacaceae archaeon | reverse complement strand
GGAGACGACCCCCCGGGAGACGACCCCCCGGAGACGGCAGCGACGGAGCGACGGAGAGCGGCCCGGCCGTGACGCGTTCGGCTCGGCCGCGAGGGACCGCGGGAGCGGCGGCCGCGGACCGCGAGCCGCGAGCCGCGAGCCGCGACCGGTATCGGACCCCGTCTGCTCGTCAGTCCTCCTCTTCGGCCTCGTCGACCCGCTCCGAGAACGCGTAGTTCGGCTTCACGTCCGTCACCCGCGCGCTGACCTCGTCGCCGACGTCGGCGTCGGGGACGAAGACGGTGTAGCCGTCGACGCGGGCGATCCCGTCGCCCTCGCTCCCGACGTCCTCGACCGCGAAGGTCCGGACCTCGCCCTCCGAGACGGGCGCGGTCACCCGGCCCTTCGCGACGAGGTAGAGTTCCGAGGAGGAATCCCGCGAGGCGTCCGGCCGCACGTCGCGGACGTACTCGAACTCCGCCTCGAGGTCGGCACGCAGGTCGTCCAGGTCGGGGCCGTCGAAGACCTTCACGACGAGGTCGCCGCCGGGGCGCAGGCAGTCGAGCGCGACCTCGGACGCGATCCGGGCGAGGTGGACCGACCGGGCGTGGTCGAGGCTGTACTCCCCGGTCATGTTCGGCGCGATGTCGGAGACGACGGCGTCGGCACCGTCGTCACCCACGGCGTCGAGCAGGCGCGAGAGCGTCTCGTCTTCCGTGACGTCGCCCCGGACCGTCTCGACGTGTGCGCGGTCGTCCGTCTTCTCGACCTCGTCGATCCGCTGGCGGTCCACCCCGACCACCCGTCCGCGGGGGCCCACCTGCTCGGCGGCGACCTGGAGCCACCCGCCGGGCGCGGCGCCGACGTCGACGACCACGCCGGCGCGCGGGAGGACGTCCGCCTGTTCGTCGATCTGGCGGAGTTTGTACGCCGCCCGGCTCCGGTAGCCCTCCTGTTTGGCGCGGTTGTAGTACTCGTCGGGCACGTCGGCCGTGGACGGCGGGCGGAGAAAGCCCTGACGCTTGGGCGTCCGCGTCGCCGTCACGGCGCCCCGCGCCGGGGACCGCGGGGCTTTTGCTCCATGCCAGAGAACTGCCGGTAAGATGTTCGAGGCCATCGTGAGCGCGTCGACGCTGGGAGACGCGCTCGACTCCGTCAGCGTGCTGGTCGACGAGTGCAAGATCCGGTTGAACGAGGACGGACTCGCGATCCGGGCCGTCGACCCAGCGAACGTCGGGATGGTCGACCTCGAACTCGAAGCCGCCGCGTTCGAGTCCTACGAGGCCGACGGCGGCGTCATCGGGGTCAACCTCGCGCGGCTGGAGGATATCGCCTCGATGGCGAACGCCGACGACCTCGTCCACCTCGAACTCGACGAGGAGACGCGAAAGCTCCACATCCAGATGGACGGCCTCTCGTACACGCTCGCGCTCATCGACCCCGACTCGATCCGGCAGGAGCCGGACATCCCCGACCTCGACCTCTCCGCGGAGATCGTCGTCGAGGGCGCCCAGCTCGGCCGCGGGATCACCGCCGCCGACATGGTGTCTGACCACATCCGCCTGCGCGTCGACCCCGACGCCGAGGTCTTTCTCGTCGAGGCGCAGGGCGACACCGACGACGTCGACCTCGAACTCGGGCGCGGAGACCTCATCGACCTGAAGCCGGGCGGCGCGGACTCGCTGTTCTCGCTCGACTACCTCAAGGACATGAACAAGGCGATCCCCAGCGACGCCGAGGTGACCGTCGAACTCGGCGAGGAGTTCCCCGTCAAACTCCACTACGAGTTCGCCGAGGGGCTCGGTCACGTCACGTATATGTTGGCACCTCGCATCCAGAGCGACTAGGCGCCGCGACACCCACAAGGCACTTTCTGCCCGACGCGGCGTCGACAGACGATGGCGCTCTCTCCCCGCGTCCCCGGCGACCCGCGCGTTCCCTCCGTCGCGGCACTTCTCGTTGCCCTCGCCCTCCTCGTGAGCCCGCTGCTTCTCTACCCGCACGCGGGTCAGGCCGAGTACAGCCACTCGGTCGAGCGCATCGACCAGAGCGAGATCCCGGACGAAGTCGACGTCCGGCAGTACGAGAGCCTCTCGCCGGAGGCCCAGCGCGCGGTCGACCGCGCCATCGCGGCCCCCGACGGCTCCGCGACGGTCTACGGCGCGGCGAACAGGCCGCCAGAGTTCTTCTACAGCGACTACGCCGACTACGGACGGGGTATCTACGTGATAGAGAAGGGCGGGGCGTACTACCGGCTGACGACGTTCGCGGGCGGCGGGCTGTTCCCCCGCGGCGTCTTCGAGACGGCGGCGCTCGTCCTCGTCGCCGCCGCCGTCGGCGTCGCGGGCGCGGCGGGGTGGCGCGACGGGCGCAGACGCCGCCCGGCCGGCTTCGCTCTCTGGGGCCTCGCGGTACTCGCGCTCGCGGCCGCACCAGTTCCCGACGCGGGACCGCTGTCGGCGCTCGACCCGTTCGGCCTCCTGTTCGCCGCGCCGCTCGCGTGGCTGGCCGTCGGCGCGACTCACGGCTGGCGGACGGCACTGGGCGCGGCGACCCTCGCGGGCGGCGGCGCGCTCGTCGGGGCGACGCTTCTCGCCACCGGCGGCGTGACGCTGATAGTCGGCGCCGCGGGCGCTCTCGTCGTCGGCTCGGCGCTCGCGGGCGCGGTCGGCCAGCGGACCGTTCGGGGGCGGTGACCGCCGGTCCGTCGCCCGGGCGACCGGGACCGTCGGGATCGCCGCGCTACCCCCGGCTCTCGATCACGCTCTTTGCCGCCCGCGCCTTCTCCTTCCAGCCGTAGCCCGACTCGTAGACGTGCCGTTTCGCGTCCACCAGCGCCTCGGGGCTCGGCTCCTCGAACCCGCCGCGGTCCCACGCGCCCGACTCTGCCAGCCACGCGACGACGCGCTCGCGCGTCTCTGCCCACGACAGCCCCACCATCTCGTACCACGCGATCATCGCGAAGACGGCGTTGTCGTGACAGCCGGGAACCGACCCCTCGCGGTAGACCGTGCGGATCGGCTCGACGTCCGGCTCTGCGACCTCCTCGCGGAACTCCGCCGCCGTGCGGAGGCGCAGCCGCCCGCTCGTCTCGTCGACCCGCCCGTCGGTCTTGAGCCGACCCAGCGCCGCCCGACGCAGGCGCTCGTGGCCGTCGTCCGGCCAGCCGTCGACCAGGTCGGATTCGGCGACCACGCCCGCCGAGAGCGGCCCGACGACGTCGAGGTAGGCGTCCTCGATCGCCGGCCACGCGACGCCCTCGAACCGGCAGTCGGCGTCGTGGAGGCTGTTTCGCGTCCGGCAGTCCGGACACGGGTAGTCGAAGCGCGGCACGGGCGGAGATGGGCAGGGGCCGGCAAAACTGCGGTGGTTGGCGAGAGGGAGCGTGACCGTTCGCTCGGCGTCACGTGTCTCCTCCGCGCTCCGCGGCTCCCTCCCGTCGCCGCTTCGCCTCGTGACCCCTCGCTCACTCC
>JBDGTD010000003.1:0-16349 GCA_042217165.1 Haloferacaceae archaeon | reverse complement strand
TCCTCTGTTTCGGCTGGTACGGCTTCAACGTCGGCACCGCCGCCTCGGTGTTCGCAGCCGAGAACGGTTCGCTCAGCCTCGCGGCGTTCCAGTCCACGGTCGGCCGCGTCGCGCTGACCACCACGCTCGCGATGGGCGCGGGCGCAATCGGCGCCGCCGGCGTCTCGCTGCTGCGGACCGAGAAGGTCGACACGCTGTACGTCGCCAACGGGATGCTGGCCGGGCTGGTCGGCATCACCTCCGGCACGAACGTCGTGACGTGGTTCGGCGCGCTGGTCATCGGGCTGCTCGCCGGCGGCCAGCTCCCCCTCGTCTTCGAGTTCGTCGAGCGGAGACTGAAGATCGACGACGTCTGTGCGGTCTACCCCGTCCACGGCTCCGCCGGCGCGATGGGCGCGGTCCTGATCCCGTTCTTCCACGTCGACGGGTTCTCGGTCACCCAGCTCGCCGCACAGGTGATCAGCGTGACGGCCATCGGCGCGTGGACCATCGTCGCGACGGTCGCGGTGTTCGGCGCGTTCAAGGCCATCGGGCAGGCGCGCGTCGACCCCGACCACGAACAGGAGGGTCTCGACATCGCCGAACACGGCGTCAACACCTACCCCGAGTTCGGCGGCGACGGCGGCATCGTCACCGACGGCGGCTCGGGCGTCCGGGCCGACGGCGGCGGAGCGACGGGCAACATCAAACTCGTGATGGCTATCGTCCGCCCCGAGAAGCTGGGCGCGGTGAAGCAGGCGGTCGCCGAGGCCGGCGCCCCCTCTATCACCGTCTCGAACGTCTCCGGTCGCGGGACGCAGGCCGCCAAGACGGGCCAGTGGCGCGGTGAGGAGTACGTCGTCGACCTGCACCAGAAGGTGAAGGTAGAGTGTGTGGTCTCCGACGTGCCCGCACAGGAGGTCGCCGAGGCCATCCGCGAGGCCGCCGCCACCGGCGAACCCGGCGACGGCAAGGTGTTCGTCGTCCCCGTCGAGGACGCGCTCCAGGTCCGCACGGGCAACAAGGGCGAGGAGGCGATCTGAGCAGGTCGCCGGGACCGACAGCCGACCGTTCTCCTCTACGACCCGCCGGCCGCCGCGTGGCCGGCGGGTCGTTCGTCGCTCGTCACGCGCCGTTCCGCGTCGTGGCGCGAACGCAGTGACCGCCACGCGGTCGTCACCTACTTGCAACCCCGTCCCCGACCCCGAGCCATGACACGCGAGCGCTCCCGCGACATCTACGACCGTGCGCTCTCCGTACTCCCGGGCGGTGTCAACTCGCCCGTCCGCGCGACCCGGCCGTACCCCTCGGTCGTCGACCACGGCGACGGGGGCCACGTCGTCGACGCCGACGGGAACCGGTATCTCGATTTCGTGATGGGCTACGGGCCGCTCCTGCTGGGCCACGACCTGCCCGACAGGGTGCGAGACGCGGTGGACCGCCACGTCGACGCGGGACCGATGTACGGCGCCCCGACCGAGGTGGAGGTCGAACTCGCCGAGTTCGTCGCCGACCACGTCCCGAGCGTCGAGATGACGCGGTTCGTCAACAGCGGCACCGAGGCCACGGTGTCGGCGGTTCGCCTCGCCCGCGGCCACACCGGCCGGGACAAGGTGGTCGTCGTCCAGGGCGGCTACCACGGCGCACAGGAGACCACGCTCGTCGAGGGAGAGTTCGACCACGTCGCGCCCTCGTCGGCGGGGATTCCCGACTCGTTCGTCGAACACACCCTCGCGGTGCCGTTCAACGACGCCACGGCCGCCGAACGGGTCTTCGAGGAACACGGCGAGGAGATCGCCGCGGTGCTGGTCGAGCCGATCCTCGGCAACAACGGGATCGTCTACCCCGTCGACGGCTACCACCGGAGCCTCCGGGAGCTCTGTGACGACCACGGCGCGCTTCTCGTGTTCGACGAGGTGATCACCGGCTTCCGTGTCGGCGGTCTCGGCTGCGCGCAGTCGAAACTCGGCGTGACCCCCGACCTGACGACGTTCGGGAAGATCGTCGGCGGGGGCTTTCCCGTCGGTGCGATCGGTGGCCGCGCGGACGTGATGCGGAAGTTCTCGCCCGTCGGCGAGGTGTTCCAGGCAGGGACGTTCTCGGGCCACCCGGTGACGATGGCCGCCGGGCTGGAGACCCTGCGCTACGCCCGCGACGAGGGCGTGTACGACCACGTGAACGGCCTCGCCGAGCGTCTGCGCGCCGGACTCACCGAGATCCTCGACGAACACGCGCCGACCTACACCGTCGTCGGGGCCGACTCCACGTTCAAGACCGTCTTCACCCGCGAGGGGCCGGCCGACCGCACGGGCGTCTGCGAGGCCGGCTGTCGCCAGCGCGAGGACTGCCCGCACTACGGGACCTGTCCGAAGACCGGGGGCGACACCGCCGACGCCGCGACCGAGCGCTGGGAGCGGGTCTTCTGGCCGCAGATGAGAGACGAGGGCGTGTTCCTGACCGCGAACCAGTTCGAGTCGCAGTTCGTCTGTGCGGCACACACGGAGAGAGACGTAGAGGAGGCGCTGACGGCGTACGAGACGGTGCTGTCGTAGGCGCCGGGCGCGAGCGGAGCGGGGCCGAACGTAGTGAGGGCCCGCGAAGTGGAGCGGTGAGGCGAAGTCGAACCGCGGAGCACAGCGAGCGGCCCACGAAACCGAGCGCGGTCGGTCTCGTGGCGCTCGCCGCTCCACATCGTGGCCCGCTCGCTCACTTCGGTCGCTCGCGCTCCGCACCTCGCGTTCCGCGGCTCGCTCCGCTCGCCGCTCCACATCGTGGCCCGCTCGCTCACTTCGGTCGCTCGCGCGCCACGCCGATTACGTGCCCTTTTGCCCGTCGGCCGCCGACGCCCGGCCATGACAGACGCCGTGCGGCTGGCGACGCGGGGCTCGCGGCTCGCCCGCCAGCAGGCCGAGACGGTTCGCTCGGCGCTCGAGACCCACCGGCGCCCCGTCGAACTCGTCGAGGTCGAGACGAGAGGCGACCAGATCCGCGACGAGTTGATCCACCGCCTCGGCAGGACGGGCGCGTTCGTCCGCGCGCTGGACGAGCGGGTGCTCGACGACGAGGCCGACGCCGCCGTCCACTCGATGAAGGATATGCCGACCGACCGTCCGGCCGAACTCGTCGTCGCCGGCGTGCCCGAGCGGGCCCCGGCGGGCGACGTGCTGGTGACGCCCGGGTCGGAGCCGGCGGACATCGACGACCTCCCGCGCGGCGCGACGGTCGGCACCTCCTCACTCCGGCGCGGCGCGCTGCTCCGGCGCGCTCGCGACGACCTGACGGTCGAACCGCTCCGGGGCAACGTCGACACGCGGGTCGAGAAACTGCTCGCGCCGAGCCTCCAGCGCGACCACGAGGAGCTCCTGGAGGCCGACGACGGGAACGAGGGGAGCGAACTGGCCGAAGAGTGGTTCGACGAGCGGAGCGAACTGGAGCGACGGGCGCTCGGGCGCGAGGTCGACCCCGAGTACGACGCGATAGTCCTCGCGGAGGCCGGCCTCTCGCGCCTGGGGCTCCTGGAGGAGGTGACGGCCACACGGCTCGACCGCGCCGAGTTCGTCCCCGCGCCGGGACAGGGGGCAATAGCGGTGGTCGCGCGCGAGGGGACCGACACGGCAGAGCAGGTCCACAGCCGCGTCGACGACCCCCGGACGCGGGTCGCGACGACGGTCGAGCGGACGGTGCTCGCGGAACTCGGCGGCGGCTGTATCGCGCCGATCGGCGTGGCCGCGCGCCTCCAAGGCGAGTACGTCCACGTCGACGCCGTCGTCTGCTCGACGGACGGGACAGAGGTCGTCGCGCGCACCCGCGACCTGCCGGTCGAGGACCACGCCGAGGCGGCCGCGGCCCTCGCGGCCGACATGGCCGAGGAGGGGGCGGCCGACCTGATCGACCGGGCGCGCGAGGCGGCGGAGGGGGAGTAGGCGATGGGGAACGACGCGCGCGACGTCGGCACCGTCTACCTCGTCGGGAGCGGCCCCGGCGACCCCGGCCTGCTCACGGTCCGGGCGCGCGACCTGCTGGAGACGGCCGACGTCGTCCTCCACGACAAGCTCCCCGGCCCCGAGATTCTGGACCTCGTGCCCGCCGAGAGACGAGAGGACGTGGGCAAGCGCGCGGGCGGCGAGCGAACGCCCCAGTCGGAGACGAACGCCCGTCTCGTCGAACACGCCCGTGCGGGCCGAGACGTGGTGCGCCTGAAGGGCGGAGACCCGTTCGTCTTCGGCCGGGGCGGCGAGGAGATGGAACACCTCGCGCGCGAGGGCGTCCCCTTCGAGGTGGTGCCGGGCGTGACGAGCGCGGTCGGCGGTCCCGGGGTCGCGGGGATTCCGATCACCCACCGCGACCACGCCTCCGCTGTCGCGCTCGTGACGGGCCACGAAGAGCCGGAGAAGCCCGAGTCGGCGGTCGACTGGGACGCGCTCGCGGCGCTCGTCGACGCCGGCGGGACGGTCGTCGTCCTGATGGGCGTGGGCCGGCTCCCCGACTACACGGCCGCGCTCCGCGGCGCCGGCCTCGCGGGTGACCTCCCCGTCGCGATGGTCGAGCGCGCGACGTGGCCGGACACCCGAACCGTGACCGGCACGCTCGACACCATCGTCGACGCCCGCGACGAGGCCGGGGTCGAGCCGCCGGCGGTGACGGTGGTCGGCGAGGTGGCCGCGACGCGCGAACGGGTCGTCGAGTTCCTGCGGGGACGGGGGGCAGCGGATGGCTGACGACGACCGCCCGCGCGTCGCCGTCTTCCGGCCCGACGACGACCGCCTCCGGCACGCGGTCGCCCTGCTCGACTCGCTCGGGGCCGAGGCCGTCCCGGACCCGATGCTCGCCGTCGAGCCGACGGGCGCGACGCCGGGGACGGCGCCCCACGTCGTGTTCACGTCGAAGACGGGGGCCGAACTGGTCGCCGAGGCGGGGTGGGAGAGAGCGGGCGCGGTCCACGCCATCGGCCCGAAGACGGCCGACGCGCTCCGGACGGCCGGCTACGAGGTTGACGTGGTGCCAGCGGAGTTCTCCTCGGCGGGCCTCGTTCGGGCCCTCCGTGACCGCGTCGCGGGCGAGCGGGTCGAGGTGGCCCGGAGCGACCACGGCAGTCCCGTCCTGCTCGACGGCCTCCGGGACGCGGGCGCCGACGTGACCGAGACAGTTCTCTACCGGCTCACGCGGCCGCCGGGAGCCGGCGAGTCCGCAGAGCGCGCGGCGAGCGGCGACCTCGCGGGCGCCTGTTTCACCTCGTCGCTGACCGTCGACCATTTCCTCGCGGCCGCGGACGAACGCGGCGTGCGCGAGGCGGCGGGTGCGGGGCTGGCCGAGGGCGTGGTCGGCGCGATCGGCGAGCCGACCGCGGAGACCGCGCGCGACGCGGGGCTCTCGGTCGACGTGGTGCCCGACGACGCGACGTTCGAGGCGCTGGCGCGGGCAGTTGTCGAGCGGTGCGCGTGAGTCGAGCGCCGCGGGGCGTCCGCCGGTCGTAAACCCTCTGTCGCGATACGAAACCGGGGCGGGAGTTGCGGCGACACCGGGTGGCGCGTGTCAGACGGATCGGCGAGCAGGGACGATTCGGATCGGCAGACGAACGGCCGCCTCCACCGTATCTGTGGCCTCCGAGACGCTCGATAGCGGTCACTCAGACATCCGCGCCGGTCCGGACCGTCCGATCCCCGTCTTCTCGTCGGCGATGCCGGTGTGTTGTCGACCGTCGCGACCCGCTACTCACGCCTGCCGGTCGGGTCGACCCGAACGGGCAGATCCACCGCGCGCCGGACCGAGTCGTGTTCGGTACACGCGCGGGTCCGCCGGCGGCCGGCGTGAACAGAGCGAGCGGCCGGTGACGGGATCACGCGTCCGCCGGTCCAGCAGTGACGAACTCGAACCGGGCACCGCCGTCTCGCCCGTCGGTGACCGTGACCGCCCAGCCGTGGGCTTCCGCTATCCGCTTGACGATCGGGAGTCCGAACCCCGTCCCCTCGCTCGTCGACGTGTAACCCGGCTCGAACACCTCGTCACGGCGGTCGACTGGTATACCGGGTCCGTTATCTTCGACGTAGAGACGGTCCTCGCCGGTACGCCCGACTCGAACTGTCACGCCGTCGTCGCCGTGCTCTACGGCGTTACGGAAGAGATTCTCGAACACGTGTCTGAGTCGGTCGTCGTCGCCCCGCACTACGAACTCGTCTTCGACGTCGAGCGTCGCCTCACCCGTCTCGACGCTCGCCCAGCACCGACCGACTATGTCGGGTATCTGTACCGCGTCCCGTTCACCGACGGTTCTGGCCTCCCGAGCGAGCGTCAGCGTGTCCTCGATGATGTTCTCCATCCGGTCCAGGGCGTTCACGAGCGGAACGGAGTGCTCGTCGGCCTCGTCGCCACACTGTTCGTGCAGCATCGTCGCTCGGGCCTGTGCGACGTTTAGCGGGTTTCGGAGGTCGTGAGAGACGACGTTCGCGAACTCGTCGAGGCGGTCGTTCTGTCGTTCGAGTGTCTGTTCGCGCTCTTTGCGCTCGGTGACGTCGGTGGAGAGGCCGACGAGTCGTCGGGGGGCCCCCGTCTCGTCGGCTATGACCTGTCCGGCGACTTCGACCCACCGCATCGGGTCCCCGTCGGGGCGGACCCGTATCTCGACCGTGTACTCGCCTCGGGTCTCGATGGCGGTCTGATACGCCGTTTCGAGTCTGTCCCAGTCGTCGGGGTGGACTGGCTCCCTGAACTCCTCGAACGTGCCGTCGAACTCGCCTGGCTCGTACCCCCACAGCGCCTGGGCCTGATCGTCCCAGTACAGTTCCCCGGTCTCCAGGTCCGCCTCCCAGACGGCCGCATCGGCCGCATCGAGCGCCAGCGATAGCTGTTCTCTCGTCTTCGCGAGCTCCCGTTCGGCTGGCGCCCGTGCGATGACGACCAGTTCCGACACCGTCCCGTCGTTGTCTGTCACCGGGATGAGTTCGCCGTCGGCGCTCCCGGTGCTGTCCCCGAACCGCGCCCTCTCCGTGTCGTATGTCACGTGTTCGCCGCCGGCGGCCGTGTCGACCCAGCGCCTGACGTCCGGCCGCGCGCCATCGTCCCACCACGGCGTCTCCCAGAACGGGACGTCAGTAACTGCCTCGCGGTCGGCCCCGGTACACTCGATCGCAGTCTGGTTGACGTCGCGTACCGTCCCGTCCGGAGCGAGAACAGCGACGAGCCGCTGTGAGTCCTCGAAGACGGCCTCGAACCGACGTCCGTGTCGCGGGTGTTGCCGGGGCCCGTCTCGTGCCCGCTCGGTGGCGCTCTGTATCCGGTCGAACAGGAGTCCGGGCTGTTCCACACAGGCCGCGCTCGGCGCGTACTCCGTGACGCCGGCGGAGACCGCTTCGCTCGCGACGCGCTCGTCGCCCTCGGCGCTGAAGAGGACGAACGGGGTGTCCCCGGACCGCTCACGGACGGCCTCGAGAAACTCGATACCAGTCTGTTCCGGGAGGTCGTACGCAGAGACGACACAGTCGACGTCGCCAGCAGCGAGTTCGGCCAGGCCGTCACTGGCGGTGGTTACGCTCTCGACACGAACCCGCCCGCCCTCTGTCGGGGTCGATTCACGAACGGACTCCGCGAGGGCAGGCTCGTCTCCCACAGTTAGAATACAGAGACCTTGCTGGGTGTCCATACCTCACTGTACGGCCGGAGTAGATTAACAGTCGCGTCGGTAGGCGTGGAGGGCTCGCCCGAAGGCACACGAGTCTCCTGACGGTGGGTTCGACACGCCGGCCGTTCGCCAGCCGCGTGACGGCAGCCACGGCCGAGGTGGCGGTGAGTGTCCTCCGGGTCGGGCGCTTCGACGGATACGCGGCCGCCGGGGAACGATGCTGTGCGAGTTCTCCGACAGTGAGAGACGGCCGGTCGTCGGACCCCCGTATCTGGACAGCGACCGGTTCGGAGGGTCCAGCGGGCGGCAGGAACGGTCGGCTCCCCGGTTTCGTATCGCGACATACGGTATACGACCGAACGACTTTGCCGACCGGGCGAAAGGCCCCGCCATGGAGATCACCCGCTGTGAGGCGATCCCGCTGGCGAGCGCGGTCGAGGGCGTCGAGATGACGTTCGGGGGCGGCGACCGCGAGGTCGGAGTCCAGCCCGTGCTCGTGACGGTCCACACAGACACCGACCACGTCGGCCTGGGCGAGACGCTCACCTACGACGCGAGCGGCGCGGAGGGCGAGGCGGTCGCACGGATGATAGAGGCGCTCGGCACGGATCTGGAGGGCCGCGACCCGCGCGAGCCGACCGCCGCGTGGGAGTCGCTCTACGTGGACGTGAAGCGCTCGAACGCGTGGAAGGCGCTGTCGGCGCTCGACGAGGCGCTGTGGGACCTGACCGGGAAAGCCGCTGGAGAGCCGCTCTACCGCCTGCTCGGCGGCGAGGCGGGCGAGGTCGGCGCGTACGCGACCTTCCCCCGTCGACAGTCCACCGACGCCCTGGTCGACTCGGGCGCGTGGCTCGCCGACACCTTCGAGTCGATGAAGATCACCGTCGGCGCGGACGTCGAACGGGACCGCGAGCGGATCCGCGCCGTCGCGGCGGGCCTGCCCGACGGGTTCGGCCTCTCGGTCGACGCCAACACGTCGTACACGGTGAGCGAAGCGCTCCGGGTGGGGCGGGCGGGCGAGGAGGTGGCCATGCGGTGGTTCGAGGAGCCGGTTTCACACACCGACGTCGAGGGGCAGGCGGAACTCAACCGTCGCCTCGACGTGCCGGTAGCGGCCTACCAGTCCCACGCGCCGCACTATCCCGCGGTCGAACACCTCCGCGCGGGCGCACTCGAGGTGTACCAGCCCTCCGCGTACCTCTGTGGCGGCGTGACGGGCGTGCGCCGGGTGGCCGAACTGGTCGACGCGTTCGAGAAACGGCTCGTCCCGCACGCGTTCGGGCCGCTGGTGAACTACGCCGCGACGCTCCACGTCGCCGCCGCCAGTCCCGCCTGCGACCTGATCGAGTTCGCGGTGTACGACGATTCGGTCGAAGATCCGGGCGAGTACGTCGCCAGCCCATACGTCGCCGGCGACCCCGTGCGCGTCACGGACGGGGTCGTCGCGCCGCCGGAGGCGCCCGGAATCGGCGTCGAACTCGACGAGTCGGCCGTCGAGCGGCTACGGCTGGACTGAGTTCGTATCGCGGCTGAGGGTTGAGAGCGTCAGACGGTCGCCCGGCGTCGGGACACGCGTCTCAGAGCGCGTCGAGACAGATCAGTTCGACGTCCTCCTGGTCGAGGCTCCGGGGGTTCCCGGCCAGCAGGCGCTGGAGGTCCATCGTCCGCTCCGCGAGCGCCGGCACGTCCGCCTCCTCGACGCCGAGGTCCGCCAGCCCGTCGATACCGACGTCGTTCGCGAGCGACGCAACCGCGCTCGCGGCGCTCTCGTCCTCCGCGCCGAGCCACCGCGCCACGTCGGCGTAGCGCTCGGGCGCGCTCGGCTCGTTGTACCGCACGACTGCGGGGAGGACCGCCCCCACCGTCTCGCCGTGCGGCGTGTGGAAGGCGGCGCCGGCCGCCATCGCGACCGCGTGAGCGGCCCCGAGGCCGGCGTTCGAGAACGCTCGCCCCGCGGCGTGGCTCGCGAGCGCCATCTCGCGGCGCGCCGCCACGTCTTCGCCGTTGTCGACCGCCCGCCGCAGGTGCGTGCCGACGCGAGGGATCGTGACCCGGCAGAGCGCGTCCGTGAGCGGGGTCCGGCCGCCGTACTCGGGGCGGTCGGCGGGCGTCGCACGCGCCTTCGCGTCGAACCGCCGGGTGGTGTAGGCCTCGACGGCGTGTGCAAGCGCGTCGAGGCCGCTCGCGGCCGTCGGCCCGGACGGGAGCGAGACGGTCGCGAGCGGGTCCACGAGCGCGAGGTCGGGGTAGAGCCGGTCGCTCGACACCCCGACTTTCAGGTCGCGGTCGGGCAGCGAGACGACGGCGACCGGTGTCGTCTCGCTCCCCGTGCCGCTGGTCGTCGGCACCGCGGCGGTCGGGAGGCTCTCGCCCGGCACCGCGCGGCCCTCGCCCGTCGGCTCCGCGACGTACTCCAGCACACCGCCGTCGTGGGGCGCGAGCGCGCCGGTCACCTTCGCGACATCGAGCGTACTCCCGCCGCCGAGGCCGACCACCGCGTCGGGGTCGAGGTCCCGGGCCCGCGTCAGCGCGGCCTCGAACGTCGCGAGCGCGGGGTCTGGCTCTACCTCCTCGAACGTCTCGACGCCGGGGAGTTCGTCCGCGGCAGCCTCGACGATGCCAGTCCCGCGAAGCGCCGGGTCGACGACGAGCAGCGTCCGGTCGACGGGCGGGAGGTGCGCGCCGAGTTCGGACAGTGCGCCGTCGCCAAAGACCGTCTTGTCGGGGCCCGAGAGTTCCCAGACAGATTCGGGGTCGAACACGCCCGGTGACGCGTCGTGCGGGGAAAAAACGGTTCGGGAGAATCGAGCGATAAATCGTATGTCGCGATAGCGAACCGCGGGCGGCCGGCGACGCTGACGGCATCGGCCCCAGGGCGAACGCGGGTCGCCCCGGAGACCAGTCGCGGGCGGCAACCGACAGAGGTACGAGCGTCGCGCCGAACTCGCTCGCGTGTCGCTCAGAGCGGACCTCGTGCGGGCGGTCCGTGCCCCGCCCGGCGACTTTCGCGACCGTCACCGCGCGGTCTGTGAGCGCCACGGCCTCGACGCGGCGCTCTCGCGTCGCGCGGCCGAGACCGGCCCCGAGGCGGTCGGCGGCGACCGGGTCGTCGCGGGGGGCGACCTGTCGCGCCGCGAGCGGCGGCTGGTCTGGCGGCTGTGGACGCTCGACACTGCCCCACTCGGTCTCACCCTCGCCGGGCCGGCGTACGCGGACAACCCCATCCGCTACGCCACGGCACGGTTCCGGGAGATCACGGGCTACGCGCTGGCCGACCTCCGGGGGGTGAACCCGCGGCTGCTCCAAGGGCCGGAGACAGAGTCGGAGGCCGTCGCGGACCTGCGCGAGGCGGTCGCGTCGTGGGACGAGGTGACAGTCGAGGTGACGAACTACCGGGCGGACGGGACGCGCTTTCGCAACCGCGTCTCGCTCGCGCCGCTCCGCGGTCCGGACGGCACCGTGGCGCACTGGCTGGGTGTCCAGGAGCGGGTCGAGGGCGACTGACCACTGACCCGGGGCTCAGACGTTCGGGAGCACCTCGTCGCCCATCAACTCGACACACTCCACGGCGTCGTCGTAGTCGAGGCCGGGCCAGTGGACCCGGAAGACGACCAGTTCGGCGTCGAGGGCCGCCTCGTACCGTTCGATCTCCTCGCACACCTCGGCGGGCGTCCCGAGGACGAAGCGGTCCTCGGCCAGTTCCTCGAACGGCCTGTGGAGGTCGTCTGTGTCCTCCATCGCCTCGTCCTGTCCCCAGTCGAGGTAGCGCTGGTACTTCTCCCAGAGGTGGTCTCGGGCGGTCTCGACCGCGTCCTCGCGGGTCGGCGCGACGAACGCCTCGCGGAAGACGGGGAGCCACGCGTCCCGCCCGCGCGTCTCGCGCACCGGGTCGTAGTGGTCGCGTTTCTGTGCGCGGATCTCCGAGATGGTCGCGTGCGGGTTGACGAACCACGCGTCGGCGTACTTCGCGGCGCGCGCGACGGCGCTGTCGGCGTTCGCGGCGAGCCACGTCGTCAGGTCGTCCGGGTCGGGCCGGACGGGGATGCTCGCGTCCTCGACGGCGAACTGCTCGCCCTCGAAGGTGACCGACGCCTCCGTGAGGAGCCGGGTGGCGAGGTCGAAACACTCCATCGTCCGCTGGAACCGGTCCGCCTCGGGGACCTGGAAGGCCTCGAACTCCGGCTCGCGGTAGCCCGCGCCCGCCCCGAACACCGTCGGGCCGTCGTGGAGGGCGTCGAGGGTCGCGACCCGCTCTGCGAGGTCGACGGGGTGGTGGAAGGGCAGGAGGACGACGCCCGTTCCGATCTCCATCTCCTCGACCTCGCCGGTGAGGCGGGCGAGGGTGGGGAGGAGCTGTAGCTGGGTGAAATCGGAGAGATAGTGCTGGCCGGCGCTGAGGTGGTCGAAGCCGGCCTCGTCGGCAGCGCGGGCCATCCGCACGACGCCGTCGCGGAGTTCCGTGGCGGTCCGGTCGCTCGCGTCCTGCGGGTTCACGTAGAGTCCGACGCGCATGCGCCCTCACGAGCGTCGAGCGTGTTAGGCGTTGGCGAACGGGCAACGGCCACGCGGGCGACCGGACGACATTTCTCTCTCGACACCGACCTCCGCGTATGGCCGAGTTCGACCCCGAGGCGTTCGAGGACAAGTACGCGAACTACTTCTCCGAACTCCAGCGGGCGTACAAGAACGCCTTCGAGCGGATGTCGGAGACGCACGACTCCGACATCGTCCACGCCGTCGACCAGCAGGTGCTGAACGAGTCCGAGCCGTTCTACGACGACGGGGCGTTCCGGGTCGAACTGCCGGACGACCCCGCAGACCGGGTCACCGCGATAGCCGTCGACGACGACCGCCTCGCCGAGGTTCTCGACGACTACGTCGCGACCATCGAGGACGAACTGTACGCGGTGTTCGGGGTCGAGCGGCCAGAGTGAGGCGGAGCGAGCCGGGACGAACCGAAGGTTGAAGCCGCGGCGCGGCCAAACGGGAGCTATGAGTACGGAGACGGGCGAGAGCGAGAGCGAGGACGACCTGCGCGAACGGGTGACGAACTTCCTCCGTCGCAACTTCCCGCAGATCCAGATGCACGGCGGGAGCGCCGCCATCCAGCATCTCGACCGCGAGAGCGGCGAGATCCAGATCCAACTCGGCGGCGCCTGCTCCGGATGTGGCATCTCCCCGATGACGATCCAGGCGATCAAGTCCCGGATGGTCAAGGAGATTCCCGAGATCACCACCGTCCACGCCAGCACCGGCGTGGACGGCGGGAGCGGAGGCGACGCCGGCCACGGCGGCGGCGGAATGAGCCCGTCGTTCCCCGGCGAGACGAGCGGCGACGGCGACGACGACGAGGGCCCGCAGGCCCCATTCTAGCGGTCCACTTCTCGTAATCGTGTCGAGACTGCCGAGCGCCGCAACGAGGGTCGGGACGTACTCGCCCTCGGCCGTCTCGGGCAGGAGGGGACGCCGCATGTCCGGGTAGCCCTCGTACTCGGTCCTCACGAGGTCGTACGCCACGCGGCGGTCGGGGAGACCGGAGCAGCAGACTCGCTGCGCGGGTCCGACGTCGGCGCCGGGACGACCACGCCGACCTCGCGGGTCGGGTCGTCGTAGGACCGCAGGTGGTAGGTCGTCTCGTGGCGGTCCGCGTACTCCTGTGCGGTGACACAGGAGAAGCGGTCGAGGTCGGCCTCCTCGCGCAGGGTCGAAAGCGCCTCCCGGACCGCCTCGGGGCGAACGACGACCGCCGGGGCGTTCAGGTGTGTCTCGGTGCCGCGTGACAGGTCACCGAGCGCCGCCGGCGGGTCGACGGCCACCGACGGCGGACGTGGCGGAGCGACTCGACTGTGCGCCGAACACCTCCGGAGGGCGGAGGCGGAGGCGCGGTCGAGGACTGACGGCGAACCCGAGGTTTATTCGCCTCGCCCGGGCTACGGCGGGCATGACCGGCGATACGGGGGTCGAGAACGTCCTGTTCGTCGTCCTCGACACCGTCAGGAAGGACCGCCTCGGCCCGTACGGCTACGACCGGCCGACCACGCCCGGACTGGACCGGTTCGCCGACGACCCCGGGACGACCGTCTTCGAGAACGCGGTCGCGCCCGCGCCGTGGACCCTCCCGGTCCACGCCTCACTCTTTACCGGCCTCTACCCCAGCGGCCACGGCGCCGACCAGGAGAACCCCTATCTCGAGGGCGCGACGACGCTCGCCCAGACGCTCTCCGCGGCCGGCCACGACACGGCGTGTTACTCCTCGAACGCGTGGATCACGCCCTACACCCGCCTCACCGACGGGTTCGACGACCAGGACAACTTCTTTCAGGTGATGCCCGGCGACCTGCTCTCGGGCCCGCTCGCCCGGGCGTGGCGCGCGCTCAACGACGACGAGCGGCTCCGTGCCGTGGCGGACAAACTCGTCTCGCTCGGCAACACCGCCCACGAGTATCTCGCCGGCGGCGAGGGGTCGGACTCGAAGACCCCCGCCGTCGTCGACCGCACCCGCGAGTTCGTCGAGGGCAGCGACCCGGGCTGGTTCGCCTTCGTCAACCTGATGGACGCACACCTGCCCTACCACCCGCCCGACGAGTACGCCGACGAGTTCGCGCCCGGCGTCGACTCCACCGCCGTGTGCCAGAACTCGAAGGAGTACAACGCCGGCGCGCGCGACATCGACGACGGGGAGTGGGCGGAGATCCGGTCGCTGTACGACGCCGAGATCGCCCACATGGACGCGGAGCTGACCCGCCTGTTCGACTGGCTGACAGAGACCGGGCGCTGGGACGAGACGATGGTCGTCGTCTGTGCCGACCACGGCGAACTCCACGGCGAACACGACCTCTACGGCCACGAGTTCTGTCTCTACGACCCGCTGATCAACGTCCCGCTGCTGGTCAAACACCCGGACCTCGTGGCCGACCCCGAGGAGACGGTCGAACTCCTCGATCTCTACCACACCGTCCTCGACACGCTCGGCGAGACGGGCGGGACGCCCGCCGCCCCCAGCGACGAGGCGGTCGCGCTCGATCCGCGGCGCTCCTTGCTCTCGCCCGACTACCGCGACGTTCCCACAGCCCTCGATCCCGGCGACCCCTCGGACCCCGGGATACGTGCCGGCGGCGACTACGGCTTCGTCGAGTACGCCCGGCCCGTCGTCGAACTCAAACAGCTGGAGGAGAAGGCGAGCGCCGCCGGGGTCGAACTCGACGAAGATTCGCGGTTCTACGCCCGGATGCGCGCCGCCCGCCGGCCCGACGCGAAGTACGTCCGGGTCGACCGGGTCGACGACGAGGCGTTCCGACTCGATGCCGACCCCGACGAGCTGGAGAACCTCGCGCCAGACCTGGACGACCGCTCGGCGCTCCGCGAGACGGAGCGTGCCCTCGCCGCGTTCGAGTCTGCGGTCGGCGGCGCGTGGACGACGGCCGACGACGCCGACGTGAGCGACGACGCGGTCGAGGAGTTCGACGCGGAGACACAGGAGCGGCTGCGGGACCTCGGGTATCTGGAGTAGGCGCGGGGCGCGAGCGACGGAGGAGCGAGGCGGCCCGCGAGACTGAGGACGGCGAGCGCGTGGCGCGCCGAAGGCGGGCCACGGGCCGGAGCGAGCCGTCCGAGGCGCGCGACCGACGCCGTCGTCTCACCGTCTCGGTGTCGGGCGGCCGGGGCGGCCCGACGGAGGTCCAGCGGGGCGTCAGCTATATCATGATCGACCCGTACGGCTCGTATGGGTATCCTCGCCGCTGTCGGCGACGACGCCAACTTCGAGACGGTTCTCACTGTCGCAGAGCGGTTGGCCGCCGGGCTGGACCAAGACCTGTACGTCACCCACGTGACAGAAGAGCGGAACGCGTCCGGGAGCGAGCGGGAGTTCCGCGACCAGATCCAGGCGTTTCTCTCGGACGCGGACCCGCGCGTGGAGGTCGACCTCCAGTACGTGGACCGCGGAGGGATCCGCTCGGGGACGGCGGTCGGTAGGCAGCTGCTCGAACTCACGGAGGACGTCGATGTCGACCACGTCGTGATCGGGCACAACTCGAAGGATCGGCTGACGGCCGTCCGCGAGGGCCACACCGACGTCACCGTCACCGAGGAGGCGACGGTTCCGGTGACGGTCGTCCCCGAGAACGCCGGGTCGTGACTGTCCTCCGCTCCGGGGGCGCTGGATGGCCCGACCGGGCCGGAGCGAACGACTGGACGGGAGCGGCAGGGGGACTCGTCGGTGGCGGCACCGCGCCGGACCCGCGTGCGCCGTCGCGGCTGACGCACCCCGTCGCGGTCCCGTCGATCTGGTCTCTCTGTGCGGTGCACCCGCTGCTTTTCACCGTCTTGCTGCTCGGGTCGGGGCTCGGGGACGTCTCTCCCGAGTAGCGGGTGACCGGTCCGGCGGCGCGTGGACGACGGTCGAGGAGTCCGACGCGAGGAGACGGGGCCTGTATTTTGGGGAGACGTGGGCGGTCGAAAGCCGGCCCGCGAGACCGAGGATCGGAGCGGAGCGACTCGTCCGTGGCGCGCTCCGCGGCTCACTTCGTTCGCCGCTCGGTCGTTACACTCCCTGCTCCCGTTCGTCGTTCCTCCTCACGGGAACTCCGCCTCGTGGCCCGCTCGCGTCACTCACTCCGTTCGTTCGCTCGCGCGCCCACGCATCACATGAAATCAGCAATCGACCCCTGCTTGTTCGTGTCGTCTTCGAACACCCGCTCGATCGACCGCTCTAAGATCTGGAGCCGCTGTTTCGTGTACTCCCGGCAGTCGTACT
>JBDGTD010000059.1:0-16699 GCA_042217165.1 Haloferacaceae archaeon | reverse complement strand
CGTCTCGTTCCCGCAGGCCGTCTTCGGCGACACCGTCGAGGTGCCGACGCTCGACGGGAGCGCGGAGTTCGACCTCCCCGCGGGCACCCAGAGCGGCCGGACCTTCCGGCTCGAAGGCAAGGGGATGCCCCGCCTCGACCGGCGGCGCCGGGAGTCCTACGGCGACCTGTACGTCCACGTGCAGGTGTACGTCCCCGAGTCGCTGAACGACGAGCAGCGCGAGGCGCTGTCGGCGTTCGCGGAGGCCGGCGGCGAAGAGGTCGACCCCTCCCAGAGCTTCTTCGACCGCCTGAAGAACTCGCTGTAGGGCCGAGGGGTACCCTTACCACGCCGGCGCCTCTCGGTGCAATCGATGCCCACGAGCGTCAACTACCGCGACGGCGACGAGAAGGCGCCCGGGATGTTCTTCCTCCGGGAGGCCCTCTCCTGCGAGAACCTCGGCCTGACCGTGGTCGAGGCAGACGAGGGCTGGGCGGGGATGGAACACGACCACGCCGAGGAGGGCCACGAGGAAGTGTACCTCCTCGCCGAGGGGTCGGCGACGCTCGTCGTCGAGGGCGAGGACCACGAACTGGACGAGGGCGACGCCGTCCGGGTCGCGCCGGCAGAGACCCGGACGCTCCGCGTCGGCGACAGCGGCGCCCACGTCGTGGTGGCGGGCGCGCCCTGATCGGGCGGTGAGCGAGTTTCCGGCAGCCGCGACAGACGCGACGACCCTCGGCGACCTCCTCGCGCGGGAGCGCCGGACCGAGGGGCTCGCGCTCCGTGCGCTCACGCCCGACGGACTCGACCGAACCTACAGCTACCGCGACGCGCTGACGACGGCGTGGAAATCCGGGAACTTCCTCCGGCATCTCGGTGTCCGCGGCGTCGGCGAGGCGCCCGAGGAGCGCGTCTCGACCGTCGAGGTCGCGCCCGACCCCCTCCCCGAACCCGTCTTCACGTTCCTCGGGGCGGCGGGACTGGGCGCGCGGACTGCGTTCGACCCGCGCGCCGACGGTCGAGCGCGCGTAACTGTCGTCGGCGTCGACGACGAGCGCAGGCACGACCCGCCGCCGGGGTCGACGCTGGTCGTCTACGGCGGCGCGCCCGCGTCGCCCGAGGTCGACCACTGGGAGGAGGCGGTGTGGTCGGAGAACCCGCGGGCGCACCCGGCACAGGTCGGCGCCGACGGGGCCGTACTCGTCGCCGAGGAGGAGCGGCACAGCCACGCCGCCGTCCTCGACGCCGCGCGGTCGGTCGTCGACGAGACCGACCTCGAACCGGGCGACCGGGTAGCCGTGCGCGCCGGCCTCGCGGACCCCCGAGTCGTCGTCGCGGGCGTCGTCGCGCCGCTTCTCGCGGGGGCGACGGTCGTCTTCCCCGACGACGAGCGCCGGGGCGCGTACGTGGTGGGCGAGGGCCCGGAGGCGCAGCAGGTCTCGCTTCCCGGCCTCTAGCCTACGAGGCCTCGCGCACCGCGTCGATGGCCTCGGGGTTCTCGATCGAGGACAGATCTCCGAGGTCATCGCCCGCGTGGACCGACGCGATGACGCGTCGGACGACCTTTCCGCTCTGTGTGCGCGGGAGATCCGGGACGAACCGCACGTCGCGTGGCCGGAACGGCTTGCCGAGTTCCTCGCCGACGGCACCGCGCAGGTCCTCGCGCAGGTCGTCGCTCGGCTCGACGCCCGCCTCGGGGACGACGAACGTCGCGATGGCGGTGCCCGTCGTGTCGTCGGGAACGCCGACCGCAGCGGCCTGGTTCACGGCGTCGTGGGCGGTGAGCGCGCCCTCGACCTCCGCCGGGCCGACCTTCCGGCCCGCGACGTTGAGCGCGTCGTCCGCGCGGCCGTGGAGGTACCAGAACCCGTCTTCGTCCTTCTGCGCCCAGTCGCCGTGGTTCCAGATGTCCTCGAAGGTCGACCAGTACTCCTCCAGGTACCGCTCGTCCCCGGCCCACAGCGACTTCGTCATCGACGGACAGGAGTCGCGGGCGACGAGGTAGCCCTGCTCGCCGGCGTCGGCGACGGACTCGCCGCGGGCGTTCACGATGTCGATGTCCATCCCCAGCCCCGGGCCCCCGAGGCTCGTGGGCTTCAGCGGCTGGTCGGGCATGGGCATCAGGAAGCAGCCACAGATCTCGGTGCCGCCCGAGATGTTGATGATCGGGCACTCGCCGCCCCCGACGCGCTCGTAGAACCAGTGCCACGACTCCTCGTCCCACGGCTCGCCCGTCGAGCCGAGCAGCCGGAGCGAGGAGAGGTCGTGGCCCTCCGTGGGGTCGCCGTGGCGCATCAGCGCCCGGACTGCCGTGGGCGAGACCCCGAACTGCGTGATCCCGTGGCGGTCGATCATCTCGAAGAACCGGTCGGGGGCGGGATGGTCCGGCGCCCCCTCGTAGACGAACACCGTCCCGCCGAACGTGTGGTTCCCGACGAGCGTCCACGGTCCCATCATCCAGCCGATGTCCGAGACCCAGAAGAACCGGTCGCCGGGCTTCTGGTCGAAGCCGAAGTGGATCTCCTTCGGACACTGGACTTGGACGCCCGCGTGGGTGTGGACGATGCCTTTCGGCTTCCCGGTGGTCCCCGACGAGTAGAGGAGCATCGACTCCTGGGCCGAGGGCAGAGACTTCGTGTCGTACTCGGGGCTCGCGTCGCCCACGGCCTCGCCCCACGGCACGTCGCGACCCTCGGTCGTCGGGACGTCGGCGCCGAGACGGTCGTAGACGACGGCGTGGTCGACACAGCCGGCCTCGGCCATCGCCTCGTCCGCGCTCTCCTTGAGGTCGACCTCGGAGCCGCGGCGGTAGAACCCGTCGGCGGTGAAGAGGACAGCACAGCCGGGGTCCTCGAGGCGCGTCGCGGTCGCGTCCACGCCGAACCCGGAGAAGACGGGAACCGCGACCGCGCCGGCCTTGAAACAGCCGTAGAGGATAGAGACGACCTCCGGCACCATCGGCATGTAGATCCCCACCCGGTCGCCGACCTCGACGTCGAACGACTCGAGCGCGTTCGCGACGCGGTTCGACTCCCGTGCGAGGTCGTGGTAGGTGACCCGACGCACCTCGCCGTCTTCGCCCTCCCAGATGGTGGCGACGTTGTTTCGCGTCCCGCTGTCGGCGGTGGCGTGCCTGTCGACCGTGTTGTGGGCGACGTTCAGTTCGCCGCCCGGATACCAGTCGGTGAACTGAGGCCCCTCGGTGTCGTCGCGAACGGCGTTGTACTCCTCGAAGAAGTCGATCCCGAGCCAGTCGACGACCTCGTCCCAGAACCACTCGACGCCGGAGTCGGGGTCGCCCGGGACCTCGGTCGTCGTCCGCTCGATCAGCGCCTCGTAGTCCGGGATGTCGTGTTCGCGCATGAACGCCCGGACGTTCGTCGCCTCGGCTGTGGCCTCGTCGGGCCGGTGTGTGACGTCGTATTCCGTCATCATCGATCGGTCAGGTGCCCCCCGCGATTAATACTCCCGTTCCCGGACCCCCCGACCGGCCCGGCGGCCGCGCGCCACCGTTTTGTCGGTCGCACCGCTACACCCAGTATGTACGTCCGTGACGCCAAGAACAGAGACGAGGCGTGGCTTCTCGACCAGATCGAGGAGCTCGGACTCTCGGACGTCGGGTTCCGGTCTCGCGACTTCGTCCTCGCGGTCGACGAGACGTCCGACGAGCGCGCGGGCTTCGGACGCCTCCGCGTCCACGGCGACGACGACGAGGTGTGCGAACTCGCCGACGTCGGCGTCCCTCCGGCGTGGCGCGGGCAGGGCGTCGGTGCCCACGTCGTCGAGCGGCTGGTCGAACACGCCGGCGACGCGGGCCACGAGACCGTCTACTGCGTTACCGACGAGCCGGGCTACCTCACCCAGTTCGGGTTCGAAGTCGTCGAAGCGGCGGACCTCCCGGCGCCGATCCGGGGGCGCGACCGGGACGAAGGGGCGGTGCCGACGGCGCTCGACCTCGGCGCCTTCGAGATGCCCGCGCGTCTCCGCGAGGCGTTCAAGAACGCTCGACCGCGCGACCCCGACGCGGTCGACGACGAGACGCCGCCGCCCGAGGTCACCCCCGAGGAGTTCGGCATCGACCCCGACGAGGCGACCTACAAGTACGACACCGGCGACTGACGCGCGTCTGACTCACTTACTTGTGGGAGCGCACCCCCCGTCAGTCCCGTGAACGGCGACACGCTCGGCATGGAAGAAGTCGAGATCGAACTCGACGAAGAGCTGCTCGAACGCCTGGAGGAGAAGGCGTTCCGCGACCACCGGGACAGCCGCGCGGCGGCGGTGAGCGACCTGCTCGACGAGTGGCTGAAGCGGCAGGACTAGGTCCGGCCGGCGAGGAAGTCGGTGCTGAACGCGATCCACGCGAGCACCGAACAGAACAGTATCGGCGGGAGGATCGCAAACGCCCACAGCGGCTCGATCCCCCACCCGAGGAGCAGGATGACGTCTGCGAGCCCCAGCGCGAGGAAGGGCGCGACCGCGAGCGCCGCGAGCCGGCGGTTCAGGCCGCTCTCGCCCCCGTCCTCGCCGTCCGGCGCGTCCGGGGCGTCGTCGCGACCCGTCGTCGTCGCCATAGGACGGCATAGCACCCCGCGAGCAAAAGGACGGTGGTCGCGGCCTACTCGACCCGCTCGTCGTCGAACCGCGAGGCGTACCGCACGCCCCCGAGCAGCCCGACGACGACTATCAGCCCGAGGAGCGCGGCGTAGAGGCCGACCGCGAGCGAGCCGGTCGGGAGCGCCACGAGGCCGAACGCCATGAGGCTCGTCCCGCGCTCCGCGCTGATGCCCCCGACGAACGAGCCGACGAGGAACCCGACTGTAACGGCGGCGGCGGCGGCGAGGAGCAACACGCGCCGCCCCGAGGCCTCTCGTGCGTTCACAGCACGGCTCGGGTCGGCACCGTATAGACGCTTTTGCCCCTGGCCGACCACGGCGGTCTATGGACGGCCCAGCCGTTGACGACGACGCGCTCCTTGACCGTGCGCGCGAGGCGACCGCCGACGCGGTCGTTCCCTACTCGGAGTTCCGGGTCGGGGCCGCGCTCACGACCGAGACGGGCGAGACCTACACCGGCGCGAACCTCGAGGTGTCGAACTACTCGAACTCGCTCCACGCCGAGGAGGTCGCGCTGGCCCGCGCCGTGATGGACGGCGAGCGGTCGTTCGCCGCAGTCGCCGTCGCCTCCTCTACCCCCTCGCTTATCACTCCCTGTGGGATGTGCCGGCAGACCCTCGCGGAGTTCTGTGACCCGGCGCTCCGGGTCGTCTGCGAGTCGGGAGACGGCGTCGAGACGTTCGCGCTCGGCGACCTGCTCCCGGCGGCGTTCGGCCGGGACGCGCTGGAGTAGGCGTGTATAAGGAATGGATGTTTTACATCGATGTTTTCATTCCTCTGACGAAACGGTTTTACAGCGCAGTCGACCGCTTCTGTCTGCGACGCTCGTCCGGCACAGTCCGCGGGTGTCCCGGCCGACGGCGGGCCATACCCTCGTTGTCGGTCGTTACAACAACTCTTTAGCGACGGCCACGTCCCTGCCGACTATGGACAGCGAGGACCCGAACGACGACCGCGGCTACCACCTCGAGGTCGGTCCCGACGACGTGGCCGACGCAGTTCTCTTGCCGGGGAATCCGGAGCGCGTCCCCACCGTCGCGGCGGACTGGACAGACGCCGAAGAGGTCGCTCACCACCGCGAGTACCGGACCGTCACGGGGCGCTACGAGGGGACGCCACTCTCCGTCACCTCGACGGGGATCGGGTCGCCGTCGGCGGCCATCGCGGTCGAGGAACTCGCGCGGGTCGGCGTCGATACGCTGGTCCGGGTCGGCTCCTGTGGCGCGCTCCAGGCCGAGATGACACCCGGCGACCTCGTGATCACCGAGAGCGCCGTCCGGCAGGAGGGGACGAGCGACGAGTACGTCCGCGAGGACTACCCCGCCGCCGCGGACGGCGAGGTCGTCGCGGCGCTCGTCGCCGCCGCCGAGGAGTTGGGCCACGACTACCACGTCGGGACGACGCTCTCGACCGACTCGTTCTACGCGGGACAGGGCCGTCCGGGCTTTCGCGGCTACCTCCCGCCCCATCAGTCGGACCTCGTCGACGAACTCCGCGCGGCGGGGGTGAAAAACGTCGAGATGGAGGCCTCCGCGGTCCTGACGCTCGCGGGGATCTACGGCCTGCGGGCGGGCGCCGTCTGTACGGTGTACGCCAACCGCGAGACGGGAGCGTTCGAGGTGACCGGCGAGTCCCGCGCGGCGGAGACGGCGAGCCTCGCGGTCCACCTCCTCGCCCGGATGGACGAGGCCAAGCGCGAGGCGGACGCCGACCGGTGGCACGCGGGTCTGTCACTGTCGTAAACAGATAATTCGACGCGCGCGCGCCGCGCAACCGACGCTCATTTAGCCCGCGGTTCCGGACCGGTTCGCATGACCGACCGAGTCGTCGTACTGGGGGCCGGCTACGCCGGCGTCGGTGCCGTCCAGTCGTTCCAGGAGGCGGCACCGACCGAGACCGAACTCGTCTGGGTGTCGAAGACCGACTACCATCTCGTCCTCCACGAGGTCCACCGCGTCATCCGCGAGCCGAGCGCCGAGTCCAAGGTGACGATCCCGGTCGACGAACTCGCGCCCGAGGCCGAGTTCGTCCAGGGCACCGTCGAGGGCGTCGACGTCGAGGAGCGAACGGTCGAACTGGCTGACGGCGACTCCGTCGACTACGACTACCTGCTCGTCGGTATCGGCTCCGCGACCGCCTTCTACGGCATCGAGGGGCTACGCGAGCAGTCGCTGACGCTCAAGAGCCTCGACGACGCCCGCGAGATTCACGACGCCGTCCGGTCGGCCGCGAGCGACGCCTCTCGCGAAAACCCCGCGCGCGTGGTCGTCGGCGGGGCCGGGCTCTCCGGCATCCAGTGCGCCGGCGAGGTCGCCGGCTGGCGCGACGACAACGACGCCCCGGTCGAGGTGGCACTCGTCGAGGGACTCGACCGCATCTTCCCGAACAACGACCCCGAGATTCAGGGAGCACTCCGCGCGCGGCTCACACAGGCCGACGTCGAGATCCACACGGGGGAGTTCATCTCCGCCGTCGACGACGAGACGATCTACGTCGGGGGCGGCGAAGACGAAGACCCGACAGAGATGGCCTACGACGTTCTGGTCTGGACCGGCGGGATCACGGGGCGGGAGGCGGCAGCGAACACCGACGTCGACCAGGACAGGCGCAGCCACCGCATCGAGACGGCGACGGACTTCCAGACGAGCGACGACCGCGTGTTCGCCGTCGGCGACGCCGCCCTGGTCGACCAGGACGATAACGTCGCGCCGCCGACCGCACAGGCCGCGTGGGACGCCGCCGAGGTCGCGGGGGAGAACCTCGCGCGCGCCGTCCAGGGCCGTCCGCTCCGGACGTGGCGCCACGAAGACAAGGGAACGCTCATCTCGGTCGGCCACGAGGCGGTCGCCCACCAGGTGAAGATTCCGGGGCTCGCGGCGTTCCTCCCGCGGACGTTCGGCGGCCCCGCCGCGCGCGCGCTGAAGAAAGCCGTCGCCTGCCGGTGGATCGCCGACATCTCTACGCCCACGCGTGCGCTGAAGGCGTGGAGCGACATGTGACCACCGGCGCGTGCCCGCCCGACGCGGTTCAGTGCGCGGGGGCCTCGGCGGGCGCCTCCATCCCGTCGATCCGGAGCATCAGCGTGTTCTCGCTGTCGTCGCGGCCGTCGATCGTCCCCTCGATGACGAGCTTCGAGAGCGGCGTCGGGCCTACGACCACCGTGTCACCCTCGTGGAAGTCCCGCAGCGACCCCCGCAGGTGGATGACCGCCCGGCAGAGTTCGGGGTGGTGGACGCTGGTGAGGTCGATACCGGTGACGTTCGCGTCCTCGACTGCCTCGCCGTCGTGGCTGAGCGGGACCGAGGCGGGCTCGTCCATCTGCTGGTGGTCGAGCGCCTCGTAGGCCCGCGTCGTCGGCTTGTACCCCCCCTTCGGCCCGGGGACGCCCTCGACCAGCTGGAGGGCCTTCAGGCTCTGCATCTGGTTGCGGATCGTCCCCGCGTTGCGGTCGACCTCCTCTGCGATCTGTTCGCCCTTTACAGCGTCCTCGTTCTCCCGGAAGAGGTTCACGAGCGCCGTCAGGATCGTGCGCTGGCTCGGCGTGAGTTCGATCGAAGACATTACTATGGATGTTATCCGGGCGTACAATAAGTTCGTCGGGCGCTCGCCCCGAGTCGGACCGAGCCGACGAGAGACACGACCCGTCCGCCTTCGGCGCGCCGACCGACCACGGCGCGAGCCGTCGCGGGGCCTCGGGCCGTCCGGTACGCGAGTCTGGCCGACGGCGGCGCGAGCGCGCCCGGCAGCGGGACGCTCTACGCCTCGGCCGTCGCTTCCTCGCTCTCGCTCTCGTCCCCGCCGGGTCCGTCCTCGACCCGTTCGGCGTCGATCACGTCGACGCTCGCCACCCGGTCGGCGGCGGCGACGTCCATCACCGTCACGCCCATCGTGTTCCGCCCGACGGTCGAGATATCCTCGACCGGCGTGCGGATGATCTGCCCGCCCTCGCTCGTCACGAGCAGGTGGTCGCCCTGGCTCACCGTCTCGGTCGAGCAGACGGGGCCGTTGCGCCCGTCGGTCTTGATGTCGATCAGCCCCTTGCCGTTGCGGGACTGGCGGCGGTACGACCCGATATCCGTCCGCTTGCCGTAGCCGTTCTTCGTCACCGTGAGCAGCCAGTCGTGGACGTCCCCGTCGGCTGGCGCGATGCCGACCACCCGGTCGTCGCCCTCGAGTTGAATGCCCCGGACGCCGCGGGCGGTCCGACCCATCGCCCGGACGTCGTCCTCTGCGAACCGGATCGACATCCCGTTCGCCGTCGCCAGCACGAGGTCGCCCTCGCCGCCCGTCACGGCGACGTCGACGAGTTCGTCGCCCTCCTCTAGCCTGATGGCGCGGATACCCGTCGAGAGGATGTTGCCGAACTCGTCGACGGAGGTGCGCTTGACCCGCCCGCCCGCGGTCGCCATCGTCAGGAACCCGGCGTCCATGTCGTCCGTGTCGACCACCGCGGCGATCTCCTCCTCGTCGTCGAGGTCGAGGACGTTCACTGCCGACTTCCCGCGGGCGGTCCGGCTCATCTCCGGTATCTGGTAGGCCTTGAGCTGGTAGACCTGCCCGTGGTTGGTGAAACAGAGCAGGTAGTCGTGGGTGTTCGCGACGAAGGCCGACGACACCCTGTCGCCCTCCTTCAGATCCGCGCCGATGATACCCTTGCCGCCGCGGCGCTGGGCGCTGAACTCCGAGAGCGGCATCCGCTTGATGTAGTCGTCTTCGCTCACGACGACGACGTCGTCGCGCTGTTCGATCAGGTCCTCGCGGGTCACCTGGCCCGTGCGCGGCGTGAAACTCGTCCGGCGTGGGTCGGCGTACTCCGCTTTCACCTCCAGTAGTTCCTCGCGCACGACGGCCATCAGTTCGTCCTCGTCGGCGAGGATCGTCTCCAGTTCCTCGATCCGCGCCCGGACGTTCTCGTACTCCGTCTCGATGGCCTCGGCCTCGAGTGACGTGAGCGAGCCGAGTTGCATCGCGACGACGTGTTTGGCCTGTCGCTCGGAGAAGTCGTAGGCCGCCTGGAGCGCGAGCTTCGCCGCGTCGCGGTCCTCGGCGTCCCGGATCGTCTCGACCACGTCCTCGGCGTGGGAGAGCGCCTTCAGTCGCCCCTCGAGGACGTGTGCGCGCTCCTCGCGCTCTGCGAGTTCGTGTTTCGAGCGCCGGCGCACGACCTCGCGGCGGTGGTCGAGATAGACCTCGAGCGCCTCCTTGAGGTCCAGGATGCGGGGCTCGCCGTCGACCAGCGCGAGCGTGATGACGCCGAACGTCGACTCGAGGTGGCTGTCGAGCAGTTGGTTCTCCACCACGTCCGGCTGGGCGTCGCGCTTGAGTTCGATCACGACGCGGATTCCGTCCCGGTCGGACTCGTCGCGGAGGTCCCGGACGCCGTCTATCTTCCCCTCGTTCACGTCGTCCGCGATGCGCTCGACCAGCCGGGACTTGTTCGTCTGGTACGGGAGTTCGGTGACCACGATCCGGTCGTCGGTCACCTCGTAGTCTGCACGGACGCGGACCCGCCCGCGTCCGGTCTTGTACGCGTCGAGGACCCCCTCGGCGCCGACGACCGTCGCGCCCGTCGGGAAGTCCGGTCCCTTCACCGGGCCCGTAGAGCCCGCCTCGCCGTCCAGCAGGTGGTCGGTGTCGACGAGGTCTATCGCGTCGAGGTCCGGGTCGTCGACGAGCGCGACCGCCGCGTCGACTATCTCGGCGAGGTTGTGCGGCGGAACGTTCGTCGACATCCCGACCGCGATGCCGGAGGAGCCGTTGACCAGCAGGTTCGGGTAGCCCGCGGGGAGGACCTCCGGCTCCTGGAGGCGGCCGTCGTAGTTGTCGGTGAAGTCGACCGTGTCGCGCTCGATGTCCGCGAGCAGCTCCTCGGCGATGGGCGACATCCGCGCCTCGGTGTACCGCATCGCCGCGGGCGGGTCGCCGTCGACGGAGCCGAAGTTGCCCTGTCCGTCGACCAGCGGGTGGCGCATCGAGAAGTCCTGCGCCATCCGCGCGAGCGCGTCGTAGATGGCCGAGTCGCCGTGCGGGTGGTAATCACCCATCGTCTCGCCGACGATAGAGGAGGATTTCCGGTGGCTCGCGCCCGCGGTGACCCCCGCCTCCTGCATCGCGTAGAGGATTCGCCGGTGGACCGGCTTGAGGCCGTCGCGGGCGTCCGGGAGCGCCCGGCCCGCGATGACGCTCATCGCGTAGTCGATGTAGGACTGCTCCATCTCCCGCTCGATGCGGGCGTCCTCCACTTCGGCGGCGACCTGACTGCCCGGCGTGGCGTCGTCTGTGTCGGAACTCACGGTCCTGTCACCTCCGCCCGTCGGGCGTGTCCCGTCATATGTCCACCCACTCCGCGTCGGTCGCGTGCTCCTTGATGAACTGCTTGCGCGGCTCGACGGCGTCGCCCATCAGCACGGAGAACATCTTGTCCGCGGCGGCGGCGTCCTCCAGTGTGATCTGTTTCAACACCCTGTTCTCGGGGTTCATCGTCGTCTCCCACAGCTGGTCGGGGTTCATCTCTCCGAGCCCCTTGAACCGCTGGACCTGGTCTGGATTGCCGTCGCATTTCTCCGCGACTATCCGGTCTCGCTCTGCCTCCGTCATCGCGTCGTACGTCTCCCCGCCCTGCCTGACCCTGTAGAGCGGCGGCTTCGCCGCGTAGACGTAGCCTCGCTCGATCAGCGGGCGCATATGCCGGTAGAGAAGCGTGAGCAGGAGGGTCCTGATGTGGGCGCCGTCGACGTCGGCGTCTGTGTTGTGGGCACAGATCCCACCCGTCCCGGCGACGAAGTTCTCGTCGCCCTCGACAGAGAAGTCGTAGACGTACTCGCTCGACGCCGGAACCGGCTCGACCGACCGCACCTCGAGCGCGACGAGGTCGTCCGATATCTCTCTGAACTGTCTGGCAGCGGGATTGTCACCCCCGTTCTGCACGCGCTCGTCGAGGTCAGCGGCGTCCGGGTGGGGCTCCCACACTGACCGGAGCCGTTCCAGGTCCTCCCGGGCCGAGACGCTCACTGTCTCCCTATCCGAGACGGTGCTGATCGGTCTGCCAGCTATCTCTCCGTCCGAGATCGCGTCCGCGCTCGTCTCCGAGCGCGACGGGACGACGCCCTGTGCCGAGAGGAGGTACATCAGCCCGCTGGCGAGGTCGCGCGAGGTCGTCGACCACGCGATCCGGTTCTCGTTCACCGTCCCGTCGCCCAGCAGGAGTCCGCGGAGGAACGCCCGCTGGCGGTCGGCGTCGACGTTGAAGACGAGGTCCGGGACGGACTTCTCGGCCGCGTCCGACCCGTCGAAGCCGAACACGGTCTGCCAGACGACCGCCGTGGCTCTGTTGACGAGTTTCACCTCGTCGACCCGCCCGTCGTACTCGGCGTGTTTCCCCCGGATGCCGAAGACGTGCTCGAACGCGTCCCGGTACGTCTCGACCAGCGCCTCGTTGTTCGGACCCATCGCCAGCCGGACGCCGTTGCGGAGCGAACACGACCCGTCCGCGGCGTAGAACCCGAGCAGGTCGAGCAGCGTCTCGTCGACGTCGACGTGTCGGTCGATCCCGTGGTCGGCGTAGTGCTCCGGGGTCAGTTCGACTGACTCGTCGTCCGGTATCAGATCCAGGTCTCCGGGTTCGAGTTCGCTCACCCGAACGTAGTCCCGGACGCGGTTCGCCGGCGCGGGGTCGTCGGCCGCTGCCCACCGCTCGTCCAGCAGCGAGCCGGTGACCGTCGCGGCAGACGCGAGGTCGCCCGCGTCGACCGTGCGACAGTACGCCTGGAAGTTCGACCGGCTCGGCCTGGTCTCGCCGCGCTCCCACTGCGAGACCGTGATCGGTTGCTCCACGCCGACCGCCTCGCAGACGTCGGCCTGGGTGAGCTCCTGCTCCTCGCGTCGCTCACGAAGCGCGGCGCGAGTCTGCTGGGGGATCTCGACCCGGGGTGCGCCGAGTTCCGTGTCTTCGTGGTCGGCGCGCACCTTCTGCTCGAACATCGTCTCGATCCCCTCGCCGCGCGCGTACACTGTCCCCTCGAACTCGTCTGCGCGCTCGACCAGCTCCGCGAGGAGGTCGATTCGCTCCGGCGACCCGTCGGCCGCTTCCAGCGGCACCGACCGGGGCGCGACCACCTCGTCGCCGGGCTGGATCTCGTCGCCGCGAGCGAGCTCGATCTGGCCGTCGCGCTCGACGAAGACACTGTGGGACGCAGTTACACGGAGCGAGCGTCCGTACGCCGTCTCGATCGAATACAGCGGCTCGTCGATCTCGTGGCGGATCATCTGGTCTATCGGCCGGAACTTCGTCGCGTGGTCGTCGCGGCCGAAACACAGCACCTCGTAGCCCTCGTACCCATCTCCGTCTGCCTCGACGGCGTCGTCGACGAACTCGCCGATCCGGACGAACCGGACGCGACCGTCGGAGTCGCGGACGAACGCGTGTTCGCGTCCGTCGACGCTCATCAGGATGATGCGCTGGTACCGCGCCTCCTCGACGTCGAACTCCTCGCCGATGCCCGCGCCGACCGCGGTGACGAGCGAGCGAATCTCTTCGTTCTCCAGGATCCGGTCGAGCCGGTGGCGCTCGACGTTGAGGATCTTGCCCCGGAGCGGAAGGATCGCCTGGAACTCGCGGTCGCGGCCCTGCTTGGCGCTTCCCCCGGCGCTGTCGCCTTCCACCACGAACAGTTCGGACTTCTCGGGGTCGCGGGTCTGGCAGTCCGCGAGTTTCCCCGGGAGGGCGGTCGACTCCAGCGCGGACTTCCGGCGCGTCAGCTCCTCGGCCTTCTTGGCGGCCTTGCGCGCCTTCGCCGCCTCGACGGCCTTCGAGATGATGGTCTGGGCGGTGTCGGGATGCTCCTCGAAGTACGTCCCGAGATGCTGGTGGACCGCGCTCTCGACGATGCCCCGAACCTCCGAGTTGCCCAGTTTCGTCTTCGTCTGCCCTTCGAACTGCGGGTCGGGGTGTTTGACCGACACCACCGCGGTCATGCCCTCGCGGACGTCCTCGCCGCGGAGGGTGCCGTCGAGGTCCTTCAGCAGGCCGTTCGAGGAGGCGTAGTCGTTCACCATCCTCGTGAGCGCCGTCTTGAATCCTGTCAGGTGGGTGCCACCCTCGCGGGTGTTGATGTTGTTCGCGAAGGCGTGGATCGAGCCCTGGAGTTCGTCGGTCGCCTGGAGCGCAACCTCGACGCTCACGCCCTGGTCTTCGGACTCGAAGTAGACCACGTCGTCGTGGAGTGGCGTCTTCGTCTCGTTGAGGAACTCGACGAACTCGCGGATCCCGCCGTCGTACTCGTGGTGGCGTCTCTCGACCGTCTCGCCGCGGGCGTCGGCGAGCGTGATCTCGACGCCGGGGTTGAGAAAGGCGAGTTCCCGGAGGCGCGAGTCGAGCGTCTCGGTCGCGAACTCGACCTCGTCGAAGATATCGTCGTCCGGCCAGAAGGTGATGGTCGTCCCCGTCTCCTCGTCGGGCCGGAGGTCGCGCACCCGTTCGAAGGCGCCCTCCTCTGGTTCGCCGTGGTCGAATCGGTGGCGCCAGACGGCGCCGTCCCGGCGTACCTCGACTTCGAGCCAACTCGAGAGGGCGTTGACGACAGAGATGCCGACCCCGTGGAGCCCGCCAGACACCTGGTAGGACTGCTTGTCGAACTTCCCGCCCGCGTGGAGGACGGTCATGATCACCTCGACCGCCGGCCGGTCGTACTCCTCGTGGGTGTCGACGGGGATCCCCCGCCCGTCGTCGGTGATGGTCACCGACCCGTCGTTGTTTATTCGAACCTCGATCTCGTCGCAGTGCCCCGCCAGCGCCTCGTCTATCGAGTTGTCGACCACCTCGTAGACGAGATGATGGAGCCCCCGGGCGTCGGTCGACCCGATGTACATCGCCGGGCGCTTCCGGACCGCCTGTAGCCCCTCCAGAACCTGAATCTGGCCGGCGCCGTATTCGCTCCCTTCGGACATACAATTCTCAATATGACTAGTGGACCCCTCCGCATAAACCCTCGCACACGCGCGCGCGGATAGTTGCTGCCGTCGGCCACGACGCTCGCGCCTGCCGTCGACGCTCTACGAGGGTCGGCGCAGGCGTCCGACGAGCGTCAGATGCGCCCGCGTCACCCCTGGGGTCGTTCAGTTTCACCTCGGTGTCGAACGGCTTTTACTCCCGCCCGGCGAACCGGCTTTCCAGCGAATGACGTCCTTCCAGACCGAACTCGGGGCCGGGGCGGGGGTCGCGGAGGAGCTGGCCGAGAGCCAGCGCGCGATATCTATCGCCGAGTTCTTCGAGAAGAACAAGCATATGCTCGGGTTCGACTCCGGGGCCCGGGCACTGGTAACGGCAGTGAAAGAGGGAGTGGACAATTCGCTCACCCGCGAGACTCCGTTCGTCTACCGGGAGCACGGTGAGACGATCCACGATTCCATCGGCGAGACCATCGACGACCTGATCGAGTCGAACCCCGAAGACGTGATAGTGAAGCGTGGCGGCGACCTCGAGAAGCTGCGGGTCGACGGGATAGAGGCACTCTCGTTCGACGAGGAATACGCCGTCGACTTCCAGCGCATCAGTAGCGTCTTCAGACACCGCGTCAACAGCGACGTCTATCGGATTACGGTCGAAGGGGGCCGCGAGGTCGAACTCACTGACTATCACAGCGTATTCGTCCTCCGAAACGGGGAGATCGCCTCGGTCGAAACGAACGATATCGACGAGGACGACTACGTCGTCCTCCCGGATGCGGAGTGGGACGGGGGATCACTCGACCGCATCGATCTGGTGGACGAACTCCTCGACCTCCCAGCCGAGCGGACCGAGGACATCGGTCTCTATGGCGTCGAACACCTCATCGAGACCCACTACGATACCATTCGAGCGCACGTCGACGCCCAGTACCGGATGAGCGATTTCCGGAAGTGCGACTGCCTCCCCTTCGACATCGTCAGGAAGCTCGGCCTCGACCCCGAGGAATACGAGAATTGCGAGATTGGGTATCGCTTCGGCCCGAACAACGTCCCGGCCGTCCTCACTGTCGACCGGAACCTCGCGGAGCTGCTCGGGCTGTACGTGGCCGAGGGGTGTGTGACCGGGCGTGACCACGAGAAGGTCTACCTGTCGCTGGGATCGCACGAAACCGACCTGATCGCCCGCGCTGAGCGGCTGGTGAGGGACGTGTTCGGACTCGACCCCTCGACGGTCGACGCCCACGAGTCGGCGACGAACGTCACGATCCCGGCGAAGATTGTCGGGCTCTTGTTCGAGGGAGTGTTCAGGGCGGGCACGGCCGCTCGCGAGAAGCGGCTCCCGCGACACGTCCTCGATTTCCCGGCGCGGCTCCGGGAACGGTTCGTACTCGGCTACGCCGCCGGTGACGGCCACCCGACCGCGTCCGTGATCGACGTCCTCCAGAACGGCGGAGACGTCGGCGATCTCGACGAACACCGGATCACGCTCGCGACGTCCTCCGACCGGCTCTCGTCGGGACTCCGCTATCTCCTCTCCTCGATCGGCTACGACGCGACTCACGAGTACGTCGACGGCGAGATGCGACGGATAAACAGTCGCGAGGTCGAGTTCGGGACGAGTCATTTGCTCTACGTCCACACCGACCAGTCGAGTGTCTCGTGCAAGCGTCTGCCCGCGTCCGAGACGGTGTCGACGGTCGACGATCCGAAGCTCGCGTACACCCTCGACGGCCGTCAGGAGCGCGTCGACACCGACCGCGCGCCGGCACTGGCCGACGGCGGCGGTCTCGAGTTCGCCGGTCGGGGAGGGGCGACCGCCGAGGGCGACCTGACTGCACTCCCCGTGAGGAGCATCGAGCGGATCGACTACGAAGGGGAGTGGGTGTACGACGTGTCGGTTCCGGGCGACGAGAACTTTATGGCGGGGACGGCCCCGCTGGCGTGTCACAACTCGCTCGACGCGACCGAGGAGGCGGGCCACCTCCCCGACATCTACGTCGAGATCCGCGAGGTCGGCGACTACTACCGGCTCGTGGTCGAGGACAACGGCCCCGGGATCACCCGCGAGCAGGTGCCGAAGGTGTTCGGCAAGCTGCTCTACGGCTCGCGGTTCCACAAGCGCGAGCAGAACCGCGGCCAGCAGGGGATCGGCATCT
>JBDGTD010000018.1:0-16739 GCA_042217165.1 Haloferacaceae archaeon | reverse complement strand
ACCAGCGGGAGCGACGCGGACGACTCGACCAGCGGGAGCGACGCGGACGACTCGACCAGCGGGAGCGACGCGGACGACTCGAGCGGCGGGAGCGACGCGGACGACTCGAGCGGCAGCAGTGACGCAGCAGGGGGTCGGTAAGTGCGCGGACGGGCACGGGTGCTGACGGCTCTCGTCCTCGCCCTCTCGCTCGTCGCCGCGACGGCCCCTGGGGCAGCGCAGTCGAGTGCGGCCGAGGAGATGCTCGTCGTCTCGCTCGACGAGGACGGAAGCGCCAGGGTGAGCCTCCGGCTCACCTACGACCTCTCGGACGACGACCGCCGGGCGGCGTTCGAGAGCCTGCGCGGCGACGCCACGGCGCGCGAGCGCCGCGCCCGGGCGTTCGGCGACCGGATGCGTGGCGTCGCGGCGGCCATCGCCGCCGAGACCGGCCGGTCGACCCGCGTCGGGAACGTCAGTATCGACCTGCGGACCGTCGACCGGACCGGCGTGGTCGAACTCACGGCGACGGTCGACGGCTTCGCCGCCGCGTCGGGCGACCGCGTGCGCGTCAGGGCGCCGTTCGCGAGCGGGTTCGTCACCGACCGGCCGCTCGTCCTGGCCGCGCCCGACGGGTTCGAGCGGACGACGGTGACGCCCGCCCCCGATGCAAGCGAGGATGGCCGCCTCCGCTGGGACGCGAACCGCGACCTGAGCGGGTTCGAGGCGACGTTCGAGTCGGCTGACGGCGGCAGCGACGCCCGCGCGCCCGGAGTCGGCGCCGTCGGTGCGCTCGCGGCGCTGGTCGCCGTCGGCGCGCTCGCCGCGCGGCGCGGGCGACGCTGAGGCGCGGACCCGTTCTCCCAGTTCGGGACAGCGACCCGACCGGGGCGCCCTCCGATTCAAATCGCCGGCAGGGTAATCATGTCTCTCACGTTCGTTCGAGACAACGATGCGCCGGCCGGGATTTGAACCACGCCGAGACGTTCCTGCTCGCGTTCGCTGCGCGGGCTGCGACTCGTCTACCTCAAATTCCCGGCCTGCTCGTTCGTCGCTTCGCTCCTCACTGCGCCGGCCGGGATTTGAACCCGGGCCATGAGCTTGGAAGGCTCAGGTCCTACCACTAGACCACCGGCGCTCACTCGCGTTGCTCGTTCGCGCCGAGCCCTCGGCTCCGCCGAGGACACCGGCGCTCGTCCGCTCTGCACGTTCGCACCGAGCCCCCGACTCTGTCGAGGACACCGGCGCTCGTCCCTGTTTTCGCCCGCGCCGGTAAGGCAGTTACTATCGTCAGTCGTCTGCCGGCGCCTCGGGCGCGTGGTCTGCCTCGCGGAACGAGCGCGCGCGCTCTCTGAGGTCGGTGGCCATCCCCGGCACCTGGTCGGTGGTCACGTCGCCGGCCGCCTCGACCTCGTCGAGCGAGCGCGGGAACGGCCGGAGGTCCATGTGGATCCGGATGCCGGCCTTCGCGCCCTCTCCCATCGCGACGGGAATCTGGTTGTGGCCCTGGATCACGTCGCCGACGGCGAAGACGTCCTCGACGCTCGTGCGGCCGTGGTCGTCGACGTCGATCGTACCGTCGTCGTTCAGGTCGGCACCGAGCGACTCCGCGAGCGCGGTGTTGTACTCCGAGCCGTACATCGCGAACCCGCCGCGATACTCTCGGCGGGTCCCGTCCTCGAACTCGAACGCCTCCAGCCAGCCGTCGTCGCCCCTCTCCAGCCCAGTCACGTCGTCGTCGACCACGTCGATGGGGTGGGCGTCGAGCATCGCGCCGGTCTCTTCGCTCCACGTCGGCTCGTCGCCCCGGAGCAGGAGGTCCACCTCGTCGGTGAAGTTCAGCATGATCATCGCCACGTAGGCCGCAGAGTCGCTGTGGCCCATCACGTACACCGACTCGTCGACGAACATGTAGGCGTCACAGTGGAGACAGTAGTGCAGGCCCTTGCCGGTCCGCGGGAGCGGCGGGTCGGGGTGTGCGTCGCTGAAGCCCGTCGCGAACACCACCCGCTCGGCGAGGAACTCGTCGTTGTTCGCGGTCAGGCGGATCCGGCCGTCCTCGGCCCGTTCCGCGTCGGTCACGAGGTCGCGGTGGAGGTCGGCGCCGTACGCCTTGACCTGTTCGCGCGCGGTCTGTAGGAACTCGTTACCCGACACGTCCTCTGTGACGCCGATGACGTTGTGGGTGTCGAGCATCATCGCCGCGCGGCCGCCGCCCCGGTCGACCACCGCGGTCCGGTGACCAAGCCGCGTCGTGTAAAGCGCCGCCGTCAGCCCCGCAGGACCGCCGCCGACGACGACGGCTTCGTACTCTCGCGCTCCTGACTTGTCGCTATCGACCATCGTAGAACCGTTCGGGCGGGACCGGTATAAACCCCTAACGGATGTGTATCCCGGGCGACAACGCGGCGAACGCGCACGCTCGTCAGTCCCGTTCGGCCGACGCCGCCCCCCGCACGACCGCGTAGCAGTTCCCGGACGAGACGAACGTTTCGACGGTCTGACATGCGCTCGCCGCGAGATCGGCGCGGAACTCCGCGAGGTCGTAGATGTGGTAGTACCGGGGCACCTGCTCCCCGTCGGGGAGCGTCCACGGCACCGTGGTGTCGAACCCCTCGGCCGCGTCGAAGCGGTCGTGGTCTGTCGACCAGACGGAGACGAGGCCGACGCCGGCGGGCCCGAGGACGCGCGCGAACTCGTCGAGGCTCGCCCGCCGGCGCGGGCGCGGCCGGAGGTGATGAACTGTCGCCACGTAGAGCCCGAGTCCCGCCGAGTCGACCGCGAGAGGGAGCGTACCGGCGTCGCCGCGGACGGGCACGAAGGCGTCGCCGAACCCCGCCGCGGCGGCGTCGGCCCGGGCGATCGCGAGAAGCGCGGCGCTGGCGTCGACCCCGACGACCCGGTCGGCCCGGGCCGCGAGGAGTTCGCTGTGGCGCCCGTTTCCACATCCCACGTCGACGGCCGTCTCGACCGGGGCGCGCCCGTCGAGAAAGGATTCGACCTCCGGCCACGGAGACGCCCGGGTCTTCGCGAAGTGGCCCGCGATCCGGTCGTAGACGTCGTGGACGTCGGGTCCGTCGGCGGGCCGCTCGTCTCCCCTCATCAGACGAACAGGAAGACGACGTAGGTGATCCCGAGCAGGACCGTCGCGTGTTTCACCCCGTCGGGCACGCTTCCCTCGCCGAGTTGCCCGGCGACGAGCCCCGAACAGAACGCCTGGACCGCGGCGAGGTGGAAAAAGATCGTCCGGTAGGCGTCGAGGTTCACCTCGGCAAGCCCGCTCGTGATCGCAGCCCCCGGGCCGCCGGTCGTCTGTGTCGGCGCGACGCTGGCCGCCGCGGCAGACTCGATTGCGGGGAAGAAGGCGAGAACGATCCCCACGACGATACCGAGAAAGACCAGCGCGGAGACGTAGATCACCAGCAGGTACGTGACCATCTCGCGGCGGCGCTCGCGGCGGAGACGACGGGCCTGCTGGGCCTCGTCGGCCGCGATGCGGAGGACGGGCGCGAGGTCGCCGCTCGCGCGCATCGCGTTCGTCACCAGCGCGACCGCCTGTGACACCGCGAGGCTCCCGACCCGGCGGTCGAGCCGGCGGAGCGCCGTCTCCGCGTCCGCGCCCCACTCGATGTCGCGCCCCGCCCGTTCGATCTCGTCGCCGAGCGGCCCGAGGTCGCCCCGGGTCGCGCGACGGAGGCTCGCGACGACAGTCAGGCCAGCCTCGTCGAGACTCGCCATGCGGTCGAGGAAGTCCGGGACCGCGCGGTCGATCCTGCGCGTCCGCCGGATCCTGAGCTCGTGGGCGGCCGCGAACCCGCCGAGGGAGAACAGCGTCGCCTCGACGAACGGGCCGTCGAGGACCGTAAGCGCCGTCGCGTCGAGCGGGACGGGCCACGACCGGGCGAGGAGCCAGGCGAGTCCGAGCGGGACCGTGATCAGGAACGTCAGCGCAGGCCGGGTGACGACCGTGTCGGCAGGGTCGCGGAGCCGTCGCCGGACGCGCTCGACCTGGTCGTGGACCGCCAGCCGGCGCCGGTTCGACCGGTCGCGCGCCGTCGTCTGCCCCCCGTCTGTCTCGGCGCGGACGTGGCCGGCGCGGCGCGGGTCGCGGCCCGCGCTGTCGTCGGAGGAAGCAGACCGGGCGATCCGGTCGGGGAGCGTCTCGGTCACGCTGTCGACGTAGACGACGTACGCGAACGTGAGCGAGGGGAGCGCGAGGTAGCCGAGCAGCCGCAGGAGCGACAGCGTGTCGTCCAGAACGAGGCCGACGATACCGAGGATGGTGACGAGAAAGACCGGGAGCGCGACGAACAGCGTGACGTACACCTCCGCGAACGTCGACAGCAGGTCGAGGTGCTGTTGCTGTTGCGAGCGCGCCTCGTCCTGGTAGCGGTCGTACTGCTCGCGGAGGAAGGGGGCGAGCGAGCGGCCGGAGCCGAGAACGCTCGCGAGGTTGTCGCCGAACTCGTCCATCGACTCGCTCGGCGTGTGTTCGGTCACGTTTCCGAGCGCCGTCACCGCGTCGGTGCCGAACACTTCCATCTCGCGCGCGGCCAGCCCCAGTTCCTCGGCGGCCTCGCCGTACGCCTCGCGGTGCTCCGAGAGCGTCTCCAGCACCTTCGGAAACGCCGTGCCCGACCGGCTGAGCGCGTAGACGAACGCCACCGTCCGCGGCAGAGTCGCCTCGATGGCCGAGGCCCGCGCGACCGAGCGCTGGGTCAGCACCTCCCACCGGGCGTAGTAGGTCGCTGCGGCGCCGCCGAGGCCGAGGAGTACGCTCGACCCGAGGAGGGCGGGAAACACCCCGTCGAGGCCGAACGTCGGCGCCGCCGCCAGGAGGCTGGTGACCGCGTCCGGTATCAGCGCGAACACCGTCTCCGCGTTCGCGCGGAACACGTCGACGACGAATCCACCGAGATACGTCCCGACGATACCGCCACTGAGGCCGACGACGCCGGCGAGGAAGATGGTACGGGCGGCGTACAGCCGGTGGGACTGGCGGACCCGCGCCGCCCGGAGGAGGATCTGCTGGTCCGTCCGGCGGGAACTCCGCCGAGCGACGTAGTCGCCGAACAGCGAGAGCGCCGCCCGCGTTATCAGGAGGTCGGCGCCCCGGCTGAACGGCGAGAGCGCGACCGGGACGAGTACCAGGACGGCGACGACGAGCGGGAGGTACTGGAGGATCACGTCACGGCTCTCCGACCAGGGTCGTGTCGGGTGTTCTGTCGTCGGTCAGCCGCGCCATCACCCGGTCGGCGTCGGTGTAGTACTCGTTGACCAGCGCGGTGAACCGCCGGTAGTCGCGCACGCCTTGGTCGCGGAGCGCCGCGAGAAACTGCTCGCGCCGGCCGAACTCCCGTCGGAGTTCGGCGCGCGACCAGCCGCGTTCGGTCTGGATCTCGTCGAGCAGGTTCGAGTCGCCGCGGTCGAACGCGTCGTCGGCGGGGTCCCACGAGAACGCCCGCGAGTAGTCGAGTTCGCCCGTCCGCCCGTCGACGCCGCCGATCTCGCCGATGGCCCTCGAGCGTCGCACCCGTTCGCCGTCGAACCGGGTGAGCGTCTGGACCAGCATCAGGTCGAGGCTCTGGACCATCGCCCGGGGGACGCCGATCGGCTCGTTCTCCAGCCGGTTTATCGCCGTCTCGATCGAGTCGGCGTGCATCGTCGAGAACGTCGTGTGGCCGGTGTTCATGGCCTGGAAGAGGGTGATCGCCTCCTCGCCCCGGACCTCGCCGACGATGATGAACTCGGGGCGGTGCCGGAGCGCAGACCGGAGGAGGTCGTACATGTCGATGTCCGCGCCCTCGTGGAGCCGCTCGCGGGTGACACTGGAGAGCCAGTTGTCGTGATAGAGCGCGAGTTCCCGGGTGTCCTCGATAGAGAGCACCTTCGCCCGCGGCGGAACGAACATCGACACCGCGTTCATCGAGGTGGTCTTGCCCGAGGCGGTGCCGCCCGCGAAGATGAGCGACTTGTTGTGCTCGATACAGAGCCAGAGGTAGGCCATCTGCTCGACGTTGAACGTCCCGTAGTCGATGAGGTCGATCGGCGTGAACGGGTCCTCGGCGTAGAGCCGGAGGGTGAACGCGGAGCCGCGGGGGGTGACCTCCTCGCCCAGCGCGAGTTCGGCACGCGAGCCGTTCGGCAGGGTGGTGCCGACGACGGGGTCGCCGACGCTGATGTGTCTGCCCGAGCGCTGGGCGAGTTTGACGACGTAGCTGTCCAGCCCCTCCTCATCGAAGGAGACGTCCGTCTCGACGTCGGTGTACTCGTCGTGGTAGACGAAGATGGGGAGGTCGTAGCCGTCACACGAGATGTCCTCGACGTTCGGGTCGTGCATCAGCGGGTCGACCTTCCCGTAGCCCCGGAAATCCCGGAGGAGGTAGTACACGAGCGTGTGGTACGTCTCGGGGGTGACGTCGACGCCGTACTGCTCTAGCAGGGCCGTCAGTTCCTCGCGCACCACGCCCTCCTCGGTGGGGTCGTCGGCGCGGTAGAGCAGCGGGTCGCGGATATCCTCGACCACGCGCTCGAGCAGTTCGCCCCGGAAGCCGTCGAGCGGCGGCTCCGCGACGTAGTAGCGGTGCTCGTTCTCCGCGTCGTCGTAGGTGATCACCGCGAACGCGTACGGCGCGTTCAGCCAGTATCGCTCCACCTCGCGGCCGGGGGCGCCGTCGAAGCGGGCGAGCGGGCCGTGCTCGGCCGGACGGTACGGGCCGTCCTCGACGTCGGCGCCGCGGAACACGTCGACGACGCGCGAGAACCGGCCTCTCAGTCCCCCCCCGATATCCCCTGCCATACGAACGTATCGTACACTCTATCGACCCGCGAGACTTAAACCCTCAGCCGGGTGTTCTGTCTGCGACGAGCAGCGCGAGCGCGAGCGCGAGCGTCAGCGGCACGCCGACCGGGAGGGTGGCGCCGGGGAAGCCAGAGGCGAGGAGGAACGTCGTCCCGGCGAAGACGAGCGACCCGCCGAGGAGGAGGAGCCCCATCGCCCGCACCGGGTCGAGCGGTCCCGCCTCCAGTCGCTCCTCGCGGCGGTAGTAGACGACCGAGAGCGCGAGCGCGAGGCCGACGACGACGGCGCCGGGAATCCAGAGCCGGTAGCCCGCGGCCGAGGCCGTCCCCTGCTGGAGCCGAGCGGCGGCCACCGGCCCGGACACCTCGACGGCGCGCGCCAGCGGGAGACCGATGCCGTAGCGCACCTCGAACAGCGGGAATCGGACGACGAGGAGGCCGCCGCCGAGCGCCCGGACGAAGCTCACGCTCCACGGCAGGAGGGCGGCCAGCCAGGCCGACAGCACCGCCAGTTCCCCCGCGTACTCCGAGCGCACCCACACGCGCACGGCTCTGTCGGCGAGCGGCCGCGACTAAAGCGCGTCGGACGGGGCGTTACGTTCATACATCGGCGAACCCTACCGTCGATAACCGAATGCGGCGAGACTACTTCGAACTGACCGTCGACCACGTCGACTGGGTCGAGACGGGGGACGACCCCGAACAGCCGACGGTTCGTATCGACTTCCACGGACCGGAGGGGCTGCTCCGCGACCGCCTGACCGGGTCCGAGGGCGAACAGCTATCCGCCGAAGAGACGGACGTCTCCTGTCGCCTGCAGGAGACCGACCCCGAGGCGGACGAAGAGACGGGCGTCGTCGCCGTCACCAACCGCGTAACCGGCGAGTTCGTCCTCGAGCTGAACGAGGCGGCCGACGACGTCCTCCGGTTCATCCAGGCCGCCCGCGAGTACGGTCGCCACGCCGACGACGGCGACGGTCGCTACCGCGTCCAGGTCGCCGTCGAGGGCGACCCGCTCACGACGTACGAGAAACGCACGTTTCTCGTCTACGACGCCGAGGGGAACCTCATGCGCTCGGAGAGTCTGATCCCCTCCGGCGTCGAACTGTAGCTCTGGATTTACCAGCCCCTCCGTCCCACCAGAACTCGTGCGGAACGTCACCGACCGAACGAGCGACCCCTTCGACCTCGACCCGCCGTGTGACCGGTCGGTGCCCGGCTACGGCGACGCGAACGCCCACTTCCACGTCGTCGGCGACCACCCCGGCCGCCACGGCGGCGCCGAGACTGGCGTCCCGTTCACCGGGACGCCCGCCGCCGAACGGCTCCAGCGAGCCCTGGACGGGGGTGACCTGCTCGAGTCGGCCGGGTGTCCCCCGGTCGTCGACCGGACCTACCTCTCATACCTCCACATGTGCGTCGTCGACGGCGACCGGCGCCCGACGCCCGCGGAGTACGCCGACATGGAGCGCTTCTTCGACGCCGAACTCCGGGCTATCGCTGCCCACGTCATCGTCCCGGTCGGTCGGCGGGCCGTCTGGCACGTCCTCCGGGAGTACACGGCGCGCGACCCGTCGCTGGCCGACGACCTCGACGCCCTTCACGCGACCGAGATACGCGGCGGCGGGTGGCTGGTCCTCCCGGCGCTCGACCCCGTCGACTGGACCGAGGGCGACGACCGCCGCCTCGTCGACGCCCTGGTCGACCTGCAGGGGACCGACTACCGCCGCGAGTCCGACCTCGGACGCTTTCTCGCCGGCGACGAGCCGTACTTCGTGCGGTGACCGCGAAGACGAACCCAAACCCTGAAACGCCGACTCCCCCTCCTGTCGCGTATGGAGCTGCTGGTCGTCGACAAGACCGACGAGGAACTGCGGATGGAGGTCGCCGGAGAGGACCATACGTTCATGAACGTCCTCAAGGGCGCGCTCCTGGAGACGGACGGAGTCGCCGCCGCCACCTACGACGTCAACCCCGAGCAGTCCGGCGGCCAGACCGACCCTATCCTCTCCGTGCGGACCGACGGCGACGTCGACCCCCTCGAAGCCGTCGCGAGCGCCGCCGAGCGCGTCGAGCGGCTGACCGACGACTTCGCCGAGGCGTTCCGGACGGCCGTCGAGGCGTGATCAGTAGGGGTACTTCTCGCCCGCCTCGACCCGCACCTCGAGCCAGTTCGTCGGCGGCACGAGCGGACACTCGTAGGCGTCCGAGTACGCACAGAAGGGGCTGTACGCCTCGTTGAAGTCGACGACCCAGCGCCCGTCCGCCCTGTCTTCCGTGGCGTCGAGGTCGAGATACCGCCCCGCGGGGTAGGTCGTCTCGCCGTTCGTCTCGTCCCGGAACGGGAGCCACAGGCGTTCGTCGTCGTCCGGCGGCCGGTAGGCGACGAGGGTGCGCTCCGCGCCCCCGAGTTCGAACCGGAACCGCCCCGCCGCGAGATACTCCTGCTCCCCGTCGGCCGTCGTCTCGACGACGACTCGCTCCGGGTCGTCGTCCTCGTGGAACGAGAGGACGTGCCGGTAGTCCGGCTCTGGCTCGTAGTAGTCGAGGCCCTCGAACGCCTCGCGTTCGTCCCGCGGGAGCGGCGAGTGCGGGTGGTCTGCGAGGTAGGCGTCCTTCTCGGCGCGAGACTCCGTGAGCGCCGCGCGCCAGTCGTCGGTGGCTGTCACGGGTGATTCTACGGCCCGAGCGGTTCGAAACCGCCGCGGTCGTGTTCCCGGCTCGCCCTACCGCCGGACGGGGACGTCTCGCTCGTCGAGATACGCCTTCACCTCGTCGACGGCGTACTCGCCGAAGTGGAAGATAGAGGCCGCGAGCGCCGCGTCCGCGCCCGCGTCGGTGAACACCTCGTAGACGTCTTCGGGGCCGCCACACCCCGAGGAGGCGATGACGGGGGTTCCCGTCGACTCGCAGACGGCGCGGGTGAGCGGGACGTCGTAGCCGTCTTTTGTCCCGTCGGCGTCGATGGAGTTGACGAACAGTTCGCCCGCGCCGCGGGACTCGGCCTCCGTCGCCCACTCGACGGCGTCGACCCCGGTGCCCTCGCGGCCGCCCTTGACGGTACACTCGAACCAGCAGGACTCGCCGTCGACCCGCTCGTAGTGTTCGCCCGCCTCGTCGTAGCGCCGCCGCGCGTCGAGGCTGATGACGATGCACTGCGACCCGAAGGAGGCCGCTCCCTCGTCGACGAGGTCCGGGTTCTGGAGCGCACCCGTGTTGATCGACACCTTGTCCGCGCCGGCGCGGAGCGTCTCGCGCACGTCCTCCACGGTCCGGATTCCGCCGCCGACGGTGAGGGGGATGAACACCTCGTCGGCCACCTGCGAGACGGTGTCGAGCATCGTCTCTCTGCCCTCCGCGCTCGCGGTGATGTCGAGAAAGACGAACTCGTCGGCTCCGGCCTGGTTGTACTCGCGCGCCATCTCGACGGGGTCGCCGGTGTGTTCGAGGTTCTCGAAGTTGACGCCCGTGTACACCGCCGCCTCGCCGTTCTCGTCGAGGTCGACGTCGATACAGGGGATGATCCGCTTTGTCAGGGGCATCTGTTACGCGGCGGTACCGCCCCGGCGTTGAAAAGGGGTCCGGCGCGGTCAGGCCGCGGCCGCGAAGACGGTGTCGAGCGCGCTGGCGTGGACGGCTCCGGCGGCGACGAGGGGCGGTCCAGACACCGGCACGCCGGCGCCGACGACCCACCTGACGGACCCGTCGGGGGCCACCGCGCGCAGTCGGTCGCCGTTCCCGCCGACGTAGGCGCCACGTGCCGTCGCTGCAGGGGCGCTCACGCCGTCGTCCGCGCCCGGAACCGTCCACAGCCGCGACCCGTCGCCGCGGCCGTGACAGACGAGCGTCCCCGTCTCCGTCCCGTCACAGCCGACGTAGACGCGCGACGGACCGACCGCCGGCCCGGTTCCGCGGCCGACCCGGTCGGTCTGGGCGCGCCACCGCTCGGCCCCGTCGGCGCGCGCGAGCGCCCGGAGCGACCCGCGCTCGGTCCGGGGGCGTCCCGTCGCGACGTACACCGTGTCGTCCGCGACGGCGGGCGGGCGGACCTCGCTCCCGCTCTCGACCGCCGGGACGGACGCGGTCCAGCGCTCCGCGCCCGTCGCGGCGTCGAGGAGTCGAACCGTCGGCGACGCTCGCGCGGTCACGGCGACCTCGCTCTCGGTCGCCGCGAGTGCGGGCAGGTCGTCGGGCGCGTCGAGCGGAGCGCGCCACCGTTCCGCGCCTGTCGCGCCGTCCAGCGCGACGACGGCGTCGGGCGTCGCCGCGAGCACGCGCCCGCCGGCAGCCGAGAGCGCCTTCGCGCCGCCGGGGCCGCGCGTCACGTCCTCTGTGCCCGGGGGTGCCCACGAGAGCGCCCCGTCAGCCGCGCCGAGCGCCAGTACCCCCTGGCGCCCGGCGAGGTACAGGTGCTCCGCGCCGGCGGCGGCCGCCCGCCCGTAGCGCCGCGGGCCGTCCATCGTCGGCTCGTCCACCTGTCGGCGCCACGCCTCGCTCCCGTCGGCGAGCGAGAGCCCCCGGGCGACGAACCGCGACGGCGCGAGCAGCAGGTCGCCGGCCCGGAAGAGTCCGACCGGCGGCTCGTCGAGTTCGGCACGCCAGCGGACGCGGTCGGCAGAGAGACCGGCGTCCGGCCCGCTGGAGTACGAACAGCCGGCGAGAGCCGCGAGAGCGGCACCGCCGGAACGGAGCGTGGCGCGTCTGGAGGGCATCGGCCTCGCGTGGGTCTGGCAGGCGACAAGGTTCTTTCGCCGCCACGTCCGGCATCGTCGGACTTTAGCCGTCGCCAGCGAACGCCCGTCTGTGGACCACGCAGACCACCACAACAGCCACGAAGCGGACGAGGGCCGTGTCACCTCGCCGATGCAGGAGTTCTCGACCGGACAGGTCGGGGTCGGCTTCGCCGTCCTCGCCGTCGGCCTCGCTGTGACGGTCGGCCTCGCGCTCGTCCTCGCCTAGTCGAGCGACTGTGCGATGACGTCCCGGCGCTCCGCGATCTCGGCCGCGTCGAGCGCCACCTCGTCTCCGCCGACAGCGAGCGAGAGCGCCGCGTCCGCGGTCGCCTCGCCGATCGCTTCGACCGGCGCGACGCCGTCGAAGGCGTCTCTCACGCCCTCCGGGTCGGTCGTCTCGACCACGGCGCGCCCGGGCGCCTCGCAGAACAGCGTCTCGCGGTCCGGAAGCGAGGCGGCGACGCCCGCGTCGCCGACCATCTCCGCGAGCGTCGCCGCGAGGCCACCCCGAGAGACGTCGTGGACCGCGCGGGTCGAGTCCGCGCGCGCGACGGCAGCGAGCGTCTCGACGACGGCGAGCGGGGTCTCCGGGAGCGCCGGGAACCGGTCTGCTCCGCCGCGGCACGCGAGATACGTCGAGCCCCCGAGGCGGCCGTCTGAGTCGCCGACGAGAAGGAGCGTTCCCTCGCCCGTCGCGGCGATTCCCGGCGGGTCACCGCGGTCCGCGCCCGCCCGCTCCCCGAGCATCGCGAGCGTCGGCGTCGGCGGGACCGGCCCGCTCGTGGAGTCGTTGTACAGCGAGACGTTGCCGCCGACGACAGGGGTGTCGAGCGCCGAACACGCCGCCGCCAGCCCGTCGACCGTCGCCGCGAACGCGCCGTAGGTTTCGGGGTCTTCGGGGTTGCCGCCGTTGAGGCAGTCCACGGCCGCGAGCGGCGTCGCGCCGAGCGCCGCGAGGTCTGTCGCGACCTCCAGCGCCACCGCGCGGGCGCCGTCGTAGGGCGCCGTCGCGGTCCACGTCGGCACCGACCCCGCAGAGAGCGCCACGTCGGCGTCTGCCTCGTCGACGGAGAGAAAGGCGGCGTCCGCGCCCGGCCGGACCACGGTCCGTAGCCCGACCTCGTGGTCGTACTGCCGGTAGACCCAGGCCTTGCTCGCGGTCGACGGGTCAGAGAGGACCGTCTCGACGGCACCCGGGAGGTCGTCCTCGGCGGGCAGGTCGGGCGTCGGCTGGGTCGGCTCGACCCGTTCGAGGTCGTGGGGGGGCGCGCCGTCGCCGAGGAACGCGGCGGGCGCGCGCACGACCGTTTCGCCGTCGAACCGACAGACGTAATCGCCCTCGGTCACCTCGCCGACGACCGAGGCGCCGAGGTCGAACCGCTCGGCGAGGTCTGTCACCCGCTCGACGTTCTCGGGTCGGACCTCGTAACACATCCGCTCTTGTGACTCGGAGAGCAGTATCTCGGTCGCGTTCATCCCCGCCTCGCGCAGGTGGACGGCGCCGAGGTCGACCCGGGCGCCGAGGCCGCCTTTCGCGACGAGTTCGCAGGAGGCGCCGCCGAGGCCGGCCGCGCCGAGGTCCCGGGCCGCGACGACCAGTTCCTCGTCGAGCAGCCGCTCGTTCGCCTCGATCAGGCGCTTCTCGGCGTACGGGTCGCCGACCTGAACTGCGGGCCGGTCCTCGGTCGCGGCGTCCTCGTCCAGGTCCTCGCTCGCGAACGCGGCGCCGCCGAGACCGTCCCGGCCCGTTGCGTTCCCGACGAGGACGAGGGCGTTCCCCGGCTCCTGTGCCTCCGCGGTGACGTAGCGGTCCGCGCCCGTCAGACCGACGCAGGCGACGTTCACCAGCGGATTGCCCTCGTAGTCGGGGTGGAAGGCGACGGAGCCGGCGACCGTCGGGACGCCGATGGCGTTGCCGTAGTCGGAGATGCCCTCGACGACGCCCTCGAACAGGTAGCGCGGGTGGTCGTCCGCGAAGGGGCCGAAGTAGAGGACGTCGCCCAGCGCGACCGGGTACGCGCCCATCGACATCGTGTCGCGGACGATACCGCCGACGCCGGTCGCGGCGCCGTCGTACGGGTCGACGTAGGAGGGGTGGTTGTGGCTCTCTACCCCGACGGTGAGGTAGGTGTCTGACTCCTCCGGGTCGCCCCCGACCGAGACGACGGCGGCGTCGTCGCCGGGGCCGACGACCACGCGATCCCCCTGGCTCTCGAACGCCTCGAGGAGGGGTCGCGAGGAGCGGTAGGCGCAGTGCTCGCTCCACAGGTTCTCGAACAGGGCCGCCTCCGTGCGGGTCGGCTCCCGCCCGAGTTCGGCGACGACTCGCTCGCGGTCCGCCGGCGAAAGGCTCACGCTCGCTCCGCCGCGACCGACAGAGTTAGCCCTTACCCTTACTCTCGCTCGTCCGCGCCGGCGGCGACCCGCGAGCGCCGGCCACGGACCGGCGGGCTTTATTCCGCGCCACCACAACCCGCTCTCGTGCTGTCGGTCGAACTCCACTCGCACTCGGAGCACTCCCACGACGGGCGCGACCCCGTCGAGACCCTGCTCTCGCGGGCCGCGGCCATCGGCCTCGACGCCCTCGCGGTCACCGACCACGACGTCATCGAGGGGAGCCTGCGGGCACGCGACCTCGCGCCCGAGTACGACCTCGTCGGGGTTCCCGGGCTGGAGGTGTCGAGCGCCGCCGGCCACATTCTCGCGCTCGGCGTCGAGACGGTGGTGCCCCCGGGACTGCCATACCACGAGACCATCGACCGGATCCACGAACAGGGCGGGGTCGTCGTCCTCCCACACCCGTTCCAGAAGTCTCGCCACGGCGTCATCGGACGGGTCGACCGGGACGCCCTCGCGGCCGCCGACGCGATCGAGACGTACAACTCCCGGCTCCTGACCGGCATCGCGAACCACCGCGCTCGGCGGTTCGCCCGGTCGCGCGACCTGCCCGAGACGGCCGGGAGCGACGCCCACATCGCGGAGATGGTCGGCCGCGCCGTCACCGAGGTCGATGCGGACGAGCGCTCGGTCCGGGGGATTCTCGACGCCGTCCGCGCCGGCCGGACGAGCGTCGTCGGCACCCGCACCCCGTGGCGCGTCAGCGCGAAGCAGGCCACCGGCAACGCCCGCCGGCGGATCGTGCGCCGGATCTCCGACCTGCTTTGACGACCCTCCGCGGGGCCGACAGCCGTCGCGTTCACGCCGCCTACCGGGCCGGCGACCCGCTCCCGGGCGGCCGGGGGTTCGCCGGCGAACTTCGAGGTCTGGGCCTCGTCCGGGACGTCCTCGGGCGCGAGCCGCTGTTCGTCGACGACGGGGCGTGGAGCGACGACCCCCGCGGCCTCGACGACCCGAGTCCGTTCCCCGCGGGGCACGCCGGGAGGGCTGGCGGCGCGACCGAGCGGGTCTGGGCGCTCCCAGACCCGACGCCCGCCGACCCGGGGGCGGCGCTCGACGCGGTCCGCCGGGCGCTCGACGCCGCACTCGCCGACGCCGAGGCCGACGCGGTCGCGCTCTCGGGCGGCGTCGACTCCGCGCTCGTCGCCGCGGCGCTCGACCGGCCGTGCTACGTCGTCGGGTTCGAGGGGTGTCACGATATCGCCGCCGCACGCGAGGCCGCCGCCGCGCTCGGCCGTTCGCTGACTGTCGTCACCCTCGACCACGACGACCTGCGCCGGAGCGTCCGGCAGGTCGTGACGGTGACCGGGCGAACGAGCGCGATGGACGCCGCCGTCGGGGCGACGTTCGCCGCCGTCGGCGAGGCCGCCGCGGCCGACGGCCACGACTCGCTGGCGCTCGGGCAGGGCGCAGACGAGCTGTTCGGCGGGTACGCGAAGGTCGCACGGCTCGACGACCGGGTGGCCGCCGACAGCGTCCCCGGGGCCGTCCGCGAGACGATCCACACTCTGCCAGACGGTCTCGCACGGGACGTGCCCCTCCTCCGCGCCGTCGGTGTCGAACCGGTCGTCCCGTACCTCGACGACCGGGTGGTCCGGGCGGCGCTCCGCCTCCCCGCGGCGCTGCTCGTCGACCGGGAGCGCGACGAGCGGAAGGTCGCGCTCCGGCGGGTCGCGCGCGACGCCCTCCCGGCAGATCTCGCGAGCGCGCCGAAGAAGGCCGCACAGTACGGCTCGTACGTCTCGCGCGAACTCGACCGGCTCGCACGGCAGGCGGGCTACAAGCGCCGGGTCGACGACCACGTCCGGCGGTACGTCGAGTCGCTCTAGCGCCCGTCGACCGTCTCGATCGCCTCGACTCCGAGTTCCGCCACGTCGGGGTCCACGTCCGCCGCCCGGAGGTCCGCCGGGGTGTACCAGTCCCACGCCGACGCCGGCTCCTCGCCCGGGCCCGGGTCGATCGCCCGCGACGCGGCCCGGGCGTAGTAGACGTGGTCGACGTGCTGGTGTCCCACCTCGCCGTCGCAGACGTTGATGTCCTCGAGGAGGAGGTGACGCGGCCGGGGGATCGACCGGGCGGTGGGCGAGCCGATCTCGGGGGTGTCGTCGACGAGGACCGGGTCGAGCCCGGTCTCCTCGCGGGCCTCCCGGAGCGCCGCCTCGTGCGGGAGTTCGCCCCGGTCGACGTGGCCGCCGGGGGGCAGTCGGAGCCCGAGTCGGTCGTGCTCGTGGAGAGCGGTAGCGCCGTCCGCGACGACGTAGACGGTGGCGACGAAGTGACGTGTCAGCTCCACGGGCGCCACTGGCGGGCACGGGAGAAAAGCGGGCCGTCCTCGGACGCAGAGAACAGCCGCCGGGGCTCGCCCGTCGCGTGGCTCGTGGTCGTCGCGTGGGGGGCTCCTCCGCGCGGTCGGACTGGAGGCGAGCGTCTCGGGGTCCGGACCGTCGCCCGCGTGACTGGCGGCGACGACGGGCGCGTTCGTCACGAACGCCGACGCGTTCGTCGGCGGCTCGCACCGGGCGGGGCCGACGTGGGTTCCGTGGTGCGCCGGAACGGTCGGTAGCGACCTGACGACGGGGGTCGGTCCGGCCGTTCTACCTCGCGCTCGCCATCCTCGGGGCGTCTACAACGTTCCGACGCCGGTCGACGCGGTCCGCGGCGAGCAGAGCGCGACGGACCAGGGTGTGCCAGAACTGCCGGCGGGGTCAGCGCCCGGGGCGACCGACGATCAGGGGACCTGAACCTTCTCTTCGGCCTCGAGCAGCTCGTGGTAGCGGTTGCGGATCGTGACCTCCGAGATGTTCGCCACCTCGCTGACCTCGCTCTGGG
>JBDGTD010000100.1:0-16822 GCA_042217165.1 Haloferacaceae archaeon | reverse complement strand
TCCGCGACGAGCACGTCTTCGAGGTGGACTACGTCCCCGAGACGTTCGACCACCGGGAGACGCAGCTGGAGAGCCTGAAATACGCGCTTCGGCCGGCGGTCCGGGGGTCGCGTCCGCTCAACACCGTCGTCCGCGGCCCGCCGGGGACGGGCAAGACGACGGCGCTCTCGAAGCTCTTCTCCGAGCTGTCGGGCCAGCCGGACGTCCGGACCGTCCACGTGAACTGTCAGCTGGACTCGACGCGGTACGCGGTGTTCTCGCGGGTGTTCGAGGACGTCTTCGACTACGAGCCGCCCTCCTCTGGCATCTCGTTCAAGAAGCTGTTCGGACAGATCGCAGACCACCTCGTCGAGGACGACGAGACGCTCGTGGTGGCGCTCGACGACGTGAACTACCTGTTCTACGAGAACGAGGCGTCCGATGCCCTGTACTCGCTCTTGCGCGCCCACGAGGTCCACGACGGCGCGCGGGTGGGGGTGATCGTCGTCTCCTCGGACCTCAACCTCGAGATGATGGAGGAGCTGGACGGCCGGGTGCGCTCGGTGTTCCGGCCCGAGGAGGTGTTCTTCCCGAAGTACGGCCCGGAAGAGATCTACGACATCCTCGGCGAACGCGTCAGGCGCGGGTTCGAGGACGGGGTCGTCGACCCGGACACCCTCACCCACGTCGCGGACCTGACCGCCGAGAGCGGCGACCTGCGGGTGGGGATCGACCTGCTCCACCGCGCGGGGCTGAACGCGGAGATGCGCGGGAGCCGGACGGTGACCCGCGAGGACGTCGACGAGGCCTACGAGAAGTCGAAGTACGTCCACCTCTCGCGGCGGTTACAGGAGCTCTCCGACTCCGAGCGCGCGCTCGTCGCCGCCGTCGCAGACCACGAGGGCGAGCAGGCCGGCGCGGTGTACGACGCCTTCCACGAGCGGACGGGCCTGGGCTACACCCGCTACTCCGAGCTGTTGAACAAGCTCGACCGGGCGGGTCTCCTCGACACCGAGTACGCCGACGTCGACGGGCGCGGCCGTTCGCGGCGGATCGAACTCGCGCACGACACCGCCGCCGTGGTAGAACGGCTCGACTAGTCCGCGAGGTCGCCCTCGGGTTCGGCCGGTCGGTAGACCCGCGCGCTCAACAGCGCCAGCACCGGGAGCGCCGACAGGACGACGACGACGGCGAGGAGTCCGAACCCGGCGCGCAGCCCCGCCCGGTCGCCGACGTAGCCGATCAGCGGCGGAGCCGCCGCGGAGACGAGGAGCGTCCCCGTCCAGAGGTAGCCGAACGTCTTTCCTTCCCCGCCTTTCGGCGCGATGGCGTCCACGAGGCGGTCGCGAGCCGGGTTCAGCCCCCAGAGGCTCGCCCCGAGAACGACCAGCACGGCGACCAGCCCGACGTGCGAGAGCGAGAGCGTCGCGAGCGCGCCGAGCGACGCCGCGCCGACGGCGAGGAAGACGAGGAGGACCCGCCGCGGGTCGTACCGGTCGACGAGTTCGCCGGTGGCGAGCTGGAAGACCCCCGCGAACAGGAGGAGCCCGGCGTAGTAGAACGACGCGCTGGACTCGTCTGTGAGCGACACGCCGGCGACCGTCCCACCGAGGTCGTAGCCCGCGGTGAGAAACTGGGGCAGGAAGACGGTGACGGCGTTCGTGGCGGCGATCTGGACCGCGAAGTAGAGCGTGACCGCGGCGAACGGGTAGACGAACGTCCGGCGGTCGCGGGTCACCTCGGCGCGGTCCGTGCGGTCCTCGCTCGCAGTCGGCATGGTGTCGAACCCGCGGAGGACCACGAGGAGGGCGACGGCGGCGACGACGATGGCGCCCCCCACGCCGCCGACGATGGTCGGCCACGCCACGACGAGGAGGAGGACGCCGACGATTGCCGGCGCCAGCCCGTCGCCGAACCGCGCGGCGCTCCCCCACATCCCGAGGACCTTCCCCCGCGCGCTCTCGGGCACGTTCGCGGAGATGAGCGGGTAGCCCGTCGGATGGACGAACGACGAGCCCAGCCCCGCCGCGAGATTGGCCGTCGAGAGCGCGAGAAACGCCGTCGAGAACCCCGCTACCGACCCGTCGCGGACGAACGGCGCGACGCCCACTGCCGCCGTTCCGGCGCCGATGAGGCCGACCCCGAACGCGAGCAGCCGCCGGCGGTCGCCGCGGTCCGCGAGGTGGCCGATCGGCGCCTGCCCGACCGCGGAGCCGAGCGTGTGCGCGCCGAGGACGACCCCGAGTTGCCAGAGCGGGAAGCCAAAGACCGCGGCCCAGACCGGAACGAGCGGGGGAAACAGTCGCTTCGCGAGGTGGTCCAACCCGTGGACCACGCTCATAGTCACCGCGAACGTCCACTCGTCTCGGTTCACGCCCCGCTCCTCGGCGAGACCCCGCTTGAAACCTCGGGCCGACGACTGATCTCCCCCCGCGCTCGTACCAACTTACATATCCCCTCGGTACGGCCATCAGTACCGACGGCCATGAAACTCGCTACGATAGGTGTCGGCAACGCCGGAAGCAAGGTTGTCGACCGAATGGTCGAGTTTGAGTCCGAGACCAACCGGAATCTCTGCCGACACGTCCACGCTATCAACACTGCCAGAACGGACCTCGCCAAGCCAGAGTTCATCCCCGAGGAGCAGCGCGTGCTGGTCGGCGACACGAACCAGAAGTCGAAGGGTCACGGCGTCGGCGGCGACGTGGAGATCGGCGCGGAGGTGATGTCGGCGGATATCGACGAGATACGCCGGGCGTTCGACGACATCGAGATCCACAACGTCGACGCGATTCTCGTCGCCGCGGGTCTCGGCGGCGGCACCGGCAGTGGCGGTGGTCCAGTCGTCATCGAGGCCCTCCAGGATATGTACGACGAGCCGGTGTACGCACTCGGCGTCCTCCCCGGCGAGTACGAGGGCGGGCGTCCGGCGCTGAACGCGGCCCGGTCGCTCCAGTCGTTCGTCAACAAGGTCGACAACTTCATCGCCTTCGACAACGACGCGTGGCGCGCCCGGGAGCAGACCATCGAGGAGGGGTACGAGGAGATGAACCGCGAACTCGCGTCGCGGATCGTGACACTCCTGGCGGCGGGCGAGACCGACGCGACGGACGTCGCAGAGAACGCCATGGACTCGAGCGACATCATCCGTACGCTCGCCACCGACGGGGTCTCCTCGATCGGCTACGCCGCCACGGCGGTCGACACACAGCCCGAAGGGCTTCTCGACCGGTGGGGCGGCGGCGACGACGGGGATAGCCTGGACGACGCCAGCCAGGCGACAAAAATAAAGTCGCTCGTCCGTCGAGCGACGAACTCGCGGCTGACGCTGCCGTGTACGGTGTCGAGCGCCGAGCGGGTGCTCGTGGTGCTGTCCGGCCCGCCCGGCGAGTTCTCCCGGAAGGGGATCGAGAGCGCCCGCCAGTGGCTCGAGGCAGAGACGGACACGGTGGAGGTGCTCGTCGGCGACGACCCGCGCGAGAACTCCTCTCGGCTCGCGGCGGCCGTGCTGCTCTCGAACGTCTCGGGCGCGCCGCGGATCGAGACGCTACAGAACCAGGCAGTCGACGCCCAGGAACAGATCGCAGAGCAGCAGGCCGCCCGTGAGGCGAAGATCGACGACCTGATCACGGACGAGAACGACGACCTCGACCCGGTCGTCTGACCCGTGTCCCGACCCGCTCCTGCCCCGACTCCGCGGCGAGGGAGGCGATGAAGCTCGCGCTGGTCGGTGTCGGCGGCGCCGGACGCCGCCTCGTCGACGCGATCCGCGCCGTCGCGGCCGAGGAAGGGCGGCAGCTCTGTGACGGGAACCTCCTGACGGTCGACATCTCGCGCACCGGCGGCGACGAGTGTGACAACGTCCCCCGAGAGCGGCAGGTGACGATCGGCGACACGCACCCCGGCGTCGCGGACGACACCGACGGCGACCCGAACCTCGCGGTCGAGGTCGCCCGCGCCGACGACCCCGAGATACACCGCGCGCTCGACTCGATCACCATGCGCGAACTGGACGGCGTGTTGGTCGTGGCCGGGCTGGGCGGCGGCACCGGGAGCGGCGTCGGCGCGGTCCTCGTCGAGCGGCTCCAGCAGCTGTACAGCGAGCCGGTGTACGTCCTCGGCGTCCTCCCCGGCGAGGACGAGGGCGGACGCCCGGCGCTGAACGCCGCCCGGGCGTTGCGGTCTATCGTGCCCGCCGCCGACAGCACACTCCTGTTCGACAACGGCCGGTGGGTCGACGGCGACGACGATCGCTACACCCGGGCCAACCGCGAACTGGCCACCCGGACCGTCGCGCTGTTCGCCCGGAGCGACGCCGATCAGCGGTCGATCGGCGCGAACACGCTGGACTCGAGCGACATCGTCCGCACGCTCTCTCCGGGCGGGGTCGCCTCGGTGGGACACGCGACGTCCGAGTTCGACACCGGCGGGGGGTTCCTGTCGTGGCTCCGCGCGCTCCTCCCCGGCGGCCGCGACGACGACGCCGACGACCGGACCGACGCGGGGAAAGTCAAGTCGCTCGTCGGCCGGGCGACGAACTCGCGGCTGACGCTGCCGTGTACGGTGTCGAGCGCCGAGCGGGTGCTCGTGGTGCTGTCCGGTCCGCCGGAAGAGCTCTCCCGACGGGGCTTCGAGAGCGCCCGTCAGTGGCTCGAGACGGAGACGGACACGGTGGAGGTACTCGCCGGCGACGACCCGCGCCCCGGTTCGTCGGCGATCACGGCCACCGTGTTGCTCTCGAACGTCACCGAGGTCCCCCGGATCGACTCGATGCAACGGCAGGCCGTCGAACACGAACGCGCCGCCGGGACGCTCCGCGCCGCCGAGGAGCAGGACTGACGCGCCCGCCTCCCGGGGTGGCTCCGTGTCACCCGTCGCCGCGGGGCCGGACCGCGTCCGCGACCGCGACGAGGAGACCCAGCCCCCACCCCACCGGGACGGCGAGCCCGGACCACATGCCGACGAACGCGACCCCGGACAGGTCGAACTGTCGCCTGATGACCGCGCCGAGGTCTCCGACGACCAGAACGTTGTCGAGCAGCCACGCGGCCAGCGACGTACTCCGCGGGAGGATGATCTCGCCCAGCGCCGGCGACACGAGCGCGGCCGTCACGGGCGGCAGAAAGACCGCCGCGACGGCGAACGGGTACGCCGCGAGAACCGTCAGCCCTCTCCCGCCCGTGCGAGCCGTCCCCCATGCGAGCCCGGTCGAGGCCGTCGCGACCACGCTCGCCGCGAGTACGGCCTCGAACCCGGCGGTCGGGAGGCTCCCCCACGCCAGCGCCGTCAGCGCGCTCCACGCGACGGCCACGACGGCGACGACCGTGAGAAGCCCCAGTCCGGTCGCGACACGGCCGAGCCGCCGCGTGGTGTACCTGACCCAGAACCCGACGACCACGAACGGATACACGACGACGATCAGCGCGGAGCCCAGCACACTCCACGCCCAGAACGCGAGGCGGTCCCCGGTCGACTGCGGGCGCCACTGGCTTCGAACGGGGTGACTGGGGCCGTCCACCGAGAACAGGAGCCCGCGCCACGCCGCCAGCAGGCGGCGGAGGTCCGCCCTGACAGCGGTGACGAGTTCGGAGTCCGTCCGCATCGGTCAGATCTATCCGATACGCGGATTAACAGTTTTGCTTGGCCGCGCCGGGTCCGTGGCCGCCACCGCCGACCGAGCCTTCCCGAGGCTTATCGCCCCCGCCCCCGACGCGCCGGCATGGACGAGGCGCAGGTCGACCGGGCGAAGCGGCGGGCGGGCGAGTCCGCGGCCGACGAGGTGCGCGACGGCGACGTCGTGGGGCTCGGGACGGGCAGTACCGCCGCACACGCGATCCGGGCGCTCGGCGAGGCGGTCGACGCGGGGCTGGCGGTAGAGGGCGTCCCGACCTCACACCAGTCGCGGGCGCTGGCGCGCGAGGCCGGCGTTCCGGTCGTGGCGCTCTCGGACGTCGCGCGGGTCGACGTGGCTATCGACGGCGCGGACGAGACGCTTCCGGGCGGGGCGGCGCTGGTCAAGGGCGGCGGCGCGGCCCACGCCCGCGAGAAGGTGGTCGACGCCGCCGCCGACCGGTTTCTCGTGGTCGTCGACGAGCGGAAGCTCGCTGAGCCGCTGGCCCACCCGGTACCGGTCGAGGCCCTGCCGGCGGCGCGGTCGGCGGTCGCGGCGCGGGTCGAGGAACTGGGCGGCGAGCCGACGCTCCGGGCGGCCGAGCGCAAGAGCGGCCCGGTCGTGACCGACAACGGCAACCTCGTGTTCGACTGCGAGTTCGGCGTGATCGAAGACCCGACGCGGCTGGCGGCGGAACTCGCGGCCGTCCCGGGTGTCGTCGAACACGGCCTGTTCGTCGGTCTCGCGGACGCGGTCCACGTCGGCGGGCCGGCAGACGTCCGCGTCACCGGCCGGTAGGTGCGGAGACGAAGAGAACGGAGTGTCGGCCGCGCTCGCGCGCGGTGTCGACCGTCTACAGGTCGCGAGGCTGGACGGTCTTCCGGTCGTTGGCCTCGGCTCGGCGAGCGGCGTCTTCGAGGAGTTCGTGAACTTCGCCGTCGAGGGCGTCGTAGAAGTCGGACGCGACGTTCTTGTCCTGTAGCGCTTCTTTCACCGCGGCCTTGACAATCAGGTCTGCCATACGCGACCTCGTACCGAGGCCTTATTAATAAGATTTCCCAATTCGGGCGCCTACGCCGGAGCGCGCCCCGGAGGCCGGCGATTCGGGGTCGAGATTTATATACGAGCCCGTCGAGCCCCGCGAATCCGGGCGTCTGCGCCGCGGTGTTTTCACCTCGTGACACTCCGATTCAGCGCCTGAGACCGCTGAAGGGTGGTTTACGAGTAGAGGACAAAGAGGGAGATGGTAATGCAGAGCAGAACGATGGTCGTGGCCGTTGCACTGGTCGCCGTCGTCGGCGTGACGGGTGCCAGCGCGTTCACCACGGCGACGGTTGCGAGAGACGCACAGATCAGCGTTCAAAACGACGCCAGCTCGGTAATCAAGCTCCAGGACGGCAGTGTCGAGGGCGCAAAGGTGACGAGCGGCACGCTCGAAATCAACGGCGAGGATTCGGAGGCGTCACTGAACCGGGAGGCGCTGTTCCGGTTCGGCGACAACTCGTCGGCGTCCGCCGCGGAGACGGATCACGCGTTCACGCTCACGAACGCAGACGACAAGTCCCACACGTTCGAGTTCGAACTCACGAGCGCCCCCGGCGTGACGATCGAACTGTACGACAAGGATGGAAACGTCGCGACGATCGAGAACGGCAAATCTCCCGTCTCTACGACGGTCAGTAGCGAAACCACGCTCTACGCGGTGGTCATCGTCGACACCGGAACTGCGACCGGTGACAACGCCATCGACGGCACGCTGACCATCACGGCGAGTAGCTCTAGCTCCAGCTAACTACCCAACGGCTCCCGCCCTCACACGATGCCCCGTCTCGCCGCCATCGCAGTGTTCGTCGTCCTCGCAGCCGCCGCGCTCGGCCACGCGCCCGTGTCGGTCCACTACGCCACCAGCGACAGCATGGAGCCGACCATCGGCGAGGGCGACGTGTTCCTCGTCACCGAAGGGTCGGTCGAGGTCGGCGACGTCGCGCTGTTCCACTCGACACAGCGCGAAGGACTAGTCGCTCACCGCATCGTCGGTGAGACAGAGGCGGGCTACGTGACACAGGGCGACGCGAACCCGTCGACCGACCAGGCGGGCGGCGCGCCGCCCGTGGCGCCGGGCAAGGTCGTCGGCCCGGTCGTGACCGTCGCAGGCGGGCCGTTGACCCTCTCTGGCGTCGGTCCGGCGGCGCGGTACGTCGCGACGAACCGCGGGCTGGTCGCGGGTGCGCTCGCGGTGGTACTCGTCGGCCTGACGACCGCGAAAACGCGCGACTCGCGCGACCCGCGCGACGGGCTGACGACCGCGAGCCGGTTCTTCCGGCCGTTCCTGGCGATGGGCGTCGCGGTGATGGTGACGACGATCGTGGTCGGCGCGGCGACCGCACCCGCCGCCGTCCTGCACACCGACGACCCGGCCGTCGCGGCCGAACAGCGCCTCGCGATAGAGACCGGGTCGGCGGCGACGGTGACGGTGCCGGTCGAGACCGACCGGCTCCCGATGACCTACCACGTCGTCGAGGCGACGGGCGACCTCACGGTGACGGACTACGAACTGACGCAGGCGGGCGTGGACGCGAGCGTCGCGGTCGAGGCGCGCGCCACGAGGGGAACGACCACCGGGCAGATCCGGGTGTACACCTACCCCGCTGCGGTCCCCCGGCCGCTCGTGACGGCGCTCCACGAGGTCCACCCCCTCGCGGGCGCGCTCGGCGCCGCGGCGACGATGCTCCTGCCCGCGCTCGCGCTCTACGGACTCGTGTTCGACCCCAGAGAACTGCTGCGGGACGCGCCACGGGAGGCGAAGCTGCGATGAGGTCGAGCGCGCTGGTCGTGGCGCTGGCCCTGGTCGGCGTCATGCTCGTCTCGCCCGCGAGTACCTACTCGACCGCGACCCTCGGGCGCACGGCGGGCATCGACGTGGCCGACGACCCGAACGCGGTGATCGGGGTTTCGACGCCCCCGCCAGGTCAGGGGAACAAGTTCGAGGGCGAACTGGCGACGGTCACGAACCGGTTCGAGGAGACGCGGACGTTCACGGTCACGATCGACAGTAGCCGGAACAAGTACGACCTCGTCGCGGAGGAACAGACGGGCAACAGCGTGACGGTGACACTGGCACAGGGCGAACAGACGACGATCGAGTACGAGCGAGCGGGCGGCCCGCCGGGAAACGGCAACCGGGGCTCGTCCGACAAAGGTGGTGGACCGCCAGCACCGACGCTCACGTTCACCGTCGAGACCGACGGGACCGTGAGCGCCTCGCTCACGCGGACGCGGGAGGGTAACTGAGTGAAAGACGACCTCGCCGGTATCCAGCGCCTCAGACTGTTCGCCGCGCGGCACGGAGAGCGGGTCGCAGTCCTGCTCGTCGTCGCCGGCGTGGTGTCACTCTCCGTCGCGGGCGTCGCGATGGCGGCCCCGACCGAGGAGGCGACGGTCGAGCGCGACCCGCGGACGCTGACGACGACTCACGCGGTGAACGCGACGGTGACAGAGAGGGTCGCGCCGTACCGCGCGGGGCAGGAGCTCCGGAACGAGCCGCGGTACATACTTGCTGCCGCCCCGAACGTGACGGTGGCGTCGACGACCGACCTCCCGGACGACGGGTCGGCCGAGGCGCGGCTGGTGCTGTCGTACGTCGTCGTCGCCGGCGACACTCGGCTCTGGGCGACAAACCAGACGCTCGAGACGACGAGCGGGTCCGGTTCGCTCCGGCTCTCACACACGCTGAACGCCTCTGCGGTCCGCCAGCGCGCGGCGCGGCTGGCGCAGAACTTCGGCGCGGGTACGACCGTACACGTCGCCGTGGAGACGGTCGTCGACTACGAGGCCGGCTCGTACAGCGGCGAGTACCGGACCGAGAGCGCGGTCGACTTTCCGAACTCGCGGAGCTACGCGATAGCGCCCGTCGAGCGTTCGGTCACCCGGACAGAGTCGGTGACGGTGACGCGGGTCGACGGGGACCGCACGCTCGGCACGACGGGGTTCTCGCCGGCCCGGGCGGGCATCGGGGCGCTCGGCCTCGCGCTCCTCGGGGGGGCAGCGTGGTTCGTGCGCGGCGGGCGACAGTTCGACGTCGCCACGGAGCGGCGCCGGCTCCACGCCGCCCGCTACAGCGTCTACATCACCTCTGTCGAGGGGCCGCTGGACTACGGCTGGCCCGACGAGTTCGTGGCCTCGCTGTCCGCGCTCGCCGACTACGCCATCGACACCAACAATCAGATCCTCGAGTGCCAGCAGACCGGCGTCTTCCTCGTCCGCGACGACGGGCGGACGCTCGTCCACGACCCGCGGGTCGACGGGTGGGACGTGGCCGCGATGACGCCGCCGGCACCGGACGCGGCCTCGACCGGCGTCGTCCCGGACGGCAATAGCTCGAACGGGGGGGTCGGCGGCTCCGACACCTCCGAGTCGACGGCTGTCGAAGCCGCCGAGGGCGCCGAGCCGTTCGGGTTCGACCCCGACGTCGGTCCGGGCGACGACGAGTCGAACTGACGACCGACCGGGCCGACAGGGTTCTCTATCGTCACTCTCTGCCGCCACGAGTGGACGACTGTTGGGTTCGCGCGCACGCGCGCGAGGGCTTTTGTCGGTGGCTCCCCAGATGATCGTACCGACGGTTCCTCGTCGGACAACCATGGCCACCTGCAACCACTGTGACTCTCACGTCTCTGACCAGTTCGCCCGCGTGTTCGCCGACGAGTACGGCCGACTGATGGCCTGCCCGGCCTGTTCCGCGAACGCGGGCATCGCCGAGTCGGCCCGGAAGCGCATCGAAGGATAGCCGACCGCCACGTTTCAGGGATCGCCGACCCGTCGCGCCGCCGTGCACCACGTCTACGTGCTCTCGTGCGCCGACGGCACCTACTACACCGGCTACACGACCGACGTCGACCGGCGCGTGGCCGAACACGACGCGGGGGAGGGGGCGAAATACACCCGCGGACGGACGCCGGTCGACCTCGTCCACGTCGAGACGTTCGAGAGCCGGTCGGCCGCGATGCGCCGCGAAGCGGAGATAAAGTCCCTCAGCCGCGCCGAGAAGGAGGCCCTTGTCGGATCGGAGAGCGCCGACCCCCGACGATGACGTCGAACGCGACGAGGACAGGGATCAGCGCCGCACAGAGGATGCCGGGCGCCCGCAACACCGTGACGCCGGTGTCGACGTGGATCCAGAACGCCAGCCCGAATCCGATGGCGGGATCAGCAACGCCCCGATCTTGATCGGGATCCCCGTCTCGTAGCGGAGGACCCAGAGGAGGAAGGCCGACGTGACCGGAAACAGCACGAGACGTTTCCAGTTCGTGGCCGCCTCGGCGCCGACCAGCCTCTCGAGTACGGGCGACACCGGAGGAGTCATTACACGATAGTTTTCGGGGACGATATTAGGAATTTTTATACGAACGGGGACAGGTCGCCGCCCGGCTTTTTGTCGCCGGCGCGGGTGGCGGAGGTATGGACGCCATCTCTTTCGGCACTGACGGCTGGCGCGCGCGGCTCGACACGTTCACCGACGAGCGCGTCCGGATCGTCGGCCGTGCGGTCGCGGCCCACCTCGCGGCCGACGGCGAGCGCGGCGAGGTCGTCGTCGGCTACGACGCCCGCGAGACGAGCGAGGGGTTCGCGGAGTCGCTCGCGGAGGAACTCACGGCGGCGGGGTTCGACGCCGTCCTCCCGGAGCGCGACCGACCGACGCCCGTCGCCGCGTGGACCGTCGTCGACCGCGGGGCCCGGGGAGCCCTGATGCTCACCGCGTCACACAACCCCGCGGACTACAACGGCGTGAAGTTCATCCCCTCGGACGGCGCGCCCGCGCTCCCCGAGGTGACCGACGACGTGGTGGCACGGCTGGGCGAGGACCCCCCCGACCCGGACGAGCCGGGGACGGTCGAACGCGCCGACCTCTTCGCCCCCTACGTCGAACACGCCGCCTCGGTCGTCGACGCCGACCTCTCCGGGGTCTCCGTGGTCTACGACGCCATCCACGGAAGCGGCCGGGGCTCGACCGACGCCTTCCTCGAGGAACTCGGCGCGGACGTCGAGCGGATCCGCTGCGAGCGCGACCCGACCTTCGGCGACACCCACCCCGAACCCTCGGCGGACAACCTCGACGAGCTGGTCGACCGCGTCGGCTCCGGCGACGCCGACCTCGGGGTGGCGAACGACGGCGACGCCGACCGGATCGCCCTCGTCGCGCCCGAGCGCGGCTTCCTCGACGGCAACCGGGTGCTCGCGCTGTTGTACGACTACCTGCTCACCGACCGCGGGGAGTCCGGCCCCGTCGTCCGCACCGTCTCGACCACCTTCCTGCTCGACCGTATCGCGGAGGCCCACGGCGAACGGGCGGTCGAGACGCCGGTCGGGTTCAAGTGGGTCGCGGAGGCGATGGCCGACCACGACGCCCTCGCGGGCGGCGAGGAGTCCGGCGGCCACGCCCTCCGCGGGCATATCCGGGAGAAAGACGGCGTCCTGATGGCCGGGGTACTCGCCGCCGCGGCGGCCGAGGAGCCGCTCGACGACCGTCTCGACCGTATCGCGGCCGACCACGGCGCGATCGCGGCCGACCGCGTGAGCGTCGACTGCCCCGACGACGCGAAACAGGCCGTCCTCGACTCGCTCGCGGACGCCATCCCCGAGACGGTCGCCGGAAAGGCCGTCGCGGACGTGGTGACTGTCGACGGGTTCAAACTCCTCACCGAGGACGGCTCGTGGCTCCTGGTCCGCCCCTCCGGTACGGAGCCGAAGATGCGGGTCTACGCCGAGGGGACCGACGAGGCGGCCGTCGCGGAACTGCTCGACGAGGGGCGCTCGCTGGTCACTCGGTTCACCCCCTGACCCGGCTCTCCCCCTCGTCCGCTCGTACCCCGTACGCTCGCCCTTCGCGCTCTACCACGCGGAACCCACACGCCCGGTAGAAGCCCGCGACGCCGGGCCGACAGTCCGCGACCAGCCGGTCGGTCGCCGCCGCCGCCCGCTCGACGAGCGCCGCTCCGATCCCCTGCCGGCGTCGGTCGCGCCGGACCGCGAGCGCCCGAATCAGGGGACCGTCGCGCACGAGGACGCCAACCGCACGCCCGTCGTCGTCGGCGCGGAGGGCCTCGCCCGCGGCGGCCCGCCGTTCGACCGTCGTCGCGTCGATATCGACCAGCGCACCGTCGAGGACGCGGGCCAGCGCGACGAGGTCGTCCGGGGTCGCACGCCGAACGACGACGCTCACGGCTCGCCCCGCCTCTGCCCGACGGCGACGAACACCGCCCCGCCCGTGGTCGAATCGACCGCGACCGTCTCGAACCGTCTCCGCACCGCGCCGACCACGTCGGCGTCGGGATGCCAGTTCGTCAGCCGGCGGGCGATTGGGCCGACGACCGGGTTCAGGGCGGTCCACGGCGCGCGCTCGAACGGCCTGGCGTCGAGGACGACCAGCCGGCCGCCGGGGCGGAGCGCCGCGTGCGCGCCCTCGACGGCCGCGACGGGGTCACCCGTCGCGGAGAGCGACATCGCGGCGTAGACGGCGTCGACCGACCCGTCTGCGACGGGCGGGCGGGTCGCGTCGCCCCGGACGACGTCGACGGTCGCCCCGTCGGGAGCGCGTTCGCTCGCGCGCTCGACCATCCCCGCGCTGGCGTCGAGAGCGACGACGCGGCCGCTCGGGCCGACGCGGTCCGCCAGCGCGTCGAGCGAGTTCCCGGGGCCACAGCCGAGTTCGAGGACGCGGTCGCCCGGGTCGAGCGAGAGGGCGTCGAGGCTCGCGCGCCGGACCGCCCGCTCGCGGCCGTGGAACGTGGCGGCGTAGACGAGCCGAAGAACCCACGGCCGGGCGGCGAGGCGGTCGTACAGCCGTGCGCCGCGGGCGTTACCCGGACCGGCCGTGACACTCACCGGCACGCCGTGGCCGCGCACACACCCGCCTCCCCGGTCACCCTCCGACCACCAGTTTGAGAACCTCGACCTCCTCTGTGCCCGCCTCGACGGGCGCGTCGGCGGGGACGGGCCGGCCGCCGACGAGCGCCGTCGCGTCGTGCGACGTGCGGCCGACCGCCCGGAGCAGGTCGGTGTACGTCGCGTCGTCGCCGACCGCGACCTCCTGTGTGTCCCCGCCGACGACGCGGACGGTGACGGTTCTGTCCACGGTCACCGTACGCCCGTCGCGCGCTTGTGCCTTCCGTCTCGGGTGGTTTATCTGCGAACGGCTCCGACGCCCGGTCATGAGCGAGGGTGAGACCGGGGGCGAGGCGGCGACCACGACCGGCCGGGAGATCTGGATCGAGAAGTACCGGCCCCAGCGCCTCTCGGACATCCACGGGCAGGGCGATACGATCGAGCGGCTACAGAGCTACGTCGACCGGGACGACCTGCCGCACCTGCTGTTTGCGGGTCCTGCGGGCGTGGGGAAATGTGTCGCGGGCGAGACGCCGGTTCTGACGACCCGGGGCGTAGAGCGGATGTCAACGGTCGTCGGCGACGCCGAAGGGTTCGACGACCCCGACGAGTCGCTCGAAGTGGCGACGTTCGGGGCCGACGGGACGTTCGAGTTCGTCGCACCGTCACACGTCTTCGCCGCCGACGCGGCGGAGTTGGTCGAGGTCGGGACCCGCGACGGCTCGACACTCCGGACGACGCCGGAACACAAACTCCTCGTCGTCGACGAGAACGGGCTCTCGTGGCGCGAGGCCGACTCGGTCGAGGCGGGCGACCGGATCGCTCGGCCGCTCTCGGTCCCGACGCCGGACGGCGGCGGGTTGAACTGGGTCGAACGGATGGACGGCGAGCGAACACACGTGACGGTCGAGGCGTCGTTCGCGCGCGAACGCGACATAGACCGGACGGCACCGCTCGGGGAGCTTCGCGCGGCGGTTCCGTCTGCCGCGACGCTCCGGGACGCGACCGAACACCTCACCTACGTCGACGCGTCGGGCACCCGCTCGCGGCCGATCACGCCGCCGGCCGAGGTGACGCCCTCGCTCGCCGCGTTCGTCGGTCTCGTCGTCGCCGAGGCCCGGATCGACGGCGGCCGGATCACGTTCTCCGACACCGACGAGCGGCTCCGTGAGACCGTCGCCGACGCGCTCGCCGACCTGTTCGGACTCGACCCGACGACCGGCGTCGGCTACGTCGAGGTGAACACGCGAGCGCTCACCCACTATCTCGAGTCGACCGTCGGCGCCTTCGCGAGCGCGTCGGGCGCGTCCGAGACGGTCGGTTCGGCGCTCGTCGGCGCGGACGACGAGAGCCGGGCCGCGTTCCTCCGCGCGGTGTTCGACGCCGAGGCGCACGTCTCGGACACCGGACGGCTCGAACTCGTCGGGCGAGACGCCGACCACGTCACGCTCGTGTCGTACCTCCTCGCGTCGTTCGGGGTGCCGAGCCGACGGAAGCCCGTCGAACGGGCGGCGACGAACGGGAGCGACCCTGACCGGGAGTACGAGACGCTGTCTGTCTCGGGTGCCGACCACCTGCGGCGGTTCGCAGACCGGATCGGCTTCGGGACCGACCGGAAGGCCGACAGACTCGCGGACCACGCCGCAGAGACGGCGACTCCGACCCACGACACGGTGCCACGACAGACGCTCGCTCGGGAACTCTGTGCGGACCTGAATCTCACCGCCGGTGACCTGCTCGACGACGCGCTCGACCCCCAGCGGCCGGGGCGGGTCGCTCACCTCGACGAACTTCGAACGGTCGTCGAGGCGGCGAACGACCGACTGGAGGCCGCACAGGCGGTCGTCGAGACGCTCGACGCGCTGGAGCCACGGCTCGCCGAGACGACGCACCCGGCCCGGGGGGGCGCGGCGCGCGGCGTCCCCGACTCACTCGACACGCGGCAGGCCGTCAGCGCGACCCGCGACGCTCGTGCCGACCGGCTACTGGAGGGCGCGGACGGTCGCCGGACGCCGAACGCGACCTGCGCTGGTGCCCCGCCGGCCGACCTCGACGGAGAACCGGGCTGGGGCGTACCGGTCGAGACAGTCCGCGACCGCCTCGCGGCGTGTGTCGACGCACTCGGCGTCACGTACGCGACCGTCGCGGAGGGCACCCGGTTCCACGGTTCCGAGCTCTCGACGCTGCTCGCCGCCGACGACCACGACGTGCGGTCGCTGTCGTCGCTCGGGGCGGTCGCCGAGCGTCTGCGGACGCTCGCGGACGAGATGCTGTCGCTCGACGTCGTCGAGCGGCTCCGCACGCTCGACAGCGTCGCCGCCGGGACACTCTACTTCGACGAGGTCGCCTCGGTCGACCGCGACGAGACCGGCGGCCGTGTCTACGACCTGACGGTGCCGGAGACGCGGAACTACGTCGCCGGCGCGGTGCCGACGGTGATGCACAACACCACCTCGGCGACCGCCATCGCCCGCGAACTCTACGGCGACGACTGGCGGGGGAACTTCCTCGAACTCAACGCCTCCGACGAGCGGGGGATCGACGTCGTGCGCGACCGGATCAAGAGCTTCGCGCGCGCCTCCTTCGGCGGCTACGACCACCGGCTCATCTTCCTCGACGAGGCAGACTCGCTGTGCCTGCCGCCGGGAACCGAGGTCGTGACTGGACACCCGTCGTCGCCGGAGGTGAAGCCGATAGCGGACGTCGATCCCGGCGGCGAACCGATGCCGTCCGTCGACTTCGAGACGAACGAGGTCCAGCCCGATACGGGTAGGCTCGTCGATTCCGGCGTCGCCGATTTCTTCGACGTCACGCTGGCTGACGGTCGAACGGTCGCAGCGAGCCTCACCCACCCGTTCTTCGTGGTCGGAGACGACGGTGAACTCGTCGAGCGAGAGCTCCGTGAGCTGAGTCCGGGCGACGAGATTGCCGACCTCGGCGACGAGATCGGGATCTCGCGGTGCGAGATCTGTGGCGACTGGACTCCCGGCCGGTTCTGCTCGCTCGCGTGCGAGAACGACGGCCACAGCCGCGAGATGCGGGGCGAGGGGACGGAGTGGTCGGACGAGCGACGCGAGACGATCGTCGGAGACGGCGGGCGACGCGCGGTCTCGACCGTCGAGATCCAGCGCGTCGAGTACAGCCACCGTGGGCCCGCGTACAACGTCAGCATGGCGGAGACGCCGAACTTCCTGCTCGCGAACGGGGTCCTGACTCACAACACCGACGACGCGCAGTCGGCGCTCCGCCGGACGATGGAGCAGTTCTCGGACAACACCCGATTCGTCCTCTCGTGCAACTACTCCTCGCGGATCATCGACCCGATCCAGTCGCGGTGTGCGGTGTTCCGGT
>JBDGTD010000062.1:0-17099 GCA_042217165.1 Haloferacaceae archaeon | reverse complement strand
CGAGCGGACCGTCGAGGACCTCCGGGCCATCCCGTGGGTGTTCTCGTGGACGCAGGCCCGCTGTATCCTCCCGGGGTGGTACGGCCTCGGGACGGGCCTCCGGGCGTATCTCGACGAGGGCGGTGACCTCGACCGCCTCCGCGAACTCTACGACGAGTGGCCGTTCTTCCGGACGACGCTCGACAACGCCTCGCTCTCGCTCGCCCGGACCGACCTCGGGATCGCGAGCGAGTACGCGGCGCTCGCGGGCGAGGCGGGCGAGCCCTTCTTCGACCGGATCGAGGCCGAATACGAGCGCGCCGTCGACCTCGTGCTCGCGATCACGGGCCGTGACGACCTCCCGCCCCGCGAGTGGATCAGCGAGAACCTCGAGCGGCGCAACCCGTACGTCGACCCGCTGAACCTCCTGCAGGTCGACCTCCTCGGCCGCGAGGACCTGACCGAGGCCGAGCGACGGACGCTCCGCCTGACGGTCAAGGGTGTCGCCGCGGGTATGAAATCGACCGGGTGAGTCCCGCGGCGACCCAGCGCGGGTCGCGCCCCTCACGGACGAGAGCCGAGGCGGTGGCGCGGGCGCCCGCCGGACCGGCCCCGTGGTCGACCCGGGACCCGGCGGCCGAGCCGCCCCGGAAAACGCAACTACGCCTTTGTTAGACAAACTTAAGTTGAATCGTGGCGCCGACGGAGGCGTGACGAGACCGATCGTGCGCGTCGCCGTCGTGCTGGTCGTCGTGGTCTCCGGGGCCGCAGGACCGGCGCTCGCGGCGACGCCGACAGCCGAGGAGCCGCGCGCGGTCGCGGGACCGACCGCACCGCAGGTGAGTCAGCCGACCGCGAACGGGTGTACGTTCCCGTTCACGAGCGAGGACGCGACGGGGACGAACGTGACCGTCGAGGCGCCGCCAGAACGGGTGGTGACCCTCGGCGCGAGCGCCGCACAGACGATGTGGGAGATCGGCGACGCGCGCGACAAGGTCGTGGGGTACACGCCCAACGCCGGCTACCTCGACGGTATCAGCGACAACAGGACGCTCCTGACGTACACCGACAAGGACGGCGACGGGTTCGCCGAGCGCCTGAGCAACAGTTCGCTCGACACGGTCGCCGATCTCGACCCCGACGTCGTACTCGCGGCGAACATCATCGACGACGCGGACGTGCGGGCGCTCCGCGAGCGCGGCGTCACGGTGTACAAGTTCCGGACTGCGACCGACATCGAGTTCATCTACCAGAAGACCCGTCTCACGGGGCGGCTCGTCGACGAGTGTGACGCCGCCGACGCCCGGACGGCACAGCTCCGGAACCAGGTCAGGACGATCAAGCGGGCGACGGCGGGCGTCGAACAGGAGCGGGTGTTCTTCCCCACCTTCGGATTCACGCCCGGCCGGAACACGTTCGTCGACGAGGTCATCACCGTCGCGGGCGGCCAGAACCTCGGACGGCTCGTCGGCGACGGGACGGGGTACAACGCCTACGACAGCGAGCGGATCGCGGAGATCGATCCACAGTGGATCGTCGGCACCGGGTCCGTGTCGGTGCCGAGCGGACTCTCGTCGACGACCGCGGCCCGAGCGAACCAGACGATCGCCCTGAACCCCGACTACGTGTACCAGCCCGCCCCCCGGATCGTGGTGTCGATGACCCGGATCGTTCGCACGCTCTACCCCGAGCGCTACCGACAGGCCCGACTCGGTCTGCTCGCCGAGAAGGTGACGAGAGATCCCAGCGGGTACGAGATTCCGTACGCAGACGCCGACCCGCTGGACTCGACCGTCGAGAACGATACGGTACACCTCCGCGTCCAGAACGGCGACCCGCCGACGACGCGGTGGACGGTGCCGACGACGTTCACGCCGAACGCCTCGGCCCAGCTGACCGACCTCGCGGTCTCGACCCGAGAACCGAACCCGATCTTCAGGGTCCACGTCCGGAACGCGACGGCCGAAGCGCCGCCGCTGCCCGGGGACGCGACGCTCCTCGCGGCGTACGAGACCGAGACCGAGAACCTGGTCGGCGGGACGACCGGCGCCGAACTGTCGGTGCGCGTACCGCTCGAACGGGTCGGTGACGACAGCCGGCTCGTGGTCTATCGCCGGACCGCCGACGGCTGGACGGCGCTCCCGACCGAGCGGTCGGTCAACGAGACGAGCCAGACCGTCACCGTCTCCGCGTCGATGGACGTGTTGCGCGACTTCGCCGTCGGCGTGGCGCCGGCCGACGCCGCTCCGGCGACGGAGCCGGCAGCGCCAGACCAGCCGACACCGACGCCGACCGCGGTTCCGACGGCATCGCCCACCCCGACGGCGACGCCGACGCCGACCGCGGCACCGACCGCGACGCCCACGCCCGACCCGACCACGACGCCCACCGCGGGCGGCGGTCCCGGCTTCGGGCCGGTCGCGGCGCTCGCGGCGCTGTTCGCCGGCGCACTTCTCGCGCTCCGGCGGCGATAGCCCGGGTTCAGTCGCCCAGCCGTTCGACCGTCGCCGAGAGGACGTCCACGCCGATGTCGAGTGTCCGCTCGTCGACGTCGAACCGCGCGGTGTGGTGCCCGCCGGGGTGGTCGGTGCCGACGACGACGAACGACGCGTCCCCGCCCGCGTCTTTCGCGGCACGCATCAGGTAGGTCGCGTCCTCGCTGACCCCGAGGGGGGCACTGGGGCGGACCGAGTCGACGCTCGGCGTCCCCTCGGCGACCTCGCCGACGACCGCGCGCAGCGAGTCGTCGCTGTCCTCCCGGGGCGCGACCGCGAGCGTCTCCGTCTCGACCGTGCAGTCGTGCATCTCCGCCGCGGCGTCGAGCGTTCGGTACGCGTGGTCGGCCACGTACTCCCGCAGGTCGTCGTCGCCGCCCCGCACCTCCAGTTCGATTCGTCCCTCGCTCGCGATGACGTTCGGGGCGCTCCCGACGTCCGCACGCCCGACGTTCACGCGGGTCAGCCCGCCCGAGTGGCGCGGAATCCCGTAGAGGTTCGATGTCGCGGCCGCGACCGCCTGCATGGCGTTCCGCCCGGCCTCGGGCGCCGCGCCGGCGTGTGCGGACTCGCCGTGGAACTCTGCGGCCAGCTGTCGGACCGAGAGCGCCTCGTCCCCACCGGCGACCACCTCGCCGGTCGGGTGGCCGAGGCCGACGTGGAGCGCGAGGAAGTGGTCGAGGTCCGCGACGTGGTCGGTCGCCGCCATCGCCCGCCCGCCGCCGACCACCTCCTCTGCGGGCTGGCAGAACAGCCTGAACGTCCCGGAGAACTCACTCTTGGCCACGGCCTCGAGCGTCCCGAGTCCGACCGTCGCGTGGGCGTCGTGTCCGCAGGCGTGCATCACGCCCTCGGTCTCGGAGCGGTAGCCGCCCGCGGCCGGGGCGTGGTCGTCTGCGGTCGACTCGGTCTGGCGCAGCGCGTCGATGTCGACCCGGAGCCCGACCGTCGGGCCCGGCCCACGGTCGAGGACGGCGACGAGCCCCGTCAGGCCGCCCTCTGCTGCGTTGAGGACGTCCGCGCGCGCGCCACGCTCGGCCGCCCGGTCGTGCCACCGCTCCAGCGTCTCGTCGTCGGGCACGCTCATCCGCTCCGCGGGGTCGAGGGCGTCTGCACCGAGGTAGAGGTCGTCGACGCCGATCGCCTCGACCTCGTCGACGAGACGGCTCGTGGTGTGGAACTCGCACCAGGAGGGCTCGGGGAACCGGTGGAGCGAGCGACGGAGGTCGACGAGACGGTCACGGACGCGCTGTGACATGCACGCACACACCACGACCACCGGCAAAAAGTGTTCTACCGACCGTGGCCACGGACGCGCCGCGCCGAAACGACGCGAGCCACGTCGCGGGCGTCTGCGACGCCGGGATGGTCTTCGCGGTGAGCGACGACGGCCGGAGCCACACGGAGGCCGAACACACGAGCTGGGCCGACTGCTACAGCGCCGCGAACGTGTTCGCGAACGCGGCGCTCGCCCTCGCGGAGCCGGTCGCCTGACCGTCAGACCGCGTCCGCGACCGTGTCGGCCAGCCCCTCGCACCACGAGAGCAGGCGCTCGTCTGTCCCGAACGCGGACGCGAACTGGACGCCGTACGGGAGCCCGTCCGCGGTCCCGGCCGGGAGCGCCGCCGTCGGGAGGCCGGCGTGGGTCCACGGGAGATTCATCACCGGGTCGCCGGTCCCGTCGATTCCCGCCGGCGCGGTGTCTCTCGCGCCCGGCGCGACCCACACGTCGATCCCCTCGCCGGCCATCCGGTCGTGGAGCCGGTCGCGCAGGTCCGTCCGGCTCCGTTTCGCCCGCGCGACCGCCTCGACGGTCACGTCCCGCCCGCGTTCGATCAGGCCGACCGTCTCCTCGCGAAGCAGGTCGGCGTATGCTTCGTACCGGTCGTGGTGGACCTCGGCCGCCTCGGCCGAGACGAGCGCCTCGTGGCGCTCGTTCACCGCGGCGATACCGTCCATCGCGGGGACGCGTTTCACCTCGTAGCCCGCCGTCTCCAGGGCGTCGAGGACGCGGTCGAACCGCGCGAGCCCGCGCTCGGTGGCCTGTGCGAGGTAGGCGTCGTCCGGAACGCCGACGGTCGGCTTCGCCAGCTGTCCCGCGTCGATCTGTCGCCAGTCGTCACAGACCACCGACGCGGCGAGCGCCGCGCCCGCGACGTCCCGTGTGAACAGGCCGACGTGGTCGGCCGACTCGGAGTACGGCAGCACGCCGGCCGTCGGGATGCGGCCGTAGCTCGGCTTGTAGCCGACGACGCCGCAGAACGCCGCCGGCCGGATCACCGAGCCGATGGTCTGGCTGCCCAGCGCGAGGGGACAGCTTCCGGCCGCGACGGCCGCGGCCGACCCGCTCGACGACCCGCCGGGGGTGTGACCGAGGTCGTGCGGGTTGCGCGTCGGTCCGGGCGCGGCGTGGGCGAACTCCGTGGTCACCGTCTTGCCCATCACCAGCGCGCCCGCCGCGCGCAGGTCGTCGACGACCGCCGCCTGCTCGCCGCCGACGGCGTCCGGCGGGAGCGCCGACCCGGCCTTCGTCGGCAGTCCGTCGACGTTGAAGATGTCTTTCACCCCGACGGGGACGCCGTACAGCGGCGGGCGCTCGTCGGGGTCCGGGTGGCGCTTCTCGAGCGCCGCGGCCTCGGCGTCGAGCCACGGCCGCGCTTTCGCGCCGTCGACCCACGCCTCTACCTCTGGTTCGGTCGCGTCGAGGCGGTCGTAACAGTCCGCCACGAGGTCGGTCGGCGCCAGGTCGCCGTTCCGGAGGTCGGTCGCGAGCGCTGCCAGCCCCGGGCGGTCCGGGAGCCCGTCGAGTGCGTTCTCGCCCATGGCGCGCGCTCACGCCTCACACAAAATTTCCTTTCGGTCCGGGCGGCTCCCGGCCTCGCGTCAGCAGGCGCAGTAGTACGCCCGCCCTCCGAACGCTGTCTCGAGGAGCCGTCGGGTCGGACCGGGGTCGCCGGGGTGGTAGACGCCGGTCGCGAGCGCCGGGTCGTCGACGAACGACCCGTCGACGAGCGCCGTCCACTGTGCCTCGGTCAGGCGGTCCGCCGTCTGCCCCTCGTCCCCGAGGAGCGCGAGGTAGTCCCGGAGGTAGACCCACGTCGGGTCGCGGGTCGGCTCGGGGTCGTAGCGCTCGCCGACGGCGTCGGCGTACGCCGCGCCCGGGAGGTCCGCGCCCGCCGCGACGGGGAGGCCGACCCACTTCCACGGCCGGGTGTTCACGTCGAGGAGGACGTGTTCGTCCCGTTCGGCGTCGTGGACGAACTCGGCCTCGCTGATCCCGTAGTACCCCGTCTCCGCGAGAACCGCGCGCGCCCGGCGCTCGACGGCGGGCGCTTCGACCCGTTCGACCAGACACGAGGTGCCGTACCCCGCCGGATAGCGTGCCGGCGCCCCGACTACCCCCAGCGTCTCGCCGTCAGGCGCGACGTACGACCCGAACGACCGGTCGCCGCCGGTCGTCGTCTCGACGCGCTCCTGTGCCATGGCCCGGACGTCGTGTTCGCGTGCGGTCGCCACGACGTCTTCGTACTCCGTGCGGTCCGTGACCTCTATGACGTTCGTCCCGACGGCCTCCTCGAACCGCCGCTTGCGCGCGGGCTTGACAACGAGCGGGAACTCCAGCCGGTCTGCGGCCTCGCGCGCCGGCAGGCGGTCGAGCGGGCCGGCGCGGTCGTCAGTCTCGGCGATCCGGTAGGTTTCGGGGTAGGGCACGTTCAGGTCCTCGGCGACGGCGTACAGGGCGGTCTTGTCGAGGACGGCGCTCACCCGGTCGGCGGCGAACGGGAGACGCACGCCCGCGGGACGGGTCCGCGCGAACGCGAGCGCCCACTCGTCCATACAGCCGAAGGCGACGGGAGAATCGTCACAGGCCGCGGCGACCGCCTCGACGTCCGCGCGGAACCCCTCCTCGTCGTCGAGCGGGTAGGTCACCCGGCCGGCGAGGGCGACGGCGTCGGAGGGCGGCGCGACCCCGTCGGGCGTCCGGTCGACGGCGATCACGGGCACACCCCGGGCCGTCAGCGCGCGAGCGACCCCGAGGCCGGTGACGTGGGCGTTACAGACGATCGCGGGCGGACGGTCGAACGCGCGGCTCGCGACGGCGTCGACCAGCGCGTCGTGCGCGAGGAACTCGTCGGCCATACCGTCCGCGTCGGGCCGGCGAAAGAAGAGGTTCGGGGCGGCCGGACCGGCACCGGCGCCCGCGCCCGCGTCGACCCGGTCACAGCCCTCTGGCGCGCTCGACGACCGCCTCCTCGCGGAACTCCCCCGACTCGAGGACGGCGAACCCGTCGAACAGCACCGTGGGCTCCGTAAGCGTCATGTCGAGGTGGAGGTCACAGTCGACAGCGCCGCCGAGCGAGACGTTGTCGCCGACCGCGACGTGTGCCGTGCCGCGCCGTTTCTTGTCCGTCGCCTGATTCCCGGTCAGTTCGACGTCTCGGTTCGTCCCGACAGAGGGCGCCTCCGCGACGGTCCGCGCGCAGTCGCCCGTCGACTCGAGCAGTTCCCGGAGCGCTCGTGCCTGCCGCCCGCCGGACACGTCGACCACCGACCCGCGCTCGACGGTGAGTTCCACCGGCTCGTCGAGGCGGCCGATGTTGTCGATAGAGTAGTCGACGACCACCGTCCCCTCCGCGCTGCCCTCGACCGGGGTGATCGCGGACTTGCCGGCGGGGAGGACCACGAGCCCCCGGTCGAACCCGTCGTCGATCGGGAACCCACGCCGCCCGCGCAGGTCCACGGTGAGGTCGGTTCCCCGCTCGCTCGTGACCCGCGCGGACTCGGCGGCGGTCTGGATGCTGGCGACCGCTCTGGTCACCGTCCGGAGCCGGTCGTAGTCCGTCTCCATCTGGTCGATCAGCACCGCCTCGGACACCCCGCGCATCAGGACGAACCGCACGCCGTCGTCCGACGCGTCCCGCCTCGCGGCCGTGTGCGCGATGTCGTACGTTCCGACGTCGAACGCGACGTCGGCGTTCGAGAGCGCCCCGGCCACCGCGTCCGGCTGTGCGACGTTGTGGCCCGCGAGTCTCGGCTTCACGACCACCGTCGTCGTGGCACCGACCGCCCTGGACGCCGCGGCCAGCGGGCGTGCGACCTCGACCATCAACGGGTCCGTCAGCACCACGACCTCCTCGTCGGGCGTCACGTCGCCGACGGTCTCGACGACGTCGCGACAGACGCGACTGAACTCGAGTTCTCTCATCCCACGCTCGCTCGGCTCGCCCGGGATGGAAATAACTGGCCGTGCCACAGGGCGACGGCCGACGCGGTCCGCTCGCGACCTGCGGCGACACCAGCACCGCGCCCCTCGTTCGCTCCCGTTTCGAGTCGCCCGGCGACGGTCGTCACCTCGTCCACGCCGTACCGCGAGGTGTGGAGGTCGACCGAGCGCGCGAGCGCCTGCGACGGCTCGTCGATACGCCCGCCGTCGCCGACGACGTGGCTGTCGCCGCCCGCGGCGACGCCGTCCGGGAGCGGGACGACCGCGCGGTCGTTCGTCGCGAGTCACCGCGACGAACCCGCAGTCGCGCGTTGGCACAGACGGGCGCGTCGCCGGGCCACAGACGGGCGCGTTATCCTGCCCTCCCGGTTCGGCCTCAGACACCGTACCATCACGGCCGACGACCCATCCCCGTCGGACGGGTAGCCAGTCCTCGTGAGCGACCACGAGCGACAGACAGACGACGGGTCGGGGCGGCCGGAGGCGAGTTCCCCTCCGGACGGCGGTGGACACCCCGACGGACACGGGTCGGGGGCGTCGGCCTACGGCTCCGGCGGGGCAGGCGACGGGGCCGGCTACCCGACGGGGCGCGACTACGACGAGTCGCCGCTGATCGTGACCTGGGAGGTGACGCAGGCGTGTTCGCTGTCCTGTGACCACTGTCGGGCGGACGCCGTCGAGAGCCGCCACCCCGGAGAGCTGACGACGGCGGAAGGCCGCGGTCTGATAGCCCAGGTGGCCCGGTTCGACCCGACACCGGTGCTGGTACTGTCGGGCGGCGACCCGCTCCAGCGGCCGGACCTGTTCGAACTGATCGAGTACGCGACCGACCGGGTGCCGACGGCGGTGACACCGGCGCCGACGGAGCGCCTGGACCGCGAGACGGTCGACCGCTTCGCGGACCTGGGTGTGCGCCGGATGGCGCTGTCACTGGACGGCGCCACGGCCGGGTCACACGACGCGTTCCGCGGCGAGCCGGGCAGCTTCGAGCGCGTCCGGCGCGCCGCGGCGTGGGCCGACGACGTCGGCCTCGACGTCCAGGTAAACACGACCGTCACGGCCGAGACGGCCGACGAACTCCCGGCGGTCGCCGAGCGGGTCGCCGACCTCGGCGCCGTCATGTGGGAAGTGTTCTTCCTCGTGCCGGTCGGGCGGGGGACAGCACTCGACGGGCTCTCGCCCGCGCGCGCCGAGTCCGTCCTGGCGTGGCTGTACGAGCACGCACAGTCGGCGCCGTACCGCACTATCACGGTCGAGGCGCCTCACTATCGCCGGGTGGCGAGCGAGCGGTCCGACGGCGAGGCTCGCGTGGGGTCGACGCGGGCGGGCCAGGGCTTCGTCTTCGTGAGCCACACGGGCGAGGTCTACCCCTCGGGCTTCCTGCCGGTCTCCGTCGGCGACGTGCGCGAGCGGCCCCTCCCGACTACCTACCGCGAGGCCGACCTCATGCGCGCGCTGCGGGACGCCGACCGGTTCTCCGGCCCCTGCGGGCGGTGTCCGTACCGCCGTCGGTGTGGCGGCTCGCGGTCCCGGGCGTACGCGACGACGGGCGATCCGCTGGCGAGTGACCCGCTCTGTTCGCTGGTCGACGGGACCGACGACGAGCGCTCCGGTCCGACGACGACCGAGCCGTGAGCGACGTCGGGCGGCGGACGGAGGTCGTCGGGGTCGGCGCCGGGTCGCGGGCCTGGCGCTGATCGGTCGGCAGACGAGCCACCGCGAGGGGTGTCTCCTCCTCACCCGTCGACGAGGTCGGGCAGGGCCGCGAGCGTCGTGATGGTGTGCGTCGGGTCGACGCCCTCGACCGGGTCGTGGCCGGGGCGGGCGAGGAGGGCGGCGTCGACGCCGGCGCGAGCGGCGGCCCGCACGTCACTCGCGCCGTCGCCGACGAACAGCGCACGGTCGGGGGCGACGCCGAGGCCGTCGAGCGCGCGGGTCAGGAGCGTCGGGTCGGGCTTGCGGTCCGCGAGGCTGGCCAGTCGCGGCTCGCGCGCCTGGACGCTCGCCACCCGGTCGCGCAGGCCGTGGCCGTCGAGAACCGCCGCGACCGTCGTCCGGAGGTTGTTGCTCGCGACGCCGAGCGGGAGAGAGAGGCGCGAGAGGACGGCGGCGTCGTCGTGGAGCGGCTTCTCGCCCGCGCGAATCGCCGCGCGCTCGACCCGCGATACCGTCCGGTCGCGGGTCGCCCACACCGTCTCGGCGTCGAGGCCGTGACGCGCCGCCGCCCGACGGACGTCCCCGGGGTCGGTCCCGACCCAGAGCGCCGCGCGGTCGGCCTCGTCGGGCGTCACGCCGAACGCGCGGTAGGTCCGGTCGACCGCCCGCGCGAGCGTGGCCCGCCCGCTCAGGCCGACGAGCACCCCGTCGCTGTCGAGTACCACCGCGTCGTACACAGCCGTCGATAGGGAGCCAGCGGCGTAGCGGTTTCGCCCGCTCGACCGTGTGGACTTTCGACGCACGGTGCGTACCCCCGCCGATGTTCGACGGCTTCGACGACCGACGAGTGGCGCTCGACGACGCGACCATCCACGTCAGGACGGCTGGCGACGGGCCGCCGCTTCTCTTGCTCCACGGCTACCCACAGACCGGCGCGGCGTGGGCGCGGGTGGCGCCCGACCTCGCCGACGAGTTCTCCGTCGTCGTCCCCGACCTGCGGGGGTACGGCGCGAGCGAGGGGCCGGCCGACCCGAGCGCCGTCGACTACGCGAAGCGCACGCTCGCGCACGACGCCGTGGGGCTGATGGCCGAACTGGGCCACGACCGCTTCGCGCTCGCGGGTCACGACCGCGGCGCGCGCGTCGGCTACCGCCTCGCGCTCGACTACCCCGACCGCGTCGAGCGGCTGGCCGTCCTCGACGTCACGCCGACGCTCTCGAAGGCCGAGGCGATGGACTGGCAGGCCGCGAAATCGACCTTTCACTGGCTCTTTCTCGCCCAGCCGCGTCCGCTCCCGGAGACGCTGATCCGTGGCGACCCCGACTTCTTCCTCGAGTTCCTCCTCGACTCGTGGGCGGGCGACCGGTCGGCGCTCGACCCCGCCGCCGTCACGGCCTACCGCGACGCGTTCCGGCGCGACCGGGTGATCAGGGCCACCTGCGAGGACTACCGCGCCGGCCTCTCTCACGACGTCGACCACGACCGGGAGTCTCGCGCCGCGGGCGAACGGATCGACGCCCCTCTGCTCGCGCTCTGGGGGGCCGCGGGCCGGACCGCGAGCGCCGACCCGCTCGGCGTCTGGGAGCGGTGGGCGACGGACGTCCGGGGCGGCCCGGTCGACTGCGGGCATTTCGTGATGGAGGAGGCACCGGCCGAGACGACCGACCGGCTGCGCGGCTTTTTCCGCTGAGCCGATCCCCGGGTCTTTTCTACCACCCCTGTATATAACCGCGTGGTATGTCCGAACAGGAGACGGCGTTCGACGACGAGTTCGACGGCTTCGCGGACGTGAGCGAGGCACAGGTGACGAAAGCCATCGCGAGCGAGTGGAGCGAGGAGTTCATGGACGACGTCGAGACGGACGTCCTCGTCGTCGGCGGCGGCCCCGCGGGACTGACGGCGGCGAAGGAACTGGCAGAGCGCGGCGTCGACGTGACGATCGTCGAGCGGAACAACTACCTCGGCGGCGGGTTCTGGCTCGGCGGCTACCTGATGAACAAGGTGACGGTACGGGAGCCGGGCGACCGGGTCCTCGACGAGGTGGGCGTGGACCACCACGAGTCCGACGAGGCCGAGGGACTCCACCTCGCGGACGGCCCCGAGGCGTGTTCCGGCCTGATCAAGGCCGCCTGTGACGCCGGCGTCCGCGTGCGGAACATGACCGAGTTCACCGACGTGGTCGTGCGCGAGGACGGGCGCGTCGGCGGCATCGTGATGAACTGGACGCCGGTCCACGCGCTCCCGCGCGAGGTCACCTGCGTCGACCCCGTCGCCGTCGAGGCGGACGTAGTGGTCGACGCGACGGGCCACGACGCCGTCGTCGCGACGAAGGCCGCAGAGCGCGGCGGGCTCTCGGCGCCGGGCCTCGACACAGAGACGGCCGACATCGACGGCACCGCCGACGACGAGTACGGCGCACCCGGGCACGACTCGCCCGGCCACGGCTCGATGTGGGTCGCGGAGAGCGAGGACCAGGTCGTCGAACACACCGGCAAAGTCGGCGAGGGCCTCGTCGTCGCGGGGATGGCCGCCGCGACGGTCCACGGCCTCCCGCGGATGGGGCCGACGTTCGGCGCGATGCTCCTCTCCGGCAAGCGCGCGGCGCAGGCGACCATCGAGGCGCTCGGCGTGGACGCGCCCGGCGTCGACGTGACGGGACCGACTCCCGCCGACGACTAGTCGAACAGCCCGAGCTGTCGGGCCATCGCCATCGTGTTCGTCGCGTTCCACGCCTCGACGACCACGTCGTCCTCGACGTGACTCCACGAGACGCCGTGGAGTTCGAACGACTCGCCCGTCGGCTCGAACCCCCGGAACGACCCTTTCATCGTGCCGCCGAACGTGTACCGACAGGCGACGTCCGGCCCCGTCTCGACGAACGCCTGCGGCCGGACGGTGAGGTCGGGAAACGCCGTCAGCGTCCGCTCGACGTACTCGCGGAGCGACGCCCGGTCGTGGACCTCCCCCATCGGGTCGGTGTAACTCAGGCCGGGGGCGTACACCGTCTCGATCTTGTGAAACGCCCCGTCGTTCCAGATGTCGATCTCCCGCTGTACCAGTGCTTGCCGGTCGGTCTGTGGCGTCGCGGTCATCTCTCCCTCCCGTGCCAACCGATCACAGTGACCGAGTTATAGCTTCTCCCGGTCGGGCTCGTCTGCCTCCCTCGCGACCTGCTTGTAGATCACGTCCCGCTGGACCTCGTTTGCCCCCTCGTACACCCGGGTGACGTGGACGTCGCGCCACACCCGTGACACCCGGCGGTCGGCGAAGATGGAGCGGCCGCCGTGGAGCTGCATCGCCCGCTCTGCGACGTCGACGGCCGTCTCGCTCGCGCGCAGTTTCGCCATCGACGCCCACCGCCCGTCGTACGGGTCGCGCTCGACACGGTCGGCGGCCTCGTAGGCGAGCGTCCGGGCCGCCGAGAACTCGGCGAGCATATCAGCCAGGTCGTGCCGGACGGACTGGAACTCCGAGACCTCCTGTCCGAACGCCTCGCGGTCGTGGACGAACGCCCACGCCGACTCGATCGCCGCGGCGGCGGGGCCGAGGGCGTGGCCCGCGACGATCACGCGGTTCGGGTTGAAAAAGCGCGCGAGCATCTCGAAGCCCTGCCCCTCCTCGCCGATCAGGTTCTCCGCCGGGACCCGACAGTCGTCGAGGACGACGTGGCCCTGCTTCGACGCGCGCAGGCCCATCTTCTCCGGGACGTGTTCGGCCTCGTAGCCCGGCGTGTCCGTGGGGACCGCGAACAGCGCGTGGTTCTCGTGGCGGGTCGGCCCGTCGCCGGTGCGACAGTAGAGCAGGACCCAGTCGGCCTCGACGCCGTTCGACACCCAGTACTTCTCGCCGTTCAGCACGTAGCCGTCGGCGTCGCGCTCCGCGCGCGCCTGCATCCCCGCGAGGTCGCTCCCCGTCTGGGGCTCGGAGGCGCCGAGTCCGGAGAGCTGGTCGCCCTCCGCGACGGGGCGCAGGAGCCGCTCTTTCTGCTCTGCGGTGCCGAACGCCTCCACCGCCTCGGCCGCGAAGGAGGCCAGCTGTATCGTCAGGCCGATGCCAGCGTCGCCGCGGAACAGCTCCTCGATCAGCGCCAGCCGCTCCGGCAGGTCGAGCCCCCGGCCGCCGTACTCCTCGGCGACGTCCGCGGCGACGAGACCGGCGTCCCGGCCCGCCTCGATGACCGCCCACGGGTACTCGCCGTCCGCGTAGTACTCCTCGACGACCGGCTCGACGTGTTCCTCGACGAACGCCCGGGCCTCGCGCCGGATCGGTTCGACCTCGTCTGGCGCCGTGCCGTCCGCGAGCGGGTCGATCGCTGGCATATCCGCGCGCTCGCGCTCCGGCGTCAAGTAGTCCGGGGGCTCACCGCGCGACGGACGCGCCTGCCGACCGCGTCGTTCAAGCGCCGCGAGCACGCACCCACGCGCGTGTTCACAGCCGCGCCTCGTTCCCGGTCGCCGACGACGACCGTGACCCCGCTCGCTCACCGCCCGCCGGTCACGGACGTCGGAGGGCGGCCGTGACCGACCTCCGTGACCTCCTCGACCGCGTCGCCGCGGGCGACCTCTCGCCCGCGGAGGCACAGGCCCGGATCGCGGGCTACGCGACGAGCGACGCCGGCCGGTTCGACGCCGCGCGCGAGTCGCGCCGGGGCGTGCCCGAGGCGATCCTCGCGGAGGGCAAGACGGCGACGGAGACGGCGCGGCTGGCCGCGACGGCCGTCGAGACGACGGGCCGGGCGCTCGTCACCCGCGCGGACGAGGCCGACGCAGAGGCCGTCCGCGAGGCGGCCCCGGACGACGCGGCGGCCGAGTACGACCGGCGGAGCCGGACGCTCGTCGTCCACGCCGCCGACTTCGAGCGTCCGACCGTCGACGCGACCGTCGCCGTCGTCGCCGCGGGCACCGCGGACGCCCCGGTCGCGGGCGAGGCGGCCGTCGCCGCCCGCGCCGCCGGCTCGCAGGTCGAGCGCATCGACGACGTCGGCGTGGCGAACCTCTTTCGGCTCCTCGACGCGCTCGACGCCGTCCGGGCCGCGGACGTCGTGGTGGTCGCCGCCGGCCGGGAAGGGGCGCTCCCGACCGTCGTCGCCGGCCTCGTGGACGCGCCGGTCGTCGGCGTCCCCGTCTCGACGGGCTACGGCCGCGGCGGCGACGGCGAGGCGGCGCTCGCGGGGCTGCTCCAGTCGTGTTCGGTCCTCTCGGTCGTCAACGTCGACGCGGGCTACGTCGCCGGGACACAGGCGGGACTGATCGCACGAGCGATCGGGGCGGCCCGGGCCGACCGCGGCGCCGCGGACGGGGAGTAGGCTACAGTTCGCTCGCGTGCCGCAGGCTGTCGCGGTCGATCTCCGTCACGTGTCTGTGTCCCGACAGCCCCATCGTCAGGTCGAGTTCCGCGAGCAGGTTCTGGAGGACGAACCGCACGCCCTCGGCCCCGCCCGCAGCCAGCCCGTACGCGTACGGCCGGCCGAGGAGGACCGTGTCGGCACCGAGCGCCAGCGCCTTGTACACGTGCTGGGCGCGGCGGACGCCGCTGTCGAACGTGATCGGCACCTCGTCGCCGACGGCGTCTGCGACGGCCGGAAGCGCCTCGACCGCGGTGATGGAGCCGTCGACCTGCCGGCCGCCGTGGGTCGAGACGCCGACGGCGTCGGCGCCGTGGTCGACGGCGAGTTCCGCGTCACGCGGGTCGAGGACCCCCTTGATCACGACCGGGAGGTCCGTGTTGTCGTGGACGAACTGGAGGTCCTCCCACGTGAGGGAGGCGTCGCCGAAGATGTCGAGAAACTCCTCGACGGCGGCCTCGGGGTCGTCCTCGGGCGGGTCGTCGAGTCGGGCGCGGAACGCGGGGTCCGAGAAGTAGTTCGCGACGCCCTCGCCCTCGAGGAACGGGTAGTAGCCCCGGTCGAGGAGCCGTTCGCGCCAGCCGAGAATCGGCGCGTCGACCGTCACCACTATCGCGTCGTAGCCGGCCTGCTCGGCCCGCGAGAGGAAGCTACGGGCGATATCCTCGTCGGAGGACCAGTAGAACTGGAACCACTTCGGGGTGTCACCCATGATCTCCGCGACCGTCTCCATATCCGTCGAGGAGAGCGACGAGAGCACGAGCGGCACGTCGAGGTCCGACGCGGCCCGCGCGGTCCCCTCCTCTGCCTCCTCGTGGAGGAGCGACTGGACGCCGAGCGGCGTCAGTCCGAGGGGAAACGCCAGTTCCCGGCCCAGCAGGTCGACCGAGAGGTCCCGGCTCTCGACGCCCCGCAGCATTCGGGGGACGATCCGCCACGCCGAGAAGTCCTGGCCGCGCTCGAACGTCGCCTCGCTCCCGGCGCCGCCGTGGACGTACGCCCGTCCCTCGGGACTCATCGCCTCGTGGGCGACCTCTCGCAGGTCCTCGTACGAAACCGGCAGGTCGGGGGTCTCTCCCTCGAGCATTCCCTGTCGGTAGATCTCGGTCACCCGCTCGTCGCCGATCCGCTGTGCCCGGTCGTCGGTGCTGCTGGTCACCCGCTCGTCGCCGGTCTGTCGTGCCCGATCTTCCATACAGATTCCCGCGTGCGCGCGTGGTTAGTCCTGTCGGGCGACGGCGTCGCAGGGCGCGACCGGGCCGTGGTCGGGACAGACCCCGGCGACGCCGCTGGGGCTGAGACAGCAGTGAGTCAGGCCGGTCGCGACCAGCCCCGTCCGGAGGCGGGCGCCACAGCGCCGGCAGTGCGGGTCGGTCACGGTCGAACGACGGGCCGAAGGAACAAATCCCTGCGGGCCAATGATAGAGGGCCGAAGCCAGCAGAGTATCGTATACCCCATCACCGGATTATCTTCCCGGCCGCGTGACTTCCCGCACCCCGGGTGATCTCCCGCGGCCCGGGAATCTCTTCACGCCCCGAACTCCCTCAGCGCGACTCGGTCTCGGCGGCAGCGAGCGGTTCGGCCTCGGCCCGGACGGCCCGGTACTGCTCGTGACCCCACTCGACCGCGGCCTCGGCGTCGGTCACGAGGACGCCGCGGGGCGCGCCCGCGTCGTAGACGATGACGAAGAGCGTCCAGTCGCCGTCGGACTCGGCGAGCATGACCGCGTACGGGAGATCCGCGTCCGTGACGTACGAGTCGTAGCTGTCGCTCTGTCGGATCCGCTCTGCCCGTTCTCTGTCGATTTCGTCCGCCGATTCGACGACCGGCCGCGCGACGACCGCCTCGAACTCGACGCCGCGCTCGACGATGGTGACGAGGCTGTCGAGGTAGCGGCTGTAGAGGACGGGCGCGGTCGCGCGCACCCGGTCTGCGGTCTCTGCGGCCCGCGAGACGCATACGGTCGCCCGTCCGGGCGCGTGCTCGTCGGCCACCCGCACGTCGGCGCCGACCAGCACGCGGGGCGGAAGGGCGGCGTCGGGCGGGAGATGAGCGAGCAGACACGTCGCCGCCGTGACGCCGTCGGTCGCGTCTGCGTACCGCTCGAAGGCGTCGAGCGCGGCCCGGCCCGCGGCGCTCGCGCGAAATTCGCCGCCGACTCGCTCGACGCAGCCGACCTCGCTCAGGTCACGGATCCCCCGGTCGACGGTCGACCGCGCCACCGGCAGGTCGTCGACGAGCGTCGGCTTGTCCGCCCGCCCCTCGACGAGCCGCGCGAGTAGTTCGTGGCGGTGAGCGAGCACCTCTCTGAGCCGTTCCCCGTCGGTCACAGCCGTCTGAACGTGCCCCTGATTCAAAGAGGACACGGCGTGAACTACCCTACCCTGCTCAGCCTGAGGG
>JBDGTD010000070.1:14857-17322 GCA_042217165.1 Haloferacaceae archaeon | reverse complement strand
CGGCGTCACGCGCGCCGGTCCCGGCGGAACCGGGTCGTTCAACACCGCCGAGGGCAGGGGTGTGGTCTACGAGGGCGCGATCGTCTACCGCGGCGAGGACGACATCGAGTTCGGCGGCGCGCTGCGGAGTACGCTGAACGACGTCTCCGGCGGGACGCCGCTCAGCCCGCCGATCCCGCCGAACGCGGACACCGGTCGGTACTCCAACGACGGCACGACGAGTGCGCCCGCGATCACCGTTGCACGGCCGCGGATCTCCACGCTCGAGATCCAGAACCAGAACGGCGCCGACGTGAAGGGCGGCACGGTGACACAGAGTCGCGCCAACCTGACGCTCGTCGCGGAGTACAACTTCCACGAGGCCGAGAACCTCGAGGTGATAGTCGAGGACTCCTCCGGCCTCGAGGTGACAAACACCGTCGTCGATGACCCCCAGGCCAACGGCGGCGGCTCGGTCTCGATCCCGATGGACTTCCGGACCCTTCCGGCCGGCACCTACAACATCACCGTCCAGGGCTCTGACGCGCTGACCTTCGAGGACGCCAGCCGCGAGACGACGATCGAGATCACCTCTCAGGAGGGTGTGACCGTCGACATGGAGAACGACACGGTGACGCAGGGCGCGAACGTCAACTTCGAGGTCATCGGCGGCGCGGCCGGCAGTTACCACCTGTTACAGATCAACAGCGGCGACCTCCGCGAGGACGTCTCGCCACAGAACGCGGCGACCGTCTTCCGCCCGGTCGGCGACGTCGTCGAACAGGGCGTCGTCGACGGCAGCCGCTACGTCCGCGAGTCGAACGTCAACGCCTCGACCGACGTCGACGGGGTCTACGCGGTCGTAGAGATCGGCGACGACGGGCGGGGGCTCGGCTCGGTCGACACGACCGCGCTCGGCACCACGAGCGTCCAGATGACGGTCTCCGACGCTCTCGCGACCTCGGGCGGGAGCTTCGCCAAGCCGCCGACGCCCGCCGGCGACGGTGACCTGGAGGCCGACGACGTCGAGTTCGAGGTGGTGGAGGGCGAGGTGTCGCTCGACCGGCCGGGTAACAGCTACGTCGTCGGGGAGTCGGTCACCGTCAACGGCACCGCCCCGACCGGTATCGAGTCAGTCGCGATCTACGCCCGACAGGGCGGCGACTACGAACTCGTCGAACTCGACGACGACCGGACGATCCCCGTCGGCGCGGACGGCACCTTCGAAGCCGAGGCCGTCAGTCTGAGCCAGGGCGAGGGCGGCGGCAACGAGATCCTCTCGCTCCCGGGCACCTACCGGATCGGCGTCATCGCCGCCGGCGACGCCGACACCGACGGCGACGGGCAGGTCGACGACACGCTGACGAGCCGGGAGTTCTCGAGTGGGACCTCCGAGCAGCAGTCGATCCGCGTCACGGGCCAGTCGCTCTCGGCGTCGTTCCCCTCGCTCGTGCGCGGTCAGATCGCGACACAGGACAGCGACGTCGACGTGAACGGCACCGCGGCGGGCGCCGACGAGGTGCTGTTTTTCGCCGTCGGCGAGCGCGGCAACGTCGTGACGCAGTCGATCAGCGTCGACGACGGCAGCAGCATCGACCAGGACGACGTTTCGATCAGTGGCCTGACCGAGGGCGACGTGACACTGTACGTCTACACGACCGGCCGGGACGGTCGGGTCGGCGACGGCGACCTGCCCGAGTCGTTCGAGGCGACCACCGACGGCCTCCAGAGCTACCTCGAACAGTCGCTCGACGACCAGTCGCTGACCGGCGACCAGGTGCGGTCGGCCATCCGCGCCGAGACTGTCGGCGCGACGGCGAGCGACGACCTGCTCGAGTCGACGGAGGCTCGCCTGACCGACGCCCAGACCCAGATCACCGACGTCTACCCGCAGGACAGCGCCGCTACGGGGATCAACCCCGTCGCCGTCGGCGACACGATGATAGTCGAGGGGCAGACGAACCTCCAGCCCGAGGACAACACGATCACGGTCGAACTCGCCAGCCAGGACACGACCGTCGGGCTCACCTCGACCGACCTCTGGGGCCAGGACGGCGTCTGGGTCGTCGAGATCGACACCGACGGCGCCGCGGTCGGCACCTACACGCTGAGCGCCGAGGACGGGTCGAACACCGCCACCGTCGACGTCCAGCTCGTCAGGACGCTCGAGACGCCGACGCCGACAGAGCAGGACACGCCGACCGCGTCCCCGACGCCGACCCCGTCGCCGACGCCGACCGCGTCCCCGACGCCGACTGCGTCCCCGACACCGACCCCGTCGCCGACGCCGACCGGCGGCTTCGGGCCGGGCTTCGGCGCGGTCGTCGCCGTGGCGGCGCTGCTCGCGGCGGCGCTGATCGCGACGCGGCGGGACTGAGACGGTCGCGCTCCGCGCCGTTCGCGCTCCGCTCGCGCCTCGCCGCCCCCGCTCACCTGTCTCGCGCGGGTCACTCGTCACGCTCCCCGCGCCAGTCCGTCGGCCCTCC
>JBDGTD010000070.1:0-14757 GCA_042217165.1 Haloferacaceae archaeon | reverse complement strand
CCTCCGTCCCCGCGCCCGGTCTCGTCTGCTCTTTTGCCCTGCGCCACGCGTCTCCCCGCACCACTTTCACTCCGCTCGCCGAACCCTTATCCGCCGGTAGGGCCCGATCAGAGTCGATGGCGACCACCGAGGCCGACTACGTCGACGCGCCCCTCGTCGCGCCGGGCGTCGTCGAGGCCCGCGCCTACCAGACCCAACTGGTCGAGCGTGCGCGCGACGCGCACACCCTCGTCTGTCTCCCGACCGGTCTCGGCAAGACGGCGGTGTCGCTGCTCGTCACCGCGCACAGGCTTCACGAGACGGGCGGAACCTCGCTCCTCCTCGCGCCGACGAAGCCGCTGGTCCAGCAACACGCCGGATTCTACCGCGAGGCGCTCGCCCTCGACGACGACGAGGTGGCGACGTTCACGGGCGACGTGCGCCCGGACGACCGCGCGGCGCTCTGGGACGACGCCCGGGTCGTCGTCGCGACGCCACAGGTGGTCGAGAACGACCTGATCGGCGGGCGGATCGACCTCTCGGCTGTCACGCATCTCACCTTCGACGAGTGCCACCGCGCAACCGGCGACTACGCCTACGTCTACGTCGCGGAGCGGTACCACGCCGACGCGGACGACCCGCTCGTGACGGGGATGAGCGCCTCGCCCGGCGGCGACGCCGAGGCGATCCGCGAGGTCTGTGAGAACCTCGGGCTGGACGAGGTGGCGGTGATGACCGAGGAGGACGCAGACGTCGCGGCGTACACCCACGACACCGACGTCGAGTGGATCGAGCTCGACCTGCCCGACGAGGTACTCTCGATCAGAGATCAGCTGAACGAGGTGATCACCGAGCGGCTGGAGAAACTGAAGCGGATCGGCGTCACCTCCAGCACGAAGCCGGACATGTCCGAGACGCAGATCAACCGGATCCAGGGGAAGGTCCAGAAGCTGATGGACAACGACCAGTCCGAGGGGTACGAGGCGATGTCGGCGCTGGCCGAGGTGCGAAAGCTCCGGACCGCCGTCACCTACGCCGAGACCCAGAGCGTCGAGGCCCTGCGGCGCTACTTCGAGCGTCAGCGCAACGCTGCACGCTCCTCGGGCGCGTCGAAGGCCTCCCAGCGGATGGTTTCGGACCCTCGCGTGCGGGCGACGATGCGCGAGGCCGAGTCGTTCGACGACCTCCACCCGAAGTTCCGGCGCACGCGCATTCTCCTCGCCCAGACTCTCGGCGTCGACGGGGGGGATCGCGTGATCGTCTTCACCGAGTCCCGGGACACCGCCGAGGCGCTCGTCGACTTCCTCTCCGAGGGGTTCGCGGTCCGGAAGTTCGTCGGGCAGGGGGACCGCGAGGGGAGCGACGGGATGACCCAGACCGAACAGCAGGAGACGCTCGACGACTTTCGGGCGGGCGAGTTCGAGGTGCTGGTCTCGACCTCCGTCGCCGAGGAGGGGCTCGACGTCCCCGAGGTCGACCTCGTGCTCTTCTACGAGCCCGTCCCGACGGCTATCCGGTCCATCCAGCGGAAGGGCCGGACGGGGCGGCAAGACGACGGCCGCGTCGTCGTGCTGATGGCGAGCGACACCCGGGACGAGGCGTACTTCTGGATCTCGAAGCGCCGCGAGACGGAGATGGCAGAGGAACTGCGGTCGCTGAAGTCGACTGCCGACGAACTGACCGAGGAGCTGTCGGGCGGCCAGCGGGCGCTCGACGAGTTCGACGAGTTCGACGACGGGGACGACGAGAACGAGGGCGACGCGGCCGACGGCGAGGACACCCCTGACGACGGCGACGCCGCCCTCGCCGATTTCGCGGCCGAGACGAGCGACGACGGCGAGCGCGCCGACGAGGGCTCCGTCGCGGTCGCGGGCGCCGACGACGCCGGGGACGCCGAGACGGTCGAGCTAGTGGTCGACCAGCGCGAACTCGACTCTGCGATCGCCCGGGACCTCTCGACCCGCGAGGGCATCGAGACGCGGCTGGAGACGCTGGCGGTCGGGGACTACGTCGTCTCCGACCGGGTGGCAGTCGAGCGAAAGAGCGTGAGCGACTTCCTCGACACCCTGCTCGGCGAGGACCGCTCGCTGTTCGAGCAGGCCCGCGCCCTCGCTAAACACTACGCCCGCCCGGTCCTGATCGTCGAGGGCGGCGACCTCTACGGCGAGCGGAACGTCCACCCGGACGCGATCCGTGGAGCGGTCGCCTCGCTCGCCGTCGACTTCGACATGAGCGTCCTCCACACAGAGGACGAGGGGGACACGGCGGACATGCTCGCGGTCCTCGCGAAACGGGAGCAGACGACCCGCGACCGCGCGGTGAGCGCCCACGGCGAGAAGGGCGCGAAGACGCTCGACGAACAGCAGGAGTACGTCGTGAGCGCAATCGCGGAGGTCGGCCCGGTGACGGCGCGGTCGTTGCTCGAGCATTTCGGAACTGTCGAGGCGGTGATGACGGCGCGCGAGGACGACCTACAGCACGTCGAGGGCGTCGGCGCGGTGACGGCCGAGCGGGTTCGCGAGGTCGCCGGGAGCGACTACGCGCCGGACGAGCGCGACCCGGCGCCGGCAGACGAGACGGACGCGGACGCGGACGCGAGCGACTAAGGCACGACCGTCACGGGCACCGTCTCGCCGCGCACGACCACCTCGGCGGCGCTCCCGAGGATCGCACGCTCGACCACGCCGGCGCCGTGGTGGCCCATCACGACGTGGTCGGTCTCGGTCTCGTTCGCGTACGCGAGAATCTCCTGGCCGATCCGGCTGGCCGTCGGACTCGCCATGTCCCGGACGACGACGTCGAGGTTCGCCTCGCCCTCGTGGTCGTCGGGCAGGAGGTCGCGCACGCCGTCGACCACCTGCCGGGCGGCGTCGGTGTCGGCGTCGGTGAGGTGGACGACGCGGAGGTCGGCGTCGTAGCGCTCGGCCATCTCGGCGGCGAAGGTCACGGCGCGCTTGCTGCAGTCCGACCCGTCGACCGGGACGAGAATCCTCATCGCCGGTCCAGCGCCCCGAGGGCCTCCGCGGCCTCGCGCGCGGCGGCGAGGTGGTCTCTGGCCTCGCGCGGGCTCTCGGTCTCCTCGGCGCGGCGGGCGAACCGCGCGACGGTCCGGGTGAGCGAGTCGCGGGCGGCCCCGAGGTCGGCGCCGCCAGTGCTGGCCTGTCGTCCGCCGTCGTCGGCCCGCTCGCGGGCCGGCGCAGTCGACTCCGGGGCCGGCTCCGGCCCCGACCGACCGCCGGCGGGCGGCGCCTCGCCGTTCTCGACCGGCTCCGGCTCGTTCGTCTGTGTCGTTTCGTTCGTCTGTGCCGTTTCGTTCGTCTGTGCTGTTTCGTTCGTCTGTGTCGCCTCCTCTCCCGCCGCGGTCGATTCGGGCACGCCCTCTGCCTGACAGGTCGCACAGAACTCCTGGCCGTCGTAGCGGAAGATCGGGTCGCCACAGTCGTCGCAGTGGCTGTCGGTCATGGTCGCTCCCCGGAGCAGGAGTTCGGACATCCGCTGTGTGGACTGGCGTTTCTCCTGGTCTTGCTCGTACTTCTCGCGGAGCCGTTCGCGCTCGGCGTCGCGGTCGAAGTCGGACATGCGCCGCAGTACGCGCGGGGCGCCGAAAAGCCCGACGGGACACACGTGGCGCGAGCGCAGCCGGCGCCACGAGGTGGAGCGGCGACGGGGGAGCCGCGGAACGGGGGCAGTGAGCGTGGCGCGAGCGCAGCCGGCGCCACGAGGTGGAGCGGCGACCACGACCACCGCCCGAGGCGTCGCCGACGGTCACCCGACGCTTCGACAGGCTTAGGTCGGCGGCGACTGCGCCGTGAGACGTTATGCCGAACGCCAAGGTCAGCGTCGTCGGCGCAGCCGGCACGGTCGGCGCCGCGGCGGGCTACAGCCTCGCGCTCCGAGACGTCGTCGACGAACTCGTCTTCGTCGACATCCCCGAGAAGGAAGACGAGGCGGTCGGGCAGGCCGCGGACGTCAACCACGGGGTCGCCTACGACGCCAACACGACCGTCCGGCAGGGCGGCTACGAGGCGACCGCCGGCTCGGACGTCGTCGTCGTCACCGCGGGCATCCCGCGCCAGCCCGGCCAGACCCGCATCGACCTCGCCGGCGACAACGCCAGCATCATGGAGTCTATCGAGTCCTCGCTCGCGGAGCACAGCGACGACTTCGTCTCCGTCACCACCTCGAACCCGGTCGACCTGCTCAACCGCCACCTCCACGAGGTCGGCGGCCGGCCGCGGGACCACGTCGTCGGCTTCGGCGGCCGCCTCGACTCCGCGCGCTTTCGCTACGTCCTCGCCGAGCGGTTCGACGTTCCCGTGCAGAACGTCGAGGCGGCGATCCTCGGCGAACACGGCGACGCGCAGGTCCCCGTCTTCTCGAAGGTCCGTGTCGACGGCACGGACCCGACGCTCTCGGCCGACGAGCGCGCGGAGATAACGACGGCGCTCACCGAGAGCGCGATGGACGTCATCGAGCGCAAGGGCGCGACCCAGTGGGGCCCGGCGACTGGCGTCGCCCACGTCGTGGAGGCGATCCTCCGGGACACGGGCGAGGTGCTGCCCTGTTCTGTCGTCCTCGACGGCGAGTACGGCCACGACGACACCGCGGTCGGCGTCCCCTGTCGGCTCGGCGCGGACGGCATCGAAGAGGTGATCGAGTGGGACCTGAGCGACGAGGAGACCGACGGGCTGGCCGAGGCCGCCGAGAAGCTCTCCGAACAGTACGACAGGATCGCGTAGCCGAATCCCGTCCCCTCCGTCGCTGTCGTGTCGCCCGAGCGCCTGCCCGCGCTCGTCCGGCGCGATGCCGGGGCTGTCGTCCCGTCCGTGACGGCGACGCTGTTCCGACACAGGCAAGCGGGGTAACTGGGAGCCGCGACCGGTCTGTGAGCAGGCTCCGGTCGCCGTCGATACCGAGGGTCGGGCCGCCAACGCGTCCCAGACGACGTCGGAGCGGACGACGCCGCCACGCTGCCGACTGGCCTCGTCGCACGAGCGCGAGCAGGTCGTCGACGAGCGCATCCATCCGGTCGAGCGCGGCCGGGTCGTCACTCCCGCGTCCGACCCGGTCTGCCGCGAGTACGCCTGTGGGTCTCCTGTGACTCAGAGCCGTTCTGTGATCGCGTTCGCCGTCGCCTCGCCCACGCCCTCGACCGCGAGCAGTTCCGCGCGCGAGGCGTTCCGGACGTTCTCGACGCTCCCGAACCGCCCGAGCAGTCGCCCCCGGAGCTCTGGTCCGACCCCCGGCACGCCGTCTAGCGCCGTCGACACCTCGTCGCGCACCGTCCGGTGGTACTGGACCGCGAACCGGTGGGCCTCGTCGCGCACCTGCTGGCAGAGCCGCAGGCGCGGCGCGTCGCTCGGCCAGTCGTGGACGCCCTCGGGCGTCACCACCAGTTCCTCCTCTTTCGCGAGCGCGACGACCGGCACGTCCCACCCCACTTCGGCCAGCGCGTCCCGCGCCGCGCCCAGTTGTCCCTCGCCGCCGTCGATCAGCAGGAGGTCGGGGTCCGGCCGGTCGTCTCGCCCCTCGACCGCACGCTCGGCGCGCCAGCGAACCAGCGCCCGCATGTTGGCGTAGTCGTCGTTCTCCTCCGAGAGCTTCTTCCGGCGGTAGTCGTCCGTGTCGGCGCTCCCGCCGACGAAGCAGACGTTCGCGCCGACCGCCGCCCGGCCGCCCGCGTGGCTCACGTCGAACCCCTCGATTCGCGCCGCGCCCGGCAGGTCGAGCGCCCGCGCGAGGTCAGCCACGGGGTCGTCGCGCGCCTCTCCCCGACGGGCGTTCTTCAGCGCGAGGTCGACGAGCGTCGCCTCTCGGCCCGCGCCGGGGACCCTGACCTCGACGCCCCGGGCCTCGAGCCACTCGCGCACGTCCGCGTCGTCGGCGGGCAGGCGGTCCGCGAGGAGCACGGCGTCGGGGAGGTCGCGCTCTGCGTAGAACTGCGGGATGAAGGCCGCGAGCGCAGCCGCCGGCTCCGTCTGGTCCCCGTCTTCCGGCCCGTCGAGCAGGTGGCGCGACCGGTCCACGAGTTGGCCGTCCTCGGCGTGGAGGCGTGCGACGACCACCCCGTCGCGTCCCGGCGCTGCGGCGAGGACGTCGACCGCCCGCTCGCGCCCGCCCCCGCCCGCCACCGCCTCGCCGCCGCCGCCGTGGAGCGACTCGACCGCCGCGAGCCGGTCCCGGATGTGCGCGGCGCGCTCGAAGTTCTCGGCCTCGGCGGCGGCGGCCATCTCCCGGCGAAGCGGCGCGGCGAGGACGCCCGTCTCGCCGTCGAGATAGCGCCGCACGGCCTCGACGTCCTCGGCGTACGCCTCTAACTCCCGCTCCCCGGTACACGGCGCCGAACACAGCCCCATCTCGTGGTCGAGACACGGCCGGTCCCGCCCGGCGTACTTGTGGTCCGAACACCCCCGGAGACCGTACCGCTCGCGCGCCGCCTTCACCGCCCGTTCGGCCTCCCCGACGTCCGTGAACGGGCCGTACACCGTCGCACCGGGCTCCGGGTCGCGCGTCACCTCGATCCGGGGCGCGTCGTGGTCGGTGAGCTGGACCATCGGGTAGGATTTGTCGTCCTTCAGCCGGACGTTGTACCGCGGCCGGAGCCGTTTGATCAGGTTGGCCTCGAGCAGGAGCGCCTGTGTCTCCGTGTCCGTCACCGCGACGTCCACCGCGTCGGCGCGCTCGCGCATCTGCCGGATGCGCTCGCTTCGCGGGTCGGCGTACGACCGGACGCGGGCGCGAAGGTCCACTGCCTTCCCGACGTAGAGCGTCGTCTCGCCCGCGAGGAACTGGTAGACGCCCGGCTCCTCGGGGAGGTCTGTCGCCGCCGCCCGCACCGCCTCGGCGTCCACAGAGTCGGATGGGGTCGCGCGGAGTTGAGGGTGACGCTCGGCGGGAACTACAACTCCGGGGCGCCCCGACGGCGAGTGTGACCGAGGACGAAGTGCGGGTCTGGCTGGTCGAACGCGAGTACACGGACAAGGGGATGGTGAGTCTCGTCTACGCGACGCCGGACGGCGAACGCGCGTGGTACAGACAGCTCTCCGCGAACGCGCTCTCGAGCGGCGTGCCGGCGGCGCGGGTCGTCGACCCCGCGCGGCTGACGACGGTCGAGGGCGAGGACCGCGAGCGGTACGCGAGCGAGGCGGCACGGGTGGCGGACCGAAACGACCCGGACGACGCGCTCTGACGGGTCGAGGTACAAACGCATTTACCCGGTCCGGCGCAACTCGGCCTATGGACGCGATCGCCCTCCGTGGCGTGACAAAGCGCTTCGGCGACGTCACCGCAGTCGACGACCTCGACCTCGCGGTCCCCGAGGGCGAGGTTTTCGGCTTCCTCGGCCCGAACGGCGCGGGCAAGTCGACCACGATCAACATGCTCCTCGATTTCGTCCGCCCGACGAGCGGCGAGGTCGAGGTGCTGGGCCGGGACGCCCAGGCGGAATCGGTCGCGGTCCGGCAGCGTACGGGCGTTCTCCCCGAGGGGTTCGACGTCTACTCCCGGCTCACCGGCCGGACGCACGTCGAGTTCGCGATGGAGTCGAAGGAGGTCGAGGGCGACCCCGACGCCCTCCTCGAACGGACGGGGATCGCCGACGCCGCCGACCGCCCGGCCGGCGACTACTCGAAGGGGATGCGCCAGCGCCTCGCGCTGGCGATGGCGCTCGTCGGCGACCCGGAGCTTCTGATCCTCGACGAGCCGTCCTCGGGGCTCGACCCCTCGGGCGCGAAGGAGATGCGCGAACTCGTCCGTGCGGAGGCCGAGCGCGGCGCGACAGTCTTCTTCTCCAGTCACGTCCTCGGGCAGGTCGAAGCGGTCTGTGACCGCGTCGGGATCCTCCGCGAGGGGTCGCTCGTCGCCGAGGACAGCATGGCGGGTCTGCGCGACGCCGTCGACGGGGGCGAGCGCCTGGTCGTGAACGTCTCGGGCGACGCCACCGGTATCGACCTCGCGGGCGTTCGGGCGCTCTCCGGCGTGGCGAGCGCGGAGGCAGTCGACGGAGAGCTCGTCGTCGCCTGTGACGCCGACGCGAAGACCGCCGTCGTCGGCGCCGTCGAGGACGCGGGCGCGACCGTCGAGAACTTCCGCACCGAGGAGGCGTCGCTGGAAGACCTGTTTCTCGCGTACACCGAGAACGACGAGCCGACGGAGGTCCGGGCGTGACGTGGAACGTGGTCGCGCGCAAGGAGTTCGAGGACACGATCCGCTCGCGGTGGCTGATCGCGCTCTCGGTCCTCTTCGCGCTTCTCATCGGTGCCGCCGTCTACGTCACGTCGCTCATCTTCGGCGGGAGCGGCGCGACCCTCTCGTCGACGCGGGTGCTCCGCGCGTTTCCGATCAAGGACGGCATCGTCACCACGCTGCTCCCGCTCGTTGCCCTCGTCGTCTCGTACAACGCCGTCGTCGGCGAGCGCGAGACGGGGTCGCTGAAGCTCCTGCTCGCGCTCCCGCACGCCCGCTCGGACGTGGTCGTCGGCAAAGTCGCCGGTCGTGCGGCGGCGCTCGCGGTCGCTCTCGTCGCCGGGTTCGCGCTCCCCGGGCTGGTCTTTCTGCTCTCCGGAACGTTCACGCTGGAGGCCGTCGCGTACGTCCAGTACGTCTTCTTCGTCGTCCTGCTGGCCGCTGCCTTCGTCTCCGTCGGCGTCGGCGTCTCCGCGGCGGTCGACTCAAACCGCCTCGCTATCGCCGCCGCGGTCGCGATCTACCTCGTGTTCGTCGCGCTCCTCGGCGCCGTCCAGGGGTCGCTCGGGCTCTTCTCGGCGTTCGTCGGCTGGCCCGAGTGGATTCCCCTGACCGTCCAGCAGACCACCCGGGTCCTCCAGTTGCTCAACCCCGCCGGGGCGTTCAAGTTCGTCATCAACGGGACGCTGGGGAGCGGCCTCTTCCTCGAGACGAACTCCTCGTCGGGCGTCGGCCCGCGCCTCCAGCTCTCGGGGCTCCTGATGCTCCTCGCGTGGGTCGTGGTCCCGCCGCTGCTCGGGCTGATCCGGTTCGAAGAGACGGACCTGTAGGGTCGCAGCCCCCTGCCCGCGTCGCGACGCCGCACACGAGACGCGAGCCGAGCGCAGCGACCCCGCCGACCGTCGTGCCGCCGGGTCCGACCGTCCGGGGACGCGCCGGACGGTCCCGGCGTGCGCCGTCGTGACAGCCGGTGTGACGAGGAGGCCGGCGACGACCGAGAGTGGCGACACGGCGCCCGTCGCCGGCGAGACGTGTCTCGTGGCCTACGCCGGCGGCCAGTCGACGCCGCGGTCGGCGAGGAGGGCCGCGAACTCCGATTCGTCCAGCTCCTCGACCCCCTCCGTCTCGGCGTTCTCGCGCTTTGTCGTCCCGGGGTTCTCGCCGACGACGAGGTAGTCCGTCGCGCCCGACACGGAGCCCGTCGCCGAGCCCCCCGCTCGCTCCACGAGGTCCTCGGCGTCGCTCCGCGGGACCGAGAGTGACCCCGTGAAGACGAACGTGAGCCCGTCGAGGGCGTCGTTCCCCTCAGTCTCGACGGGCTGTGGGTCGACCCCGACCGCGAGGAGTTCCTCGACCGCCGCACGGTTCGACTCGGTGCGGAAGAAGTCGGCTACGGCGCGGGCGACCTCGGGACCGATGTCGGGGACGGTCTCGAGCCGGGCGCGGAAGGGGTCTGCCGTGCCGTCTTCGTCGCTCTCGGCGCCGTCGTCCACCCCCGCGAACTGGTCGAGCGTCGCGTCGGCGGGGCCGCCGTCCTCCTCGTCTCGGCGTTCGCCACCGTCCGCCCCTTCGCTCGCCGCCAGCAGCGCGTCGAGCGACCCGAACTCCCGGGCGAGCGCGCGCGCCGTCGCGCCGCCGACCTCCGGGATCGAGAGCCCGACGAGGAAGTCGTCGAGCTCCGGCTCGCGCGCGTCGTCGATCGCGTCGACCAGGTTCTCCGCGCTCCGCTCGCCCCACCCTTCCAGGTCCACGAGGTCCTCGACCGCCAGCCGGTAGAGGTCTGCGAGCCGCTCGACCAGCCCCGCCTCGACCAGCTGTGCGACCGATTTCTCGCCCAGTCCCTCGATGTCGAGCGCGTTCCTGCTCGCGTAGTGGACGATGGTCCGCTCGACCTGTGCGGGACAGGCCAGTCCGCCGGAGCAGTACGCGACCGGACCGTCGCGCTCGACCGGGCTGTCACAGGCAGGACACCGGTCGGGGAACGCGAAGTGGCTCCCGGTCTCGTCGCCCGCTCCGTCCCCGATCACCTCGACCACCTGTGGGATCACGTCGCCCGCGCGCTCGATCCGGACGCGGTCGCCGACGGCGACGCCGAGCCGCGCGATCTCGGCGGGGTTGTGGAGGCTCGCGCGCGAGACGGTGACGCCGCCGACCTCCACCGGGTCGAGCAGGGCAACGGGGGTCAGGCGCCCGGTCCGTCCCACCTGAACGACGATGTCTCGGACCGTGGTCTCCTCTGTCCGCGCCGGGAACTTGTAGGCGAACGCCCAGCGCACCTCGCGGCTGGTCGTCCCGAGTTCGGCGCACGAGGCCCGGGAGTCGACTTTCACGACCGCGCCGTCGATCTCGTAGTTCAGGTCGTCGCGGCGCGCGAGCAGGCGGTCGCGGTAGTCGACCGCGTCCTCGACGTCGTCGACGCGCTCGACGTGGTCGCGGTCGGTCCGCAGACCCCAGTCGTGTAGCGCCGCTATCTCCGCCCACTGCGTCTCGGGGACGCCGTCGACACCGAGGCCACCTGCCCCCACGTCGAACGACTCCGTCGGGTCGGCGTCGGAGTCGTCACTCGCCGCCAGAACGTCGTAGAAGAAGCAGTCGAGGGGGCGCTCGGCCGCGACCGAGGGGTCGAGCTGTCGGAGCGTCCCCGCCGCGGCGTTCCGGGGGTTCGCGAACGGGTCCTCGCCGCGTTCCTCGCGGTCCCTGTTCAGCGCGACGAACCCGTCGCGGGGGAGATACACCTCGCCGCGGACGGCGAGGAACGGCGGGTAGTCGCCCCGCAGCCGCCGGGGGATCGAGGCGATGGTCCCCACCTGTGCGGTCACGTCGTCGCCCCGCTCGCCGTCGCCCCGCGTTGCGGCGCGCTCGTAGACGCCGTCGCGGTAGACCACCTCGACGCTCAGCCCGTCGAACTTCGGCTCGCAGACGTACCGAACCTCGCCGACCTCGCCGCGCACCCGCTCGTCCCACTCCCGGACCTCGTCGGCCTCGCCGCTCTGTGCGATAGAGAGCATCGGGACGACGTGCGGGACGGTCTCGAGTTCGTCGAGCGGCTCGCCGCCCACGCGCCGGGTGGGGCTGTCCGCGGTCTCGAGGTCGAACTGGTCCTCTAGCTCCTCCAGCCGCGCGAACAGCGCGTCGTAGGCCCGGTCGCCGATGACGGGGTCGGCCTCGACGTAGTAGCGGTAGTCGTGGTCGCGGATCGCCTCGCGGAGGCGGGCGGCCTGTGTCGCGGCGGTCGACTCGTTGAGTTCGTCGACGGGCGCGAACTCGGTCGGCGGGTCCCGGAGGTAGGGGTTCTCTTCTTCCTCCTCGGCCTCGCTCATACTGACGACCGGGGCGCCGTCGGCTTGTAGGTCCCGGGTTCCGAGGGACGCGTGGCCCCGCTCGCCTCGCCTGCTCGGCGCTCCGCTCGCGTTCGTCGGCCCCACGACGGCGGCCGCGCTCACCTCGACTGGCTCTCCTCTCGCTTCTGCTCCCACTCCTCCCGTCCGCGGGCCCCCTCGACCACCGACCCGACGCGCGCGTAGCTCACGCCGTCCGGGCCGAGCCGAAGCCGCCGTGGCGTGTCGTCGACCCGACCGACGTACTGGTCGTAGCCGCCGTCCGCGCGCCGCACGTCGACGCCGACCGCCGGCCGGTCGGCGCTCGCGTCGAGGGTCACCCGTCGTCCCTCCGGGTCGGCCAGTTCGACCCGCCGGCGGGCGTGCCGGAGTTCCACGCCGTCGAACCGCCGTTCGCCGCCCTCGACGACGGTCGCCGGGCCGGTCGCTCCGCGGTCGCCTCCCAGCGGGACGAACGCGTCGACGCCGGCGCCGACCAGCCCGTCGCCCGCCGTCGAGACCAGCACCTCGTGGCCGCCGACGGTCCCCCGCGCGAGCAGGTCACCCGCGTCGTCCGTCCGGAGTTCGAGGTCGACCGTGTGGGTAGTTCCCATCTATCACAGCCGCGGGGACGGCCGAACCTACCTCTTTCGGTCGGGCCGCCGTCCCAGAACTCGTAGTTATAAGTTCGTCCGGTCCTATGCGCGTCGTACATGAACGACGGCGGAGACCACGGCTTCGCGACGCGGAGTCTCCACGTCGGCGGCGAACCGGACCCGGAGACGGGGGCGCGGGCGCCGCCGATCCAACAGACGACGAGTTACGAGTTCGGGTCGTCGGCGTCGGCGGCCGCCCGGTTCCGACTGGAGACCGAGGACCCGATCTACTCGCGGTTCACCAACCCGACCGTCGGCCGGCTGGAGCGGCGGATCGCCTCGCTCTCGGGCGCGCCGGCCGCGGTCTGTACGGCCTCGGGGATGGCCGCCTTCGACGCGGCGACGAGTCTCCTCGCGAGCGCCGGGGACAACGTGGTCGTCGCCGAGGACGGCTACGGCGGCACGTCGACGTACCTGACCACGATGGCGTCCCGGCGGGACGTCGAGACGCGGACGGTCGACACCCTCGACCCCGCGGCGTACGCCGACGCGGCCGACGAGGACACCGCGTTCGTCCACTGCGAGACGATCGCCAACCCGTCGCTGGTGACGCCGCCCCTGCGCGAGATCGCAGACGCCGCCCACGACGCCGGCGCGCCGCTGTTCGTCGACAACACGTTCGCCAGCCCACATCTGTGTCGCCCGGTCGAACACGGCGCCGACCTCGTCTGGGAGTCGACGACGAAGTGGCTCCACGGGTCCGGGACGACCATCGGGGGGGTTGCCGTCGACGGGGGCTCGTTCCCGTGGCGAGAGTATTCCGACCGGTTCCCCGAAATCGGCGGCGAGAGCCCCTCCTACGGCCTCTGTTTCGCAGAGCGGTTCCCGGACCGGCCGTTCGCCGCCGCCGTGCGCTACCGTGCGCTCCGGACGATGGGCGCGACCCAGTCGCCGTTCGACGCGTGGGTCACCCTCCAGGGCGTCGAGACGCTCCCGCTCCGGATGGAGCGCCACTGTGCGAACGCACTGCAGGTGGCCGAGTATCTGGACGACCACCCGGCGGTCGAGTGGGTCGCCTACCCCGGGCTGGCGGGCCACGAGACCCACGACGCCGCGACCGAGTATCTCGACGACTACGGCGGGATGGTGAGCATCGGTCTCGCGGACGGCTACGCGGCCGCCCGCGACCTCTGTGAGAACGTCGAGCTGTGTTCGTTCCTCGCGAACGTCGGGGACGCGAAGACGCTCGTCGTCCACCCCGCCTCGACCACACACTCGCAGTTGAGCGAGGCAGAACAGCGCGCCGCGGGCGTCGGCCCCGAACTCGTGCGCATCTCGGTCGGCATCGAGGACCCGGCGGACATCTGTGCGGACCTCGCGGAGGCGCTGTGAGATGACCGCGGTCCGCACAGGAACGCCGGTCCCGCGTCGCCCTCTGGCCACGGCCGCTCCGGGAGGGTCGACGTGACGCAGGTCGACCGCGACACCCGCTCTGTGGGTGAGTTCCAGTTCGCCTGCGGCGAATCCGTCTCCGACCTGCGCCTCGCCTACGAGGCCTACGGCGATCCGGCGGACCCGACCGTCCTCGTCTGTCACGCCCTCACCGGGAGCCAGAACGTCGCGCCGCTGGGCGAGTCCGGCGAGGGACAGGCCGGTCAGGCCCGCGCGTGGTGGGGCGACGTCGTCGGGTCGGGCAAGGCCGTCGACACCGGCGACCGCCACGTCGTCTGTGTCAACGTCCCCGGGTCGTGTTACGGGTCGTCGGGACCGTCGTCGACAGACCCGGCGACGGGCGAGCCGTACGGCACAGAGTTCCCGCCCGTGACGGTGCGCGACTGGACCCGTGCCCAGCGCGCCCTGCTCGACGACCTCGGGGTCGGGCGCCTCCACGCCGTGATTGGCGGGAGCGTCGGGGGGATGAACGCGCTGGACTGGGCGGTCGCGTACCCCGACGACGTGCGACGGGTCGTGCCCGTCGCGGCCGCGGCACGCCTCGACCCGCAGTGTCTCGCGCTCGACGCCGTCGCGCGGCGGGCGATCACGACCGACCCCGACTGGCAGGGCGGCGACTACTACGGCGGACCACGCCCGACCGACGGCCTCTCGATCGCGCGCCAGATCGGCCACGTGATGTATCTCTCGAAGGACTCGATGGAGCGCAAGTTCGGCCGCCGCGCCGCGGGCCGCGACGCGAGCCGCGACTCGTTCCCGGCCGACCGCGCGGCCGCCTACTTCCCGTACCGCGACGTCGAGTCCTACCTGGACTACCAGGCCGAGCGGTTCGTCGGCCGGTTCGACCCGAACTCCTACCTCTATCTCACGCGCGCGATGGACGACTACGACCTCGCGGCGGGCTACGGGACCGACGCCGACGCCCTCGCGGCGTTCGAGGGCGAGATTCTGCTGATCTCGTTCACCGGCGACTGGCATTTCACCGTCGAGCAGAGCGAAGCCGTCGCGGAGGCCGCCCGCGACGCCGACGTGCCCGTCGCCCACCACGTCGTCTCCAGCGACCACGGCCACGACGCCTTCCTCGTCGAACCCGGGAAGGTCGGGCCGCCGATCCGCGACTTCCTCGCCGACGGCGTGGCGGGGCGGGCGGTGACAGACACCGCGGACGAGGACCGCGAGCGTCCGCCGCGGCGCCGGCGGCCGGCGGCTGGACGGCTGGAGCGGCTGGG
>JBDGTD010000014.1:9916-17415 GCA_042217165.1 Haloferacaceae archaeon | reverse complement strand
CGAGGCGCCGCGCGGGCCGACGAGTACGCCACCGGCCCGGCAGATCCGGTGGTGGCCGGCCGTCGCGACGGGCCGACCGCGACCGGGCGCGTCACGCCGGCGGGACGGGGGAGAGCCTCCCCCGATCCCGAACGCACATCAGGGGCGCGGGCGTGCGCCTCGACGTGTCACGGTCCTGCGCCGCCCGCCGCCGTCTCATCCGTCTCGTCCTCGTCGTCTCGCTCGTCTCGCTCGTCTGTACGCCGCTCGCCGCCGGCGTCGCCCCCGTCGCCGCCCAGTCCGATGACTGCGAGCCGGCGACGTACGCGCTGGTCGTCGACGACGGGCAGCCGGCCGTGCTGGCGGCCACGCCCGACTGTCCCGACGGGCGGTACGTCTACGACGAGTCGTGGACGGCGAGGTACGTGTCGCTCGGGAACGAGAACGGGACCGGACCGCTGCCGGTCGACGTCCACGACGCGGCCCCCGCCGCGGACGGTGGCTGGTGGCTCCTGGGCGACGCGGCGCTGTACCGGGTCGACGAGCAGTGGCGACCGACGGGCGAGACGGTCGCGCTCCCGGCCGCGAACGGCACCCGGGCGACGACGCCGAACGAGACCGGCGAGTTCGTGGCGGTCGCGCGCGACGGGTCGGGTCGGTTCTGGCTCGCGGGCGAGCGCGGGCTCGTCGTCCTCGACGGCGAGCGCGGCGCGGCGAACGCGACCGACCTCCGCCGCGCGACGGGGCTGTACGCGGACAACGGGTCGCTGTGGGTTCTCCGGAGCGCCGCGCTCGGCGGTCGGGTGACGAGGTACGCGCTGGACGCGGGCGGGGGCGTCGCGAACGTCACCCCGACCGCCGAGCGGCGTGTCCGGGTCGGACCGGAGGTGCGCCGCCCGGCCGACTTCGCCCGGACCGCGGACGGGTGGCTCGTCGTGAGCGAGGATCGCAACCTGTTCGTCTACGAGACGGACTGGACGTACACGGGCGAGCGCCACGGCTCGTCGGGACTGGTCGCCGCGCTCGCGCTCCTCTCGCCCGCGATGTTGCTCGTCGCCTTCGGCGGGGTCGTGGTCTGGCGGCTCCGCCCGTCGATGCTGGGGCGGTACGTCTTCGTCGCCGTCACGTCGACGATTCTCGCGCTCGTGGTGCGACAGTCGCTGCTCCCGCCCGCGGCGCGGGGGCTGTACGCGCTCCCGGGCGTCGGGGTGGCGGGGGTGCTCCTCCTGCCGTGGGCGCTCGCGGCCCTGACGCTCGTCCGGAAGGGCGCGTGGGCGGTGCTGGCGGTGATCCTCCTGCTCGGCGCGGGGGTGGCGCTCCCGGTCGCGTCCGAGTACGTGATCGCGGCCTGAGCCGGCTCGAGGCGTCACGTATTAGCCGGTGGGGCGGAAAGCGAACTCCAAGAGATGGCCGAGGACGTCAAACCCACCCGCAAGAACCTGATGGAGATCGAGGACCGGATCGAACTCTCCGAGCGGGGACACGACACGCTGGAGCAGAAGCGCGACGGCCTCATCATGGAGTTCATGGATATTCTCGACCAGGCGAAAGACGTCCGCTCCGACCTGAACGAGGACTACCGGCACGCCCAGGAGACTATCGACATGGCGCGCGCAGTCGAGGGTGACGTCGCCGTGCGCGGCGCCGCGGCGGCGCTCGAGGAACACCCGGAGATCACGAGCCAGTCGAAGAACATCATGGGCGTCGTCGTCCCCCAGATCGAGTCCTCGCGCGTCCGCAAGCGCATCGACGAGCGGGGCTACGGCCTGCTCGGCTCCTCCGCGCGCATCGACGAGACGGCCGACGCCTACGAAGAGCTGATCGAGACTATCGTCCTCGCCGCCGAGGTAGAGACGGCGATGCGGAAGATGTTAGAGGAGATCGAGAAGACGAAACGCCGCGTGAACGCGCTCGAGTTCAAGCTCCTCCCCGACCTCCGCGAGAACAAGGAGTACATCGAGCAGAAGCTGGAGGAACAGGAGCGCGAAGAGATATTCCGACTGAAAAAGATCAAGGCGAAAAAAGAAGCCGAAGAGGAAGAGGACGAGGAGGACGAAACGGAGACAGAGGCCGAGAGGCGCGAGCGGGTCAGCGCAGACGACTGACGCGACCGGGCCGCGCCGGGCTGTTCGACGGCCGGCCGCTTCCGCGTGGCACTGACGGAACGGCTTTCAGTCCCGAGCGTCGCTCTCTCGCGTGCCCTGTGCTACCTGTGACGCCCCGACCGTCGCCTTCCGCGTCCCCGACGCCGTCGCCGCCCACGCGCCCGACGGCCCCGCGGCCGCGGTCTGTACGACCTGTCTCCGCCTCGCGCCCGCCGACCCGGACGAGGCCGACCCCGAGCCGACGTTCGACCGTCTGCTCGCCGACTTCCCGGCCGGCGAGGGCGGAGCGGCGCTCGCGCTCGCCGTCGGGCTGCTCGACACGCTCGCGCTGAACCGCGCCGCCGTCGTCGACTGCTGTGAGTTCGCCGAGGCCGCCGGCGTCGACGTCCTCCTGACGCTCGACCGACTCGACAGGGCGGGGCGAGTCGAGCCCCACTACGACCTCTCGCGGCGGAGCAGACAGCTCGCGGACTTTCTCTGATCCCGTCGTCTCGCGTCAGACGCCGGTCGAGTACCGCAGGATGCCGGCGACCCCGCCGAACGCGTCCAGCAACTGCTCGCCTTTCTCGAAGTCGGTGGAGATGAACTTCGTCTCGGTGCCGCGCTGGTCCGCGAGCGTCATCAGGTGCTCGACGGCGTCCTCGCGCTCGACCGGTTCGGACTCCTCGCTACACTCCGAGCAGCGGTGGTCGGGGTCGTCGTGGCGCGGGTCGACCGTCTCGTACTCCTCGTGGCCCTCGGGACACTCGTAGACGACGACGTCGGCCCGGAGGTCCTCGGAGAGGAGCAGGCGGTCGACGGCGCCCATCATCAGGTTCTTGCGGGTCTGGGCGAAGCCGTAGGTCGCCTTCTCGCCGCGGTGGAGTTCCGTGAAGAACTCGTCCATCTGGGCCTTGTCCTTCATCACCTCCTGGTCCGCGAGCGCCTCCTGTGCGGCGTCGACCAGGTCTTTCAGCCCGGACTCGTCGGTGTAGGCGACGTCGAACTTGTCGACGACGAGGTCCTGCAGTTCGTGGTGGAGGTAGTCTCCGTCCAGGAACTCGTCTTTCGTCGGGGAGGGCCCGCCGACGAGGATACCGTCCATCTCGTGGCGCTCCGGGACGAAGAGGTCGTTCGCCATCCCCGCCACCTCCTGGTAGAAGTTGTCGATCGCCTCGAGACGGAGGCGGGCGAACCGCTGGGCGGACTGGCCGCCCTTGCGCTGTTTGCCGGGAACGAGCGAGGAGGCGGACTTGACGGGCTCGACGCGCTTGCCCCGGAGCCAGCCGACGTTCGCCTCGCGGCGGTCCAGCACCACCAGCCCGAACAGCCCCTTGTCCGCGAGCATCTCCTCCAGCGGCTCGGTGAGGAAGTCCGAGTCACAGTGATAGCGGAAGGACTGCACGGGGTCGGGCGGCGACTCGAGTACGCGCGTGACCATCTCCGTCTGGCCGCCGCCGGAGTCGACGGCGCCCGAGAACAGCACCATCCCGTTGTCCGGCGGTTTGTCGTAGTACCGCAGGCGGTCCTTGATGCTGGTGAGGGCGTCCTGGACGTTCGTCCGCGTCGACTTCGACTTGATGTTCGACGCCTCGCTGTGTTCCTGGGTGAGATGCGCGACGACGTCGGAGAGCTGCGTGTCCTCGGGGACGTAGATGGTGACGAGCTGCGTTCCTGATCCTTCGTACTCCTCGAGTTCCTCGATGACGCGCCGGAACTCGTACTTCCGGCGGTCGGCGCCGACCGCGTCGCCCTCTGCCTGTTGACTCATTAGCGCTAGTAGACCCGCCACAGGGGAAGTACCTGTTGTCTCCCCGGGTGTCTGCCCCGCCGTCGTGGTCGCCCGGAGCGGTGCCGTCTCGCGTGGAGTGGGTCGCCGCGGCGAGGCCGGGGTCGGCACGACGGCGGTCGGACCGCCGGGAGCGTCCGCTGGGCCAGACCACAACGCCTTCCGGAGCGAGGGGAGAGGTAGAGGGCATGGCAGCGAGCGACGGGTCGAGCGTGCCGCGCTGGTGGATCGTCGTCTTTCTCGTGCTCGCGCTGGGGGCAGGCTACCTCACGATAGCCGTGGTCGGTGGGCTGTAGGGTCACATCGCCCGCGGGGCCTCGACGCCGAGGACGTCGAGCGAGTTCGCAACCGCGTTGCGGGCGGCTCGCACCAGCGCCAGCCGGGGGCCACGGAGGTCGTCGGGGGCGTCGAGCACCGGGCACTCGCGGTAGAAGGCGTTGAACGCCTCCGCGACGTCGCGGGTGTAGGTCGCGACGACGTGCGGCGAGAGGTCGTCCGCGGCGCGCTCGACCACGGCGGGGAGGCGCGCGATCTCGTGGAGCAGCGCCCGCTCGCTCGGCTCCGTCAGGCCCGCGGCGTCGGGGGCTGCCGGCACGCCGTCGGCGCGCTCTTCGATCCCGCGACACCGCGCGTGGACGTACTGGACGTACGGCGCGGACTGCGCCTCGAAGTCGAGCGCCCGGTCCCACTCGAAGGTGATCCCCTTGGTCGGCTGTTTCGAGACCACGTCGTAGCGGACGGCCCCGACGCCGACCTGTCGGGCGATCGTCTCGACCTCCTCTGCCGCGACCGCGCGATCCCGTCCCTCGCGCCGGCGCGCGACCTCGTCGCGAGCCCGCGAGACCGCCTCGTCGAGCAGGTCGTCGAGGTCGACGCCCGTCCCCTCGCGGGTGCTCATCCCGCCTCCCGGGAGGTTCACCCACGAGTAGAACACCTGGTCGAGGCCCGACACGTCGGCTCCGAGGAGCGAGAGCGTCGTCCGGAGCTGGTCGGCCTGGAGGCGGTGGTCCTCGCCGAGGACGGTGACGGCGCGGTCGTACTCCGAGAGCTTCCACTCGTGGTAGGCGAGGTCGCGGGTCGGGTAGAGCGACGTGCCGTCGGACCGCAGGAAGACGAGGTTCTTCTCGATTCCGTGCTCGCCGAGGTCGAGTTGCCACGCCTCCTCCTCGTAGACCGCCTCGTCCAGTTCCTTGAGGCGCGCGACGAGCTCCTCTGTCGCGCCCGAGCGGACGAACCGCGACTCCTTGACGAACTCGTCGAACTCGGCGGGCAGGCGTCCGAGCGTCTCGCGCATCCCGGCGAGGACGGTGTCGACCACCTCGCCGACGCGCTCGTAGGTCGCCTCGTCGCCGGCCTCCAGTCCCCTGATGATGGCCGTCACCTCCTCCTCCGCGGCCGCGACCGCCTCGGAGTCGCCCGATTCCAGCAGTTCGCTCCCGGCGCGGTAGTACCGCACGAGGTCGTAGTCCGGCTTCTCCCGCTCGGGCTCCGGCAGGTCGTCCTCGTCGAAGTGGTCGTACGCCCACGTGAACACCGCGACCTGTCGGCCCACGTCGTTGACGTAGTACTGCCGGTCGACGTCGTTGCCGGCGTAGTCGAGCAGTCGCGCGAGCGCGTCGCCGATGATCGGGTTGCGCGCCCGCCCGACGTGGACGGGGCCGGTCGGGTTCGCCGAGGTGTGTTCGACGACGACGCGGTCGCCCGTCGGGGGGAGTTCACCCCATCCCTCGTCCTGTGCGCCGGCGAGCGTGTCGGCGAAGTAGCGGTCGGTCACCTCGAAGTTGAGGTAGGGCCCGAGCGTCGTCACGTCGGCGAGGTAGTCGTAGCCCTCGGTCGAGACCGCCGCGGCCACCTGCTCGGCACACGCCGGCGGCGGCGCGCCGAGTTCCCCCGCCAGCCGGTAGGCGACGCTCGACGCCAGCGTCGCCGATACGTCCTCCGGCGGGCGCTCGACCCCCAGATCGTCGGTCGGCAGGTCGAGGTCGGCGAGCGCCGCGGTCAGCGCTGCCTCCACCTCCGCCCGGAACTCGCGTCTCACGCCGCTGGATTCTGGAGGCGACCTAAAGGCGGTTGCGGAACGCTCGTCTCACCTTTGAAATCCGTCTCACGTTCGGTACGCTTAACCCCGCGGCTCCCGGGTGATCACGTATGCCAGAGACGACGACCGCGGTGGGGCCGGACGAACTCGTCGCGCTGAAAGAGGTGGCGCTCGCCGGCGGCCTCGCCGGGGTCGCCCACCTCTCGTGTGCGGAACTGGGGGCGTCGCTCGACGTCTCGGACCAGACCGCGTCGCGGCGCCTCCGCGTTCTCGCGGACGCCGACCTCGTCGACCGCGAGGTTGCGGGCGACGGCCAGCGCGTCGCGCTCACCGACGAGGGGGTCGCGCGGCTCCGCCGCGAGTACGCCGACTACCGCCGCCTGTTCGACGACGACGCCCTCTCGCTCGCCGGCCACGTCACCGGCGGGATGGGCGAGGGCCGCCACTACATCTCGCTCGACGGCTACATGCGCCAGTTCCGCGAGCGCCTGGGCTACGAGCCGTACCCCGGGACGCTGAACGTCGACCTGGAGGAGCGAAGCGTCCGCGCCCGCGCCGAGATCGAGGCGTTCGAGGCCGTCCCCATCGACGGCTGGGAGGACGAGGAGCGCACCTTCGGCCCCGCGACCTGCTACGCCGCGACGGTCTCGCGCGCCGACGACGGGCGGCGCTACGAGGGCGCCCACGCGATCGTCCCGGAGCGCACCCACCACGACGAGGACCAGATCGAGGTGATCGCGCCCGACCGCCTCCGCGACGAACTCGACCTCGACGACGGCGACCGGATCGTCCTCCGGGTGGTCGACGAGACGGGAGGCGACCGGTGAGCCGGTCCGACGCGGGCGACGCGACGGAGGACCGCGAGGCCGTCGAGCGAGCGGTCGCCGCCTACGCCGCCGGGCGGCCCGTCCTCGTCCACGACGCCGCCGACCGCGAGGGCGAGACCGACCTGATCTACCCCGCGGGCGCCGTCGACCACCGCGCGGTCGCCCGTCTCCGCGCCGACGCCGGCGGCCTGGTCTGTGTCGCGCTCTCCGACGCCGTCTGCGAGACGCTCGACCTCCCGTTCGTCCGCGACGAACTCGACCACCCCGCCGCGAGCGGCCGCCCGGACTACGACGACCGCTCTGCGTTCTCGCTCACGGTCAACCACCGCGAGACACACACCGGGATCACCGACCGGGACCGGGCCCTGACGATCGCGGAGACGGCACGGGCCGCAGAACGCGCCGTCGCCGGCGAGAGCGGCCCGGAAGCGTTCGGCGAGCGCTTTCGCACCCCCGGCCACGTCCATCTCCTCCGCGCCGCGCCCGGTGGCCTGCGCGACCGCGAGGGCCACACCGAACTCGCTCTCGCCCTCGCGGCGGCCGCGGACCGGCCGCCGGCCGCCGTCGTCTGCGAGATGCTCGACGCCGAGACGGGCCGGGCGCTCGCGCCCGCCGACGCCCGTGCGTACGCCGAGCGCGAGGGCCTGGTCTACGTCGACGGGGCAGCGCTGCTCGACGCGTTCCGGGACTGAGCGGCCTCGGCCCCGTGTGCGCTCGGCGGTCGCTTCGTCGCCGGCGCCGCCCTCTCCGCGGACGCCCCGCGTCCGCGGTGCTCTCTGCTC
>JBDGTD010000014.1:5959-9816 GCA_042217165.1 Haloferacaceae archaeon | reverse complement strand
CGCGCGCGGGCGGGGGCCACCGCCTTTCTCTCCGGCCCATCGAGGGACAGCCGGGAGCGCTGGTGACCGACCGCTCGGCGTGACCGGGTCGTGCGTGGGCGTGCGGACCGACCCGCGCTCTCGAAACAGTCCGATTTTATTTAGCTGGCGGCCCGAGTCGGAGTACGATGGGATTTGAGGAGATGCGGGAGAACTCGGAACTCCCGGATACGATCTGGATGGACGGCGAGTTCGTCGACTGGGACGACGCCCAGATTCACGTCCTGACGCACGGTCTCCACTACGGCACGGGTATCTTCGAGGGCGTCCGCTGTTACGACACGGAGCGAGGGCCCGCCATCTTCCGCTGGGGGGAGCATCTCGACCGGTTCTACTCCTCTGGCGCGCCCTACGACATCGAGATCCCCTTCTCGCGCGAGGAGATCACCGAGGCGACGCTCGAACTGATCCGCCGCGAGGGCCTGGAGTCGTGTTACATCCGCCCGATTGCCTTCTTTGGCTACGGCTCGCTCGGGGTCAGCCCGAAGGAGTGTCCCGTCCAGACCGCAGTCGCCGTCTGGCCGTGGGGTGCGTATCTGGGCGAGGAGGCCTTAGAGAAGGGCGTCGAGGTGATGGTCTCCTCGTGGCGCAAGCACGCCTCCTCGCAGATTCCGACGAACGCGAAGACGACCGGTCTCTACGTCAACAGCATGCTCGCGGGCGAGGAGGCGCGGCGAAACGGGTTCACCGAGGCCATCGTCCTCAACAAGGAAGGGCAGGTCGCAGAAGGGCCGGGTGAGAACATCTTCCTCGTGCGCGACGGCGAGATCTACACCCCCGGGCTCTCCCAGAGCATCCTCGACGGGATCACCCGCCAGACCGTGATCACGCTGGCCGAGGAGCGCGGCTACACCGTCCACGACCAGGCGACCATCTCGCGGGGCGAACTCCACACTGCCGACGAACTCTTCTTCACCGGAACGGCCGCGGAGGTCACCCCGATCCGGCAGGTCGGAAACGTCGAGATCGGCGAGCGAGGCCCGGTGACCGCGGAACTCCAGGGCGCCTTCTTCGACCTCGTGGAGCGCCAGACCGACGCCCACGACGACTGGTTCACCTACGTCGAGGAGGTGTAGGCGGTCAGGCCGCCGACTCCTCGCCCTCTCCGTCGTCGACTACGTCGGCCACGTCCTCGACCGCGATCTGTGTTCCGGCCTGCTCCGCGAACCCGGCCGACAGGACGCGGGTGAGCGCCTCTTCGACCCGTTCGTCGGTCGGTTCGATCCGCTCGGGTTCGACCTCGATCACGAACCCGGTGGTGATGTTCGGCGCGGTCGGCATGAACAGAACCTCGCGGCCGTCCGCGGTCCGTTTTCCGGTCTTGAACGCCGTCATCCGCATCCCGGGCCACGTCTCGACCCGAACCGGCGCCTGGAGGTCGTCTGTCCCCGTCAGCGCCGTCTCGACCGCGAGCTTCGAGGCGTTGTACAGCACGCGCACGAGCGGGACGCGGTTCATCGTCGCGTCGATGTACGACTCGACGATCCGGCCCGCGGTGGTCCGCATCAGGTAGCCGACGGCGAAGGTCAGCGCGATCAGGACGACGATCGCCACCAGGACACGGAGGGCGACGGGCTGGATCTGCGTGACGAACGGGAGGTCGGCGATCTGGCGGAACAGCCAGTTGGCCACGAGCAGGATGACCAGCAGGGGGACGAGGACGACCAGGCCGCTCGCCGCGTCCCGTTTCCACATCGACATCTACCCGTGGTCCGACCGCCGGGGTTAAAATGGGTTGGAGACGGCAGTCCGGCTCCGTCGCGGACCTGCCCGGTCGAGGGCCGAACGGCAGGCGCCTTTTCGGTTCGCCCCGGTGTTCGTCGATGAGCCGGTCGCACCGACACGACACCCGGCGCCCGACCGACGGACCGGATTCACCGTCCCGGTCGGCGTCTTCGTCGCGACGGACCGTCTGTTCGGCGGGCAGGCGGGCGCCGTCCCGAGCAGCCGGCGCTCCGAGGCGACGGTGATGGCGATGCTCGTCCCGGGCCCCCCTGTCGGGCTGTTGGCCTCGTCCGGACGCTGGTGCTGGGCGGCGCGGCTCACTGACTGGGCGCGCCGGCCCGCTCGGTCGTCTCCGGAGCGGTACGCATTACTACCCGAGGGGTATGGAGTCGATAGAGATGTCCGGGGAGGGCGGCGACGAGGCGGGTGGCGACAGCGCGCTGATCGAGTACGGAATCGACGACCGGCCGCCGGTACTCCGGTCGCTCGGCCTCGGGATCCAGCACTACCTGACGATGGTCGGGGCGAACATCGCCGTCCCGCTCATCCTCGCGGGCGCGATGGGGATGCCCGAGCAGTTCGTCCCGCGGTTCGTCGGGACGTTCTTCGTCGTCTCGGGGGTCGCGACGCTCGCGCAGACGACGTTCGGGAACCGCTACCCGATCGTCCAGGGGGCGCCGTTCTCGATGCTCGCGCCCGCGCTGGCCATCGTCGGCGTCGTCGCGGCGAACCCGCCCGCGGGCGTCGCGGCGTGGCGTGCGGCCTTGCTCCAGCTTCAGGGAGCGATAGTCGTCGCCGCGCTGTTCGAGGTGGTCGCCGGCTACGCCGGCCTCGTCGGGCGCCTGCGGCGGTATCTCTCGCCGGTCGTCATCGCGCCGGTGATCGTCCTCATCGGTCTCACCCTCTTTACCGCGCCGCAGGTCGCGAGCGCGACACAGAACTGGCCGCTCCTCCTCCTCACCTTCGGGCTCATTCTCGCCTGCTCGCAGTTTCTCGGCGCCAGGGCGCGGGCGTTCCAGCTCTTTCCGGTCCTGCTCGGCGTCGTCGCCGCCTACGCCGTGGCGCTCGGCCTCTCTGCCGCCGGCGTCTACGCGCCGAACACGCCCGGGTACGTCTCCCTCGTCTCGGTGTGGGAGGCGCCGGCCGTGGTCGCCATCTACCCGCTCCAGTGGGGGATTCCACAGGTGACGACGAGCTTCGTGATCGGGATGATGGCGGGCGTGATCGCCTCGATCGTCGAGTCGCTGGGCGACTACCACGCCGTTGCCCGCCTCTCCGGCTCCGGCGCGCCCTCCGAGCGCCGGATCACCCACGGCATCGGCATGGAGGGACTCGCGAACGTCTTCGCGGGGCTGATGGGCGCCGGCGGGTCGACCTCCTACTCGGAGAATATCGGCGCGATCGGTCTGACGGGCGTCGCCTCGCGCTACGTCGTCCAGGTCGGCGCGGCCGCGATGCTCGTCGTCGGCTTCTTCGGCCCGTTCGGCGCGTTCGTCGCGACCATCCCCGACCCCGTCGTCGGCGGGCTCTACGTCGCGATGTTCGGCCAGATCGTCGGGGTCGGGCTGTCGAACCTGGAGTACGTCGACCTCGACTCCCAGCGCAACCTGTTCGTCCTCGGAGTCGCGCTGTTCGCCGGGCTCGCGGTCCCGGAGTACTTCGCGAACGTCGCGGCGACGGCGCCGGACGGCGTCGGCGGCGCGGCGTACTTCGCACAGAGTCTCGCCGCGGTGCCGGTTCTCGGGCCGATTCTGGGCGCCGAGGTGGTCGCGAACACGGTCTTCGTCGTCGGCTCCACCGGCATCAGCGTCGGCGGCGTCGTCGCGTTCACCCTCGACAACGCCATCCCCGGCACCGACGAGGAGCGCGGCCTCGCGGAGTGGGCGCGCACCGCCGAGTCCGACGAGGAGTTCCTGTCGGCGTACGACCGGTTCTCGCGGGGGCAGGACGAGGCGCGAGCGGACTGACGCGGGGCGCGGTCCCGACGGCGAGCGCCCGGTTACTATCGCTTCTGTGGATCCTCGCGCTTTAGCGCGGGGAGGAGATCAAGACGCTACCCCACCGCGGCCTCTGCCACCGCCCGCAGCGACCCG
>JBDGTD010000014.1:0-5859 GCA_042217165.1 Haloferacaceae archaeon | reverse complement strand
GCCGGTCGTCGTCCTGCTCGCCGGGGCGGGTGAGGATCACGCCGACGCCGGCCTCGTTCGTGCGTCGGACGTGTTCGAGCGCCTCCGGCGCGGTCTCGCCGGCGACGACCCGGCTCGCGACGGGCGGGATCACGCCGGGGTCACGGCCGGCCGACGGATAAGCCGCGCGCCGTGTCTCGTCAGGCCTCGTGGAGTCGCCCGCCGTCGACGGCGACGTTCTGCCCGGAGAGGTAGGCTGCGGCGTCGGAGCAAAAAAACAGGACGGGCGCGGCGACGTCGTCGAACGAGGCCGGTCGCCCCCGGGGGAGGCTCGCCTCGTCGACGTCGACGACGCTGTTCTCGACGACGAACGGCGAGACGGCGTTGACGGTCACGCCGTCGGCCTGGGTGTCGTACGCCAGCGCGCGGGTGAACATGAGGACGCCCTTCTTCGCGGCGAAATACGGGAAGTTCAGCGGCGTGGCGTGGTCGTGTGCGGCGTCGGCGACGCCGAAGTTCACCACCCGTCCCCAGCCACGCTCGCGCATGCCGGGCACGACGGCGCGCGAGCAGAGGTACGTGCCCATCAGACAGGACTCGTAGGCGTCGCGCCACGCCGCCGGCCCGAGTTCGTCCCAGTTCCCCTGCGGGAAGTTGCCGACGACGTTACAGAGTACGTCGACGCCGCCCAGTTCGGCCTCGACGGCCGCCACCATCGCGTCCACGTCCGCGGCGTCGGTGACGTCGCCCTGGACGACCGTCGCCGCGACGCCCCGGTCGCGGGCGGCCGCGGCAGTCTCCTCGGCCGCCGTCTCGCTCGTCAGGTAGTGAACGGCGACGTCGGCGCCCGCTCCGGCGAGACGCAAGAGCAGTTCGCGTCCGACGCGGGTCGCAGAGCCGGTCACCAGCGCGGTGCGTCCGTCGAGGGTGGGTGTGAGGTCGACCACGACAGCTCCACGGCCCGCGCCGGATTAAGGCTGGACCACCGACACCTCGTCGCCGGCGCGAACCGTCTCGCCGCCGCCCGCCGACACGCCCGCGACGAGGGTGAGCGTGTAGTCGTGGGGGAAGGCGTCGCGGTCGGCAAACGACGGGAAGGTCGCGCCGCGGCGCTCGACGAACCGCTCGCGAAAGCCGGGCAGGGGGTCGCCGGTGTCGGGGTCGCGCTCGGGGACGACACACCGCGCACAGGGCTCGACGCCGTGGAACTCGACGCCGCCGGCGCGGAACCGCGGCGCCGCCGCCCCGACGAAACGGTCCTCCCAGAACGCGGGGACGCCGCTCACCTCGACGTTGACCCGGAGGCGTCGACGGACGTCGTCCGGGGTGAGCGGGTCGAACCACGACGCGACCTCGCGGAGCGTCGCCGTCGAGACGACGGTCGGGCCGGCGTCGGGTCGGTCGACGAACCCCGGCGGGTCGCGGCGACGGAGTTCGGCGTCGCGGCCGAGCGCCTCCGCCAGCCGGTCGCCCGCGGCCGCGCGTTCCGCCTCGTCCGCGAGGTCGAACGCCTCGTCCGCGACCCGGAGAGTCGCGGGCGGGTCGAAGCCGGCGTCGAGGGCGTGGATGTCCGCGCTCTGCTTGCCGTTGATGGCGTGTTCGACGGCGTCGCCGCGCTCCGTGACGGGCGGCGCGCCGGGCGGACAGAGCGCGTACTCGCGGTCGCCGGCGAGGGTCCCCGCGTCGGTGACGGGCGCGGCGTCGACGCGAACGCCGTCTACCCCCTTCACCGGGAAGACCTGGAGAGTCTCGACGCGTGCCACGCCCACTCCTGTACGGGCGGCGTGCAAAAGCGTGGCGCGCGGCGCCGACCGCCGAGTGGCGTACTGTTTTGACAGCCATCGCCGTGGGTGGTGATATGGACGACGTGACGGCAGTGACGGTCGACTCGTACAGCACGCTCGTCGACGTAGACTCGCAGGCGACGGTGCTAGAGGAGGAGGTCGACGGGGTCGACGCCGCCGCCGCGGACGCGATCTCGGAGACGTGGCGCACCCAGTACCTGGTCTACTCGATGCTCGCGAACGACATCGACGCCTACCGGCCGTTCCGCGACCTCATCGACATGGGGCTGGCCTACGCGCTCGCGGTCCACGGCTACGAGGTCGACGACGAGACCCGCGACCGGATCCGCCGGGAGGTCTACCACGAGCGGCTGGACGTCTTCGACGACGTGCGGCCGGGGGTAGAGCGGCTGGTCGACGCCGGCTACCCCGTCTTCGTGCTGTCGAACGGCGACCCCGGGATGCTCGACCACCTCGTCGAGGCCGCCGAGATCGGCGACCTGGTCGGCGGCGCGATCAGCGCCGACGAGGTCGAGACGTACAAGCCGAACGCGGCGATCTACCGCCACGGCGCGGCCCGGGTCGGCGCGCCGATAGACGAGATCCTTCACGTCTCGGGCGGCGGGATGCGCGACGTCTGGGGCGCGAAACACGCCGGGATGAAGACGGCGTGGCTCGCCCGCCCCGAGAAGACCCTGCCCCGCGAGTCGCTCGGTCCGGCGCCGGACGCGGTGGTCGAGAGCCTCGGCGAGGTCGCGGACCGACTCGCCTAGTCGCCCGCCGGCGTTCGGTCGACTCGCTCCGCGTCGGCCGGGCGGAGTCGGTCCCGGAGCGCCGGGACGACCGACTGGTCGAGCGCGTACGGCCCGCTCCCGGTGACCAGGAGGGCCGAGGTGAGGCCGAACAGCGTCACGTGTGCGAGGACGGGGTCGTCGGGGAGGCCGAACAGCGTCGTCGTGAGGAGGAGGAAGCCGACGGCGGCGCTCCCGCGGGTGAACGCACCGAGGATCAGGAGGAGGCCGACCGCGAGTTCGGTCACCCCCGCGCCGACCACCCAGAGTTCGGGCGCGACCGGGACGACGTTCGTCAGGCCGTACTTCTCTACCACCTGGAGCGCCGGGCCGGGCGCGAGGAGCTTCTGGGTCACGCCGAGATACGCGAAGTTCAGCCCGAGTCCGACCCGCACGACGGTCGGCGCGAGGGTGCGCCCGAGACCGACGCGCGCGAGCACCCACTCGGGAGACGGGAGGCCCTGGAGCCGGCTCGCGTACGTGCCGTCGGTCACCGCGAGCCGACGAAAGAGCGAGTCAGCGCTCGGCTGCCCCGGCCCGACGAGGAACACCGCGAGCAGACCGGGGACGTACTCGCCGCTGAGGAGCATCGGCGACCCGTACGTCGCCACCCCGGCGACCCACGCGACGACGCCGGCGAGCGCCGCCGGCCTGGTCGCGAGGCCGAACAGGAGGAGAAAGCCGATACCGACCTGGAGGAGTCGGGCCTCGGCGGGGACGGTCGGGCTGAAGTAGTAGCCCGCGAAGCCGGCGCCGACGAGCGGGAGCCCCATCGCCAGCCGGAGGAGCCACGGGAGGTACGGGCGGTAGGAGGCGAGCGTCCGGCGTGCCACCTCGACGTCCGGAATCGGGCTGCCGTACCGGAGGTAAGCAGCCACGCCGACGACGCCCGCGGCCGCGCCGCCGGCGAGGAGGAGGAGACTCGTCGGGTCGCCGGCGACCGCCGCGAACAGCTCGCCCGCGGTGGTCGGGTTCGACCCTTCGGTCACGTAGTCGACGTGTGCTACAGCGGGTCGGGCCAGCACGGCACAGCCCAGCGCCGCGAGGACGAGTCGTGTCGGTCGGCTCACGCCTCACGTCTCGTGGGGCGGCGTGTTAACTCGTTCGTGAGTCGTCCTGCCACGACACGCCCCGACGGCGGGTCTCTTCCCGAACGCTTAGGACACCGGCGACAGAGATGTTCCACGTGATTTTGTGCGTCGACCCCGACGACGACGCCCGCGCGGCGACGACGGCGGCGCTCGCCGACGCCGGCTTCGAGACGCGCGGGGCCGCGTCGGTGCGCGAGGCGACGGCGGCGCTCGCCGACGCGGACGCTTCTCCCGAGTGCGTGGTGACAGAGTACGACCTGCCCGACGGGACGGGGCTCGAACTCGTGCGCAGGGTGCGCGCGACGACTCCCAACGCGGCCTGCATCCTCTTTACGACCACGCCGCTCGACGAGGTCGACACGTCGTCGTTCGGCGACGTGGTGGCGGAGTACCTCCGCAAGGACGCGGCGGACGCCCACGACGAACTGGCGGCGCTGGTCGAACACAGTCTGACGTTCCTGAGCCAGACGTCCTACCCGCTCCCCGCCGACGAGGGCGCCCGGGTGTCGGCGCTCGAACGCTACACGACCGACCCCGTCGGACTCGACGACGCTCTCGACCGGCTGACGACGCTCGCCGGGTCGCTGTTCGGCGTCGACTCGGCGTTCGTCGGTCTCGTCGACGCCCACCACGAGCGGTATATCTCCTGTTACGGCCCGGAGATAGCGACGATGCCGCGCGAGAACACCGTCTGTACGTACGCCATCCTCGACGAACAGGTGACCGTCGTCGAGAGCGTCGCCGAAGACCCCCGGTTCGCGTCGAACGAACGCCTCGCGGACATCGGCCTCGAGTTCTACGCCGGCGCGCCGCTGGTCACGGACGAGGGGCAGGTCATCGGGACGTTCTGTCTCATGGACGACGAGCCGCGGTCGTTCTCGACGGCGGACCGGGAGCAGCTCCGGCTGTTCGCCGACGCGGTGATGGACCAGCTCGAACTCCGGCGGCGAATCCAGGAGCTGGAGGGCGAGGACGGGGGGACGGGGCAGTGAGCGACGCGGAGACCGAGGCGGCGTACGCGGTGCGTGGCCTCCCGCTCGACGAGATCCCGGCGGGGACGACGCTTCTCGTCGCCGGTCCGACCCACGGCGGCGCGCGGACGGCGGCGCTCCGGATGCTCGCCGGCCCGCCGAGCGAGGGTGTCATCGTCATCACGACGAACCGGCGCGCCGCCCGCATCGCCGGGGACTGCGAGAGCGCCGGTACCGAGATGTCCGCCGACCGCGCGGCGATCATCGACTGCGCCGGCGACGAGGCGGCGGGCGTCCCGGCGCAGCTCCTGCCAGTCTCCGGCCCGGGCGACCTGACGGGCATCGGGATGCGGTTCTCGGACGTCTACATGGAGCTCAAACGGGAGGGGATCGCCCGCGCGCGGACCGGGCTGTTCTCGCTCTCGACGCTCCTGACGCTCGGCGACCTCCAGACCGTCTCGCGGTTCGTCCACACGTTCGTCGGACGGGTCGACGGCGCCGGAGGGCTCGGTGTCCTGTTCGTCGACCCGACGAACCACGACGAGCGGTCGGTCAACACCATCGCGCAGTTCTGCTCGGCCCGGGTGGACGTGCGCGAGGGCGACGAGGCCCCGGAACTCCGGGTCGGCGGCCTCGCGGGTTACGACCGCGAGTGGCGGGCGTTCGAGCGCTGAGGCGGGTCGCTCAGACCCACCCCCGAACGGGTGGGCTTCCGCTCGCTACGTGTCAGTCGGCCACGACCGACCGGCGTCGCTCGCCGTCGACGACCGCCCCTGCGACGAGAGCGGCGGCCGCGCGGACGACAGCCTCGACGACGACGACGGCGGCCACGGCGACGAGGAGCGACGGGCCGCCGAGAGGCCGCGGCCGAGCGCAGACACGCGTCCGGGGCGTGGCACACCGGGCGAGTGCCTCGTGTCTGCGGGTCCGGGGCGGTGGGATTTACGAGCCGCCGTGCCGTACAGCGGGTCATGTCCGACACCGGCGAGTTCGGGAGCTACGGGGGACGGCACGTCCCGGAACCGCTCGAGGAGCCGCTGGCCCGGTTGGCCGATGCGTTCGACGAGGCGATGGCCGACGAGTCGTTCGTCGCCGAGTTCCGCGACTATCTCGAGCGGTTCGGGGGGCGTCCGACGCCCGTCTTCCACGCACAGACGCTGAGCGAGCGCTACGACACGAACATCTACCTCAAACACGAGGACCTGCTCCACGGCGGCGCACACAAGCTCAACAACACGCTCGG
>JBDGTD010000041.1:0-17461 GCA_042217165.1 Haloferacaceae archaeon | reverse complement strand
CGCGTCTCAGCCTCCACAAGGCTGAAGGATAACCACTACCCTAACCCGGACACGCGTCCGGTAGTACCGCCGTATCGGGTAAGTACGTTACGACTCGGGGGGCGCGTGTGTCGACCACGCACGCGAGGGTGACCTTCGACGGCCGCCGCCGTCGTGTCTCGAAGCGAGCCGCGTCCGTCGCCGACCTGTCGGGTGTCGTCCGCTACCGCCGGGCCGCGGCCGACTCCGGGGCCGTCCGTTCTGCTCTCGTCGACGAGCCCGAGCGCGTTCACACGGCCTCTGACCGACGGCTTTTCACGCCCGAGCCGACTCGTTTCCCCGTGGCGATCACGGACAAGGTCTACCTGAAGAACCACCGGCAGATCGCGTCCCAGCTGGAGACGTCGCTCCCGCGGAGCGCGTTCGCCGGCGCGACGCTCGAACTGCTCTACTCGGGCGAGGGGCTCTCGAAGGTGGACGACGCGACCCGCGACCGGCTCCTCGAGTTCGCCGAGGACTTTCTCGACTGCGACGACGAGGCGGTCTACACGGGCTATCCGGAGCGCCAGTTCGTCGCCTATCTCCTCGACCTCCGGGCACAGGGGCTCGGTCCCGACGCTATCGTCGACGTGATGGGCGACGACTACATGGTCTACGCCTACCCGGGCGACGTCCGTTCGTTCCTCGACGACGCTATCCGGACGCTGGAGGCGGTCGAGACGCTGGCCGACGTCGAGGGCCACGAGGAGACGGCGCGGCAGGCGCGGACCGTTCGCGACGAACTGGTCGGTTAGCCGATCCGGAACGAGGGCTCGTCGCGGTCGCGGTCGCGCTCTCGCTCGCTCAGGTCGCTCATGAACGAGGGCTCTTCCCCGCCCACGTCCGGGTCGAGGTCGTCGAGGTGGATCACCTCGTCGTCGCCCTCTACCCGCTCGCGCAGGTGGTTGACGTAGCGCTTGTACTCGTCGAGCTGTTCGCGCAGGTGGTCGGCCTCGAGTTCGAGGCGCTCGTGCTCGCGGATGAACCGCTTTGGCACCTCCACCGTCGGCGGGAACGACGAGGCGTCCTCGTCGCGGGCCTCGAGTTCGCGTTCGGGCACCACCCGCACGGCCCCCTCGTGGGCAACGAACGTGTCGACGTAGTCGCGAAACACCGCCGAGAGCGAGAGGTCCCGCTCCTCGGCGATGTCGCGAAGCTCCTCGAACGCGTCCTCGCTGACGCGGAAGGAGATGGTCTTGTTCTTGTTGCCCATAGCAGACGTGTGTGAAGCGGGCTCCCACTTAATCGTTCGTCTGGACGGTCTGCTCGGACCCCTCGGATCGCCGGCGAGGAACCCGGAGGCGGACATCTCCAGTCGAAACTGGGGTCCGGCGGCGGCGTCTACGCCTCGGGCGCGTTCGTGTCCGTCTCTAACTCGTCGGTCGTCTCCAGGCTCTCGAGCGCGGAGACGGCGGCGTCGCGGAACTCGCCCGGCTCCGTCTCGTACTCCTCGCGGGCCATCCGGGCGTACTCGTTCCCGTCGTCGTCGAACGCGGCGACGCGCGCGACGGTCGCGCGGGCCGTCTCGACCACCCAGCGGTCGCGGGTGGCGGCGTCGACGGTCGTGATCGACTCGGGCCGGACGCTCACGTTCGTCCGGCCGTCGTCCGTCTCGAAGGTGCGGGGCTTCCCCACGACGGCGACGTACGCCGGCGGTTCGGCGTCGCGGAGCGAACTGGCCGCCTCCGGCTGGTACTGCCCGGCGTAGACGTAGAACGTCCCCGTCGGGTCGACGATCCGACCGCGCCAGTACTCCGAGTCCTCGCCCACGTCTTCCGTCTCGGTGAGGGTGCCGACGAGGAAGACGCGGTTCGCGCGCTCCCCGGTCGGCAGGAGCGCGTACAGCGGCGCGCGCTCCTCGTCGGACTCCTTGAACGTGTGGCTCGCCTCGTTGAACTCGCGTGCGAAGACGCGCCGCGCGACCTCGCGGGTGGGGTACTCGCCGGACATCTAGATCGACCTCGCTTCGACCAGCGCGGCCTCGGCGTCGTCCGCCGACGGCGCGCCCAACTCCTCGAACTCGTCGGCCAGCAGGTACTGTCCGAGGGTCGGCCCCCGGACGCGGTAGTACCGCCCGACGATCTGTGCGTGCATCTCGTCGCCGACGACGGCGGTGTCGAGGGCGTCTTTGGCCTTCTGTTTCGCCGTCTCGAGTGTCATGCCGGTCAGCTCCTCGGTCGCCTCGCGGTCGAAGATGACCTCGTGGACCTCCGTTCCGTCGTCGAGGACACCTTTGATCCGCAGGTCGAACTCGCCCTCGACCTGCCCGTGTTCCGAACAGCGGCCGTTCTGGAGGACTCTGGTACAGTCCTCCTCGGGACAGCGCTTGATCAGGCCGCTCCCGGACTGGATGTCGACCAGCGCGCCGGTCACCTCGTCGGCGTCGTCACCGACCTCCACCGCCTCGTCGAGGCGTTCGACCGTCGTCGTCCGGTTGAGCTTCACCGAGTAGTCGCCCTGGTACTCGTCGGTGACGACGTTGCCGAGCGCGTAGCTCGCGCCCTCCTCTAACGTCTCGACGTCGCTCGTCTCGAACGCGACAAAGCGCGTGGTGCCCGACTCGTCGCCGAGCAGACCGACCTGCGCGACCGACTCGCTCCGGGGCTCCCAGAGGTCGACCACCTTCGCGCGCAGGTCGACCCACTCGCCGTCGCTCTCGATGTCGGCCACCTGCGCCCGTTCGTCCCCGCCGGCGCTGATCTGGTCGCGGTCGAGGCCTGCCTCGTCGAGGTAGGCGTTCGTGACGCTCCGGCGCGCCTCCTCGACCGGAACCCGGTACTCCTCGACGAGATTCTGCAGGCGCTCCTCTATCTCGTCTACGTCTGCGTCGACGTGGTCCGAGAACTGTTCTGCAAGCTCCTCCGCGTGGGTTCGCAGCTCTGTCATGGGTGCTCGCCTCCGCGTGTGTTCAGTGGGAGGCACGAGCCGCTTGGTGCGTCACGGTATTTAATATTCCGTAACCGGGGTGGAAGTGGAGCCGGCGCGCGTGGCGCGCGGCCCCGTCGAACCCTGGCGTTCGGTCGCAACAGCCGTGCTGTGACGCGTCTCTGCCGACGACTGCCGGAGTCACGCGGACTGTGACCCGCGGTTGACGACCGCCAGGTCGCAGTCCAGGTCGTCTAACTGCCGGAACGTCGGCGGGTCGACGACCCGGGAGACCACCGTCCGTTCGGCGCTCGACCCCACGATAGTCAGGTCGTAGTTCTCCGCGTTCGCCGAGAGAAACGCCTCGAGCCGGGCGGTCGTCACCCGGGTCTCGAACGCGCGCTCGAACGTCTCCGCCAGGTCTGCGACCATCTCCTCGGCGTCGCGGCGTTCGGATTCGCTATCGATACAGTGACAGACCGCCGCGTGGCCCGTCTCGCCGGCCAACCGGTCGGCGAACTCCAGCATGGCGTGGGCATCCGCTCCGTGGCGCTTGACCGGAACCAGTGTTCGCCCCCACTCCGTCCGGTCGTCCTCGGTGCGTACGACCACCACGTCCACCGCCGAAGCGAACAGCCCCCTGACGAACCGCGAGAGCCTCCCGTTCGACGTCTCGTACGGAGTGACGACCACGTCGCAGTTCTTCTCCCGTGCCGTCTCCACGACCACACGGGGGTCGTCGTGGTCTCCCGCTGCGACCACGACCTCGCACGGGACGTCGAAGCGGTCGGTGATCTCCGCCGCTCGGGATTCGAGCCGTTCTGCCGCCTCGCGCGCCGGCTGAGGAGCGTCCGCGGGAACGGCTGCGGGCGCCTCCCGGCACGTGTCTGTTACTCCGTCGGTCCCGACGACGGTCTCGCCGGCGTCGTCTCCCGCCGTGTTCACGACCTCGAGCAACACGACCGTGCAGGCCTCGTGCGGCCTGGCGAGCTGTGCGCCGAACGACGCGGCGTTCTCGGCCGCCTCGCCACGCATCGGCACGAGCACCCGGTCGTCGCCGCGGCTCGTCTGGTAGAGGTAGCTCGCGCGGTGTTCGTACACCTCGCGCCGCCAGAGCAGGAAGACTCCGGCCACGATGGTCGAAGAGACGAACACGCTCAGGACGTAGACGGGCCGGGCCACTCCCGCGACGAGTACGAGCAACGCCGTCGAGTACGACTGCGACTCTTCGAGGTCCAGAAGCCACGTCACGACGCCCGTCAGCAGAACCCCGAACGCGGCGGCTCCGGGATGGCCGTGGAACGTCTGTGGCGGAACGTGGTACCAGTACCGGGCGGCGACTTCGAGGGCGACCCAGCCACAGACTGCGCCCGTCGTCATGCCGCCGACAAACCGCCGTGGCGAACTGTCTCTCGATTCGGGACGGGTAAACAGGGTGTGTGCCCCGGAGGCCAGCGGTGGAAAGAGCAGAAACGGAAGCGTATCGACCGCGTTGGACAGATACGTCACGAGCGCGACCAGGAGCGGAAGAACGACAAAAAGCGAGAGGTGGACGAAGTTCCGCGTGTTCTCGAGCCACCGACGGAACTCCGAGACCGTCTGGAACGCTCCCGGGTAGATGTCGACCACCGCCGCCCGCAGACGCGACAGGAGCGACGACATATCTGGGCCATACGTACGGCGCGAAAAGAGTGACTCGGCTGTCTGCGCACGGGCGTCGCGGTGTCGACGCCTTCGCCGTGGGTGACCCCGACGTCCGACGAGCGGTCGAACGTCGCCCCCCGGTCGTCTCGCCCGTCACCGGTCGGCTCCGTGCGGGAGCGTCGCCCCTGCTCGTTCGTCGCCGCTTCGCGGGACCGTCGTCCGCACCCCTCTCTCGCGTGTCACGCCCGGTGCGACGGATTTTCGTCGCTCCCGCCCCCCGGTCGCGTATGGACCTCGCCGCGCGCATCCGCCGTGCGCTCCGGCGCGCCGGCCAGACCGCCGCCGAGAGCCGCCGGGCCTACCGCGAGGGCTACCGCGTCGCGTCGCTCCCCCACGACGACGAGGGCCGGGCCCGGATCGTCTGCCGTCGCCACGCCGAACGGCGCGCCGTTCCCGTCGACGAGAACGGACGACCCGCCTGCTTCGAGGCCGGTCACCCCGACTGTGAGGGCTGTGTCGAGGACGTGCGCGAGGGGGCAGTCGAGACGTGGTAGTCGCCTGCGTCCTCGCGGGCGGGACGGGCACCCGCCTCTACCCCGCGGCGCGCGCCGACCGACCGAAGCAGTTCCTCGCGCTCGGCGGCGAGCGCTCGCTGCTCGCCCGGACGGTCGCCCGCCTCGACGCCGCCGAGACGGTGGTCGTCTCGACGACGCCGGCGTACGAGCCGGGCGTCCGCGACCGCGTCGACGCCGACGTCGTCGTCGAACCGGCTCCCCGCGACACCGGGCCAGCGGCCGCCTACGCGACCCACCGGCTCCACGAACAGTACGACGACCCGACCGTTCTCGTCTGTCCGAGCGACCACGTCGTACACGACGACGACGCGTTCCGCGAGACGGCCGCCCGCGCCACGCGGGTCGCGGCGCAGACGGGCCGACTCGTCACGCTCGGCGTCGAGCCGACCCGTCCCGACCCCGGCTACGGCTACCTCGAACCCGGCGCCGAGCGGGACGGCTGGTACGCGCTCGACCGGTTCCACGAGAAGCCGTCCCGCGAGACGGCCCGGGAGTATCTCGCCCGTGGCCTCCGGTGGAACGCGGGGATCTTCGCGTGGCGCGCGAGCGCCTTCCTCGACGCCGCCCGCGAGTCGCCGCTCGCACCGCTCCTCGCCGCCCTCGACGACGGCGACCCCGAGGCCGGGTTCGAGTCGGTCCCGTCGGTCAGCGTCGACGAGGCGGTGATGGAGGACGCGGCGGCCCGGGACGAGGCCGCGCTCGTACCCGCCGACTTCGGGTGGGACGACCTCGGGACGTGGGACGCGGTAGGGCGACAGAGCGGCGGGGAGAACGCCGCGTTCGCGGACCTCACGGCCGTCGACGCGTCCGGGAACGTCGTCTGGAGCGACGAGGCGCACGTCTCGCTCGTGGGCGTCTCCGACCTCGCGGTGGTCGCCGTCGACGACCGGGTTCTCGTCGTCCCCCGCGACCGGGCGAACGAGGTGCGGACGCTGGTCGACCGTCTGCGCGACGACGGGCGGTACTAAGACCGGATCGCCCCGCCGTCGACCGGCAGGGCGACGCCGTTGACGAACCCTCCGCGGTCGCTCGCGAGGAAGGCGACCGTGTCGCCCAGTTCCCGGGGGTCGCCGACCCGCCCCGCCGGCACGCTCTCGGCGAACTCCGAGAGCCCCGCCTCGTAGCTCTCGTACTCGCCGCTCTCGACGCCGTGTTCGACCAGTTCCTCGATCCGACTCGTCTCGAACGGCCCCGGCAGCACGGCGTTCGTCCGCACCGCGGGCGCGAACTCCCGCGAGACGGTCTTCACCAGCCCAACTACCCCGCGCCGGACGGCGTTCGACAGCACCAGCCCCTCGCTCGGCTCCCGCACCGTTCGCGAGGCGATACAGGTGATGGTCCCCCCGCCGTCTTCGAGGTGGGGGTGGGCCGCCCGGACTGCGCGGACGACGCTCATCACGAGGAGGTCGTAGGCCGCGTACCACTCTTCGTCCCCGAGGTCGAGGACGCTCCCCGGCGGCGGCCCGCCGGCGCTGGTGACGAGATGGTCCAGCCCGCCGAACGTCTCGACCGTCTCGGCGACCAGACGCTCGACGTCGTCCGGGTCGGTCACGTCCGCCTGGCGGGCGAGTACGTCGCCCGCCCCGATGTCGTCGAGTCGCTCCTCGGCCGCCGCCAGTCGGTCCGGGTCGCGGCCACAGACGGTCACGTCTGCGCCCTCTCTCGCGAGCGACTCGGCGCTCGCGCCGCCGAGGCCCGCGCTCGAAGCCAGCGTCAGTGCGGCGTCGCCGTCGAGTCCGAGGTCCATATCCGCGAGTCGGACCGCACGACGAAAAGCTACCGGCGACGGCGCACCCGGACCGCCCCCTCGTCCGTGACACTGACGAGGAGCGGTTCGACGACCTCTCCGCCGTCGACGGCGTCGCCCGCCGCGGCCGCGACCGTCCGCCGGAGGTCGGTGGTGGTCTCGTCGACCTTCACGCCGGCCTCGTCGGCGGCGTCGTACACCCGTGCGGGCACGTCGTAGAGGTCGTCGCCCGCCTCGACTGCCACCTGGACGGGGGCCCCGAGGGCGTCCGCGAACGCGACCGTCTCGCGCGCTCGTGCGACGTTCTCGCGGGCGGCCCGTTCGACGGCGGAGACGTTCGCCCGCGAGGTGCCGAGTCGGTCGCCGACCGCAGACTGCGTCAGGCCGTGTTCGCGGAGCGCCAGTACCTCGGCCTGCCGGCGGGTGAGGACGCTCTGGTCGGCGTCGAATCCGGTCCGGTCGAGAAGCGCGTCGGCGTCGCCGTCCGCCATCGCCGGTTACCCGCCCCAGAAGTCCTCGCGGCTGCCCAGCCGTTCTCGCCCCTCGTCGCGCCGGTCACTGCGCGACTCTTCGCTCTCTGTCTCGCCGTCGCTCTCGTCTTCGTCCGTAGGGAGGCGCTCGACGACCTCCTGTGCGGTGGCGTGGTTGGACTTCACGCGGTGGATCTTCACGACCGCACGGGCCTCGGGCAACAGACCGTCGACGAGGACGATGAACCCGTCCTCGGTCCGTCCGACGCCCGCCCCGCTCTCGTGGATATCGTCCACGTCGACGACGACCTCCTCGCCCGGCTTCACGGGCTGGGCCTTCAGGTCGCGGATCGGCATGTCGTAGCTCTCACACCACTCGGCCCCACCCCGGTCGCCGTAGTACTGACAGCCCATCCCCTGTATTCGCTCGGAGTACCGGGGGCAGTCGTCGGCGAGTGGACAGTCCGCCATGGGGCCGGGTACTCTCGGCGGCTATAAACTCCTTGCGTCCCGCCGCCGAAAGGCACAGGCCCCCCGAACTACTGGACTACTCGTGCGCCGCGACAGCGGACAGATCGGCGTCGAACGCGACGCCCCGCCCGATGCCGACCGACACGTCCCCGAGTTCGCACTCGCCGCGGGCGTCGCGGTCGCTCTCACCGTCGTCGCCGGGGGCGTCCTCTTCGGCGCCGGGCTCCGTGCCACGCTCGTCCTCGCCGCTCTCGCGCTCGCCCCCTCTCTCGCCTACGCCGTCCGCCACTCCGACGACCCGACGACCGTCCTCCCGCCCCGGCCGGCCGTCGCTCTCGCCGGCCTCCTCGCGTTCGTCCTCCTCGCCGACGCCCTCGTGACCGAGGGGCTGGCCGGTCTGCCGGCGGGGGCGGTCCTCGCCGTCGCGTTCTCGCTCCCCGCGCTCGCGTATCTCGCGCGCTACGACAGACTGCCGCTCGCCCCGCGTCCGGCGGCGCTCGCCGCCGCCGCACTCGCCGTTTCCCTCCTCGGCGCCGGACTCGCGCTCTCGACCCCGGCCCTCGGCGCGGCGGCGGCGCTCGCCGTCGGCCTCGCGGGCGCGCGATACGCCGTCGTGGAGGGGTTAGTTCCGTCGCGCCGGGCCCGTCGCCGGGCCGTCGGGGCGCTGGTCGTCGTGGGCGTCGGCGTCGTTGCAGGCGGGGTGGTCGGAGGCTCGTCGGGCGTCGCCGTCGCCGGCGTGGCGCTGGCGCTCGGCGGCGGCCTGTTCGGCGTCGTCGCCCGACCCTCTCGCAAGCGTTAACCGACTCGGCCGCGCTCCCTACGGTATGCCACAGTTCGAACACGCGACGCGCCGACGCCTGGAGAAGCAGATCTGCATGCGCTGTAACGCGCGCAACCCGACCCGCGCGACCTCCTGCCGGAAATGTGGCTACAAGAGCCTCCGCCCGAAGGCGAAAGAACGCCGCAGCGCCTGAGCGGCCGCTCTCTGCCGCGCCCCGCGGACCAGGTGCCACGAGACGAGTAACAACTGCTTCTACGTGGTCTCGTCCACGTCCTCGAGCGTGCTGCGGTCGAGGGGACCACCCAGTACCAGACCGTGATCCAGACGCCCGGGACCAGCACCCCGACGGGAGAGACCTCACGGCGGTGGTAGCCGAGGAGTGTGAGCGCACCCACGGTTCAGCCGACGGTCGGTAACGAACCGGTCTGGAGTGCGAGCGCCACCTCGGCCCGCGTCCCCGGTCCGCCACACCGCTCCGGAACGAGGACGGGCCCGAGCGCCGGCCCCCGGCTACTCGTCCGGATACTTCGGCTCGCGCCGTTCCGCACGCGTCAGCGCGCGCTCTATCACCGCGCGGACGGATTCGTCGGCCGTCTCGCCGCCGACGAACGGGTCGCCGTGGCCCGCGTACATCGCCGCGACGGGGTCGGGCAGCCGCTCCAGCAGGTCGTAGAGGCTCTCGATCAGCCGTTCGCGCGACTGCCCGGCCATGTCGGTCCGGCCGAAGCTCCCGTCCGAGAACGCGCCGTCGTTGTAGACGACCACGTCGCCGCTGAACAGCGTCTGCTCGGAGACGAGCGAGACGTGGTCTTCGGCGTGTCCCGGGGTGTAGACGACGTCGAACCGCTCGTCGCCCATCTGCACCGTGTCGCCGTCTTCGAGCGCCTCGTCCCGGCGCGGGTGGTCTCCGTAGGCGTAGAGCGTCGGGTCGAAGGCGTCGAGCACCTCGCCCAGCCGCGCGACGTGGTCGCGGTGCTGGTGGGTGAGGACAACGGCGTCCAGCTCGTCGGCGTGGTCGCGGACTGCGTCCGCGATGCCCGGCATCGTCCCGGCGTCGACGAGCGTCGGCCGCTCGCCGCCGACGAGGTACGCGTTACAGGTGAACTGCTCCGCGTCCGCGGTGAGATTCACGACTGTCACGCCCGTGGCCACGCTCGCCGCGGGTAAAACCCTCCCGTGCCCCGTGCGACTTTTCCCGGAGGCCCGTTTAGTAGACGGTGATGGGCTTCGGGAGCTACGACGAGTCCGAACAGGAGAATCAGGAACTCGACCTCGACGACGACGAGGAAGGGGTGAAGACGAGCGAGAACGACCACGAAGGGGACGTGGAGTTCGATATCGGCGCGTCGAACGACGAACTGCTCGACAAGCTCGAACAGATCAAAGACGACGACGAGTGAGGTGAAGGCGGGCGCTCGCGCGCTCGGCGTCGCGTTCTCGGGCGACGACGCCGACGCCCGCCTCGCGACCTGTGCCGCGGTCGTCCGCGCAGACCGCGTCGTGGACGGCCTCGCCCTCGACGCCCGTGCGGTCCGCGACGGGGCCGCCACGGCGGCCGTCAGCTCCCTCCTCGACCGGGTGGACCGCCCAGACGCGACGCACGTCCTCGTCGCGGGCGTCGCGCCGGCGTGGTTCGACGTCCTCGCCCTCGAGGCGATTCACGACGCCGCCGGGCGCCCCGTCCTCGCGGTGAGCTTCGAGGCCAGCCCCGGCCTCGGCGACGCCATCGACCGCGAGTTCTCGGGCGACGCCCACGAGTCTCGACGCGCGCGCTACGACGCCCTCCCGCCGCGGCGACGGGTCGAGACCGCCGAGACGCGTCTGTTCGTCCGCGCCGTCGGCTGTCCGTCCGACGAGGCCGCCCGGGTCGTCCGCGCCCACACCCCCGAGGGGCAGGGCCGCCCCGAACCGCTCCGGGTCGCGCGGCTCGCGGCGCGGGCCGGTCGCGCACTCGACGCCGGCGACCGGTAGGTTGAGGCGGGACGCGCCCCGGCACCAGACATGGACGACGCGGACGCGGCGCGCCGTGAGGGGCCGGACGTGGTCGCCTGCGAGCGGTGCCCGGCGCTCGTCGAGAGCCGGTCACAGATCGCGAACGGCGACGGGCCGGGCGACGCCTCCCTGCTGTTCGTCGGCGAGGCCCCCGGCGCCACGGAGGACCGCGAGGGCCGCCCCTTCGTCGGCCGCTCCGGCGACGTGTTAGACGACGCCCTGCGGGACGCCGGCCTCGCCCGCGCGGACGTGCGAATCACGAACTGCGTGCGCTGTCGCCCGCCGGACAACCGCGACCCGCACGCAGGAGAGCTGGCGAACTGCCGGGACCACCTCGACGCAGAGGCGGCGTTCGTCGACCCCGACCTGATCGTGACGCTCGGGAAGGTGCCGAGCGAGCATCTCCTCGACCGGTCGGTCGCGGTCACACGGGAGGCGGGGTCGGTCCACGACGCGCGGGTCGGCGGGCAGTCGCGGCGGGTTCTCGTCTCCGTCCACCCCGCCGCGACGCTGTACGACGCGAGCCAGCGCGAGGCGTTCGAGCGCGGCATCGCGGAGGCGGCGGACGTCGCGGGCGCGACCGACGGGTCGGACGGGCAGTCGCGGCTGGGCGACTACTGACCGGCGTCGCGGGCGGAACAGACTTGTGTCCCCGCCGTCCACCGCGGGTATGGTCGACCTCGCGGTCGTGGACTACGGGATCAACAACCTCCACAGCGCGACCCGTGGGCTGGAGCGGGCGGGCGCGGACGTGGACGTGGTTGAGACGCCCGACCGCCTCGGGGACGCCGACGGCATCGTACTGCCGGGCGTCGGCGCGTTCGGCGACGGGATGGAGAACGCCGGCCCATTCCGGGCGGCGATGACCGACGCCGCCGCCGACGGGACGCCCCTTCTCGGCATCTGCCTGGGGATGCAGATGTTGCTCTCGGAGAGCGAGGAGGCCGAACACGCGGGACAGGGCGACGCGGAGGGGCTCGGCGTCATTCCCGGCACGAACGTGCGGTTCCGGTCGGCCCCGAAGGTGCCCCACATGGGCTGGAACGACCTGACCGTCGAACGGGACCACCCGGTGCTCTCGGGGATCGACGGCGAGTACGCCTACTTCGTCCACTCGTACTACGCCCGCCCGGACGACGAGACGGCCGTCGCGGCGACGACGACCCACGGGGAGCGGTTCCCCTCTGTCGTCGCCGTCGACAACGTCGTGGGGACGCAGTTCCACCCGGAGAAGAGCGGCGAGACCGGGCTCCAGCTGTTAGAGAACTTCGTCGCGTTCTGCGCGGAGCGACGCGCTTAACCCCGGACCGCGTCTCTCCTGCCGTGGACAATGGACGTACTCACGCTCGGCCCGGCGGGGACCTACTCCCACCGGGCGGCCCGCGGAGTCGCGAGCGACGACGACGTGGACTTCCGGGAGTCCGTCACCGCCATCGTCGAGTCGGTCGCCCGCGGCGCCGTCGACCGGGGCGTCGTGCCGATCGAGAACAGTATCGAGGGCTCCGTGACCGAGACGCTCGACGCCCTCGCGGACTACGAGGTCGCCGTCGTCCAGGAGATCGTCACCCCGATCCGACACGCCCTCCTCGCGCAGGGCGAGACGTTCGACGTGGTCGCGAGCCACTCGCAGGCGCTGGCGCAGTGCCGGGGCTACCTCGAGGACCACCACTCCGGCGCCGACCTGGAGGCGGTCGCCAGCACCGCCCGCGGCGTCGAACGCGCCCGGAACGACCCGACGGTCGCGGGCATCGGCCACCCGGACAACGCCGGGGACGGGGTCCACGTCCTCGCGGAAGACATCCAGGACCAGGACTCGAACGCCACGCGGTTTTTCGTCGTCGCGCCGCCGGCCGCCCGCGACGACGCCGGCGGGAAGTCCTCGGTCGTGGTCTACCCGAACGCGAACTACCCCGGGCTCCTCCTCGAGATGCTGGAGGCGTTCGCGGACCGGGAGATCAACCTCTCGCGGCTGGAGTCTCGCCCCTCCGGCGAGCGGCTCGGGGACTACCTGTTCCACATCGACTTCGAGGCCGGCCTCTACGAGCGCCGGGCACAGGAGGCCGTCGAGCAGCTAGAAGAGATCGCCGAGCGCGGGTGGGTCCGGCGGCTGGGGTCGTACGACACCCGGCACGTGCTGTACTGACGGCGTCGACCCCCCGCCACCACGCCTCAGTACGCGCCTATCTCCCGAGACGGCGTGGTCGGGGTCGACGATGCGACCGTCCACATTCGACGAACTGTTCGACCGCACGACTGGCGGCGTCTCGCCGGCCGATAGCAGGCGACCCACCTCCCGTCGGGCCCCAGCGCTGTCCCCTCCGGCTCCTCACCTCCGGACACCGCCGCCCGGTCGATGGAAAAGTATAGACGGCCGACTCGCCCATGAACGCCCAAATGGACGACGCGGGCTACGACCACGCGACGGTCGAGCGGCGCTGGCAGGCGGCGTGGGACGACGCCGACGTCTACCGGACTCCGGACGACGTCGAAGACCCGACCTACGTCCTCGGGATGTACCCCTACCCGTCGGGGAAGCTCCACATGGGCCACGTCCGGAACTACACGATCACGGACGCCTACGCCCGCTACCGCCGGATGCGGGGCGACGACGTCCTCCATCCGATGGGGTGGGACGCGTTCGGCCTGCCCGCGGAGAACGCGGCGAAAGAGCGCGACTCGAACCCCGCCGACTGGACGTTCGACTGCATCGAGACGATGAAGGGCCAGATGGAGTCGATGGGCTTTGGTTACGACTGGGAGCGCGAGGTCACTACCTGCCGGCCCGAGTACTACCGCTGGAACCAGTGGCTGTTCCGCGAGTTCCACGACGCGGGGCTGGTCGAGAAGCGCGACGCCGAGGTGAACTGGTGTCCGTCCTGTGAGACCGTCCTCGCGGACGAGCAGGTCGAGGGTGAGGGCGAAGCAGAACTGTGCTGGCGGTGTGACACGGCCGTCGAGCGCCGCGACCTGGCCCAGTGGTTCCTGCGGATCACCGAGTACGCCGACGAACTGCTCTCCGCCATCGACGACCTGGAGGGCTGGCCCGACTCCGTGCGCGAGATGCAGCGCAACTGGATCGGCAGACAGGAGGGGACGCGTCTGCCGTTCGAGGTCTCGGGACCGGACGCCGACTACGGGACCGTCGAGGCCTTTACCACCCGTGCGGACACCGTCTTCGGCGCGACCTTCTTCGCGCTCGCGCCGGACCACGAGATCTCCCGACGGCTCGCCGCCGAGGACGACGCCGTCCACGAGTTCGTTCACCACGAGGCCGACCCCGAGGGCGACGAGCCGAACGGCGTCGCGACCGACCTGACGGCGACCAACCCCGTGACGGGCGAGGACCTCCCCGTCTTCGTCGCGGACTTCGTCCTCTCGGACGTCGGGACGGGCGCGCTGATGGGCGTCCCGGGCCACGACGACCGGGACCACGCGTTCGCGACGCGGATGGGCGTCGAGATCCGCCCGGTGGTCGCGCCCGGCGCGGACGAGGCCCCGGACGTGAGCGAGCGCGCGTTCACCGACGACGGCGTCCTCGTCGACTCCGGCGAGTTCACCGGTCTCCCGAGCGCCGAGGCGCGCGAGCGGATCACCGAGGCGACGGAGGGGGCGGAGTTCGCGGCGCAGTACCGCCTGCGCGACTGGGGTATCTCCCGCCAGCGCTACTGGGGGACGCCGATCCCCGTCGTGAACTGCCCCGACTGTGGCGACGTTCTCGTCCCCGAGGACGACCTGCCGGTCGAACTCCCCGAGTTCGTCAACACGACGGGCAACCCCCTCGACGCGGCCGAGGCGTGGAAAGAGACGACCTGTCCCGACTGCGGCGGGCCGGCCACGCGCGAGACGGACACGATGGACACGTTCGTCGACTCCTCGTGGTACTTCCTGCGCTACGTCTCGCCCGACGCCACGGACGCCCCCTTCGACGTCTCCCGCGCCAACGACTGGATGCCCGTCGACCAGTACGTCGGGGGGATCGAGCACGCGGTGATGCACCTGCTCTACTCCCGGTTCGTGACGAAGGTCGTCTCCGACCTGGGGATGCTCGACCACCGCGAGCCGTTTACCAACCTGCTCGCGCAGGGGATGGTCAAACTGGAGGGCGAGAAGATGTCGAAGTCGAAGGGCAACGTCGTCTCGCCCCAGCGCATCGTCGAGGAGTACGGCGCCGACACCGCGCGCCTGTTCATGATGCGGGCGGCCCAGCCCGACCGCGACTTCGACTGGTCCGAGGAGGGCGTGCGCTCGACCCACCAGTTCCTGACGCGCCTGAAACAGACCGTCGAGGCGTTCGACCCCGCCGCCGAGGGCGACGACGGCCCGACCGCGCGGTACGTCCGCGACGAGGTCGACGCCGCGATCGCGGTCGCCACCGAGGAGTACGACGACCTGACGTTCAACACGGCGCTCCGGGAGGCTCAGGAACTGGTCGACACGCTGCGGTCGTACCGCGACCACGTCGACGCCGTCCACGCCCCGACGTTCGCGCGCGGCCTGCGCGTCGCGACGCGGCTCTTCGCGCCCGTCGCACCCCACCTCGCGGAGGAGCTGGGAGACGCGCTCGGCGACGACGGGTTCGTCGCCGACGCCGACTGGCCCGAGCCCGAGGGCCCGACCGACCGCGCCGCCGAGCGCCGGCGGCTGGTCGCGGCGACCCGCGAGGACGTGCGGAGCATCGTCGAGATGGCCGACATCGACGACCCGGCGCGCGTCGACATCGTTGTGACGCCGGCGTGGAAATACCGCGCCCGCGAGGTCGCGATGGCGAGCGACGCCGACGACCTCGTCGGCGAACTGATGAGCGACGCGGAGTTCCGCGAGGTCGGCAACGCCGTCGTCGACTACGCCCGGGAGCTAGACGCAGAGCGCGAGGCGCTCCAGCCGACGCTCGCCCCCGAGGGCGAGCAGACGGCGCTCCGCCGCGCCGCGTGGCTGGTCGAACGCGAGTTCGACGCCGAGGTGCGGGTGCTCGCGGCCGACGAGGCGCCAGACGACGTCGCGCGGACGGCCGAACCGGGCCGCCCCGCGATCGAGATCGAGGACGGAGCGGAGTGAGCGACGACGAAGGAGCGACCGACGCGGAGCCGACGCCCGCGGCGCGCTCGCGTGAGGGCAAGAGCGAGGGCTACCGTACCGCCACGCTATCGTGTCTCCCTGCCCCGGCGCCGCGGGCCGAACCGTTCCCGCTCCTCGTGGTCTTGGTCGCCGCCGTGCGCGTTCTCCCGAAGGCCGGCGAAGATCAGAGCCCGAGCAGGTCGAACTCGGTTCCCCGCTCCTCCTCGGTCGCCGCCTCGTAGACGACGTGTGCGGCCGCGACGTCCTGTATCGCCAGCCCGGTCGAGTCGAAGACGGTGATCCCCGTCTCCGCCGTGCGCCCGGGCGTCCTGCCGGTGACTATCGCCCCCAACTCGGCGTGGAGGTCCTCGTCGGAGAGCAGCCCCGCGCTCCAGGGGACGTTGATCTCGCCGGAGTGGACACACTGGTCGTAGTCGTCGATCACGATCAGGGCGTCCTCGAGGATCGCGTCCGCGAGTTCGTGTTTTCCGGCCGCGTCCGCCCCCATCGCGTTGATATGCGTGCGCTCGCCGACCGCTTCGCGCGGGACGACCGGCTCCTCGACGGGCGTCGTGGTCGAGAGCACGTCACAGGCGGCGGCCTCCGTGACCGTCCCGGCTCGCACGTCGAACCGGTCGCTCGTGGCCTCGACGAACCGCGCCGCAGCCGACTCGTCGACGTCCGTGATCACGACCTCTTCGATGCCGCGGACGGTCGCGATCGCCTCCAGCTGTGCGTACGACTGCGCGCCCGCGCCGACGATGCCGAGCGACCGGGCGTCGCTGACCGCGAGGTGGTCGGTGGCGACCGCGGCGGCCGCGCCGGTCCGGAGACGGGTGAGTTCACGCCCGTCGAGGACCGCGAGCGGCCGCGCCGTCTCGGGGTCGGAGTAGACCATCACGCCCATGACCGTCGGGAGGTCGAACCGTTCGGGGTTGTACGGGTGGGAGTTCACCCACTTCAGCCCCGCCGCGTCCCACGTCTCGCCGTCGACGTAGGCCGGCATCGCGCGGAAGTCGCCGTCGTACTGGTCGAGGTCGACGTACGACTTCGGGGGCATCACCACGTCGCCGCGGTCGGCGGCGGCGAAGGCGTCCTCTACCGCGCGCACGACCGTCGGGGTCGGCGCAGACGCGCGCACGTCGTCGCCGTCGAGGAGCCGGAGCATACGATCCGTTCCCGCCGGCCTACACTTATAGAACGTGTAAGGCGAAACCCACAGCTGAAGCTGTGGGACGAGGCGGATAGCTGGGAACCAAACCACACTACTGCGTCAGGCCGTTCCTCCTCCCAACGATTAAGAAATATTCTCTCTACATATACGATATGGACGTGCGGCGCACCGTCCCCGTTACACTCGACGTGGACAGTGCTGACGCCGCACTCCTCCACGATACCGTAGACACCTTCCTCTGGTCGGCGCAGTCCGTTGTTGACCACGCGTTCCAAGGCGACTACGTCACTACCAGCAAGACAACGCTAGAGGACGAAACCTACGACGACGTACGCGAGAAAACAGACGGGTTCAACAGTGGGCTGGTACAAGCCGCTCGGAACAAGGCCGCCGAAGCCTGCAAGAGCGTCGTCGCCCGCTGGAAGAACGGGAAGAAAGCGTCCAAACCCACGTTCACCAGCCCACACGTCGTCTACGACAAGCGCACTGCGACGTTCCACGACGACTACGTGAGCCTCGCCACGACCGACGGTCGAATCGAAGCTGACTACGTACTCCCCGGCGAGGACAGCAACACACCGCACTCCGAATACCTATTCTCCGACGAGTACGAGACAACGGGTGCGGAACTACACTACCGAGACGGCGACTGGGTGCTTCACATCCACT